>JAISAI010000114.1 GCA_031266795.1 Eubacteriales Family XIII. Incertae Sedis bacterium
ATGCCAGAGTTTATAAGAAAGCACTCATCGGAGGTGAATAATATGTTGTTCGCAGAGTACGATCCGGTAGAAGCCCGGAAGGTGGCGATGGAAGAGGGGTTTGAGGACGGCTTTGAGGACGGATTTGAGGACGGCCTGGAGGTAGGACGTGATGAAGGGCGCGTAGAGATCGTTCTTCGCATGAAGCGCAACGGCCGCAGTATGACAGAGATTGTTGCTGATACCGGCATGAGTTCCGCGCAGATTGAGGGCATCTTGCGCGGTGCATATAGCTGACGGCCTTCGGATATGGACGCTGTTTCAAAACAGGCTCGGGAAGTCACCGCACGGTGGCCTGCCCCTCGGGGATAGGGCCACTTTTCTTATTGACATTTACCTCCGCAGTATAACGCTCTATGTCCAGGGGCCGCCTACGCGCCTCTACCCCTCCCTCACCACTCCGCCGTTGAACGCTATGCCCAGGCTTCCTTCTTCTCTCTCCCGGCCGTCCGCGTCCGTGATATTGTAGGGGAGGGATATGCGGCTCGACGGCACGAAAGGCTCAAAATCGAATACCCCGAACTTCGTACTCGACATCGAAGGGTCGAGCAACAACCATCCGTCGTCCGTGTGCAGGGCGATATTGGCGTGGTAGTCCCCGCTCTTCGTCCATCCTTCCACGATGTGCTGCCCCATCTCCGGAAACAGCCTCTTCACCATGTAGCAAAACAGTATTGCCCTGTCGTCACAGTCCCCTTTTCCCGAATAGAAAGTCTCGGCCACGGTCTGCGGCGCCTCGGTGACGTTCTCATATGCGATATTTTCCTTGATCCAATTCGCGCACGCGTAGGGATTCTCAAATGAGGCGATTTCCGCGTCCAGCTCGGGGATGCTTTCCGCTGTATACGCGTCCAGGTCCCATTTGTAATATCCGGGGGCGGCGTCCCTCACGGAGAGCTCCTCCGCGGAATAGCGCAGTACTGCGGTCAAGCCGCTCCCAGTGTCCATGCCCTCGCAGCGGACGATCAGCCTGCGCCAGCCTTCCCCCACCGCCTCCGTTTCTATGATTTCGTAGCTGACTCCGGGCTTGTCGAAGCTCACGGCGCCCTCATCGAAGCCGTCCACCACGTCCCACAGGAATGTGAAACTCGTAGCGCCGCCGCGCCCGGCCTCGCCATCAAATACGAAGCGCGTTTCATGTTCGTAATAGACGTCGGCCTTGCGGAGCGCGACGAGCCCCCCGACATCGCGCGTGGCGTAAAATTGCCCATAAATGGCCTGCGGGACGGAACTGCGGGAAGTACCCGACATGTGCCCCAACGCCTGAATCGTCCAAAAACCCGTGGCGGCGCCGCATACGGACAATACACACGCCCATATGGCGATCTTCACGTACAAGGGTACGCCGCCGCCATTCGCTGTTTTTTTATTTGTATTTGCCCCTGATACACTCCACATGTTAGATAAGATACGGGAGCGCGCCGTTTTCCTGTTCCATAGCGCGGCCTTTTCCGGTAAAATTTTCGCACCCCGCCCGCATCCGATATTGATTGCTTGATTGATTGCCTCCATAGAACAGGAAAAAGCATTCCTATAAGCCTAGTGAACGTAGTATAATGAATATGGTAGACGCCGAAACGAGAGGGAAACCATGAATGCGCCTGAGCTTGGCAATATGTCTTTCGATAACATGACAAAGATGGTCTCATACGAGGTCACAAAGTTTTTGGACGCCAACGAGTCGATATATTTCTGGATCCCCTTTTTCGTGCTCGTCATCGCCGTCATCTTCCTGCTTCGCGCGATTTACGGCAAGAAGAGGAAAGCGCTTGAAAACTCCGTATATATCGTGTACTGCTCCTTTGCGGTCGCGTTGGCGTCCTGCGCCGTCATGAGCACACTTTACGGGGCGGGCGGCGCGCCCGCCTACCTCGGCATCGGCGCGTACGCCGTGTACGTCTCCCTGCCGGCGATCTTCTGCCTGCACATATGGACGCAAGTGAATTACAGGAAAATCAGCATCGGCACTGTGATAGGGTACTTCACGGTTCCGGCCTTCCTCACGGCATGGGCCATAAAAGACTATCTCGCGGGCGTTTTTATCCCAAATATATGGGACGTCCAATCCATGCTGCCTTTGCAGTATATAGACATATTGTTCCTCGGCTACTGGCTGTTCATGATGGTCCGCAGCTATCTGCTCTGCTTCAACGTGTTCTATCAGATGCCGCGCCACATGAAAGCGTCCTCCGGGCTGCTCGTGACGGCCCTGACGGTCATGGTGGTGGAAGAGATCCTTGCGCTTTTGGCCAATAATAAGGATATGTTCCTCCTGTTCCTGCTGGCGCTGGCTCTTGTGCTAGAGAGGTCGTTTGCGGGCTTCTTCCGCGCGAACGCCTCGAATGTGATCGCCACATCGCGCGAGTTCGTCTTTTCGAATCTGAGCACTATGATATTGATCCTGAGCCGCAAGCACCGCATCCTCGAATGGAACAGGTCGCCCGACAACTTCGTGTTCAAGCTCGTCCACCCGAAGTACCGCCAGCCCTTCAGCGACTACCGCGAAAAGCTCCTGGAGGCTGGGCGGGGAGTCGTATCAAACCACGACAAGAATGTCATCACCCTCACGCACGACGGCGCCGAGCACCACCTGCTCATCACGCCGGCGGCTATCAGGGAAGGCGACAGGGAGTTTGGCCAGCTCATAGAGATCGCGGATATAACGCATATCTACTCTGTGCTGCGGTATATAGAGTCAATCGCCAACTTCGACCAGTTGACGGGGCTACACAACAGGAACTCTTATCTCGACAGGGCCCGGTCGATCATCACCCCGGAGAATATGCCCCTGCTCATCATCGTCGGCGACGTGAACAACCTGAAGCTCGTCAATGACAACATCGGCCATATCGCCGGCGACCGCTTGCTGACAACAATATCGGGGATATTGAAAGGCGCCGCGCCCGAAAACGCTTTCGTGGCCCGTATAGGCGGCGATGAGATCGTAGTCCTCGCGACAAACGCGGAAGAAAAAGTGGCGGAGAGATTTGTTGAGAGGGTCAGGCGCGAAACCGACGCGATCACCGACGCGGAATTTGGCAGGCCCGACATCTCGCTCGGATGGGCGGTGGCCCACTCCGTGCAAGACGACTACAACGTGGTGTTCAAGCTCGCCGACAAGATGATGTACAATGAGAAGAAAGCGTACAAGGAAGCGAGGGGCGGGGGCGTCTCTCTGTCCGGCGCCCTGCCGGTACGCTACGAACGGGAAAACGCCGCGGGCAACGCGCCCGCGCCCGCGCCTACGCTTGAGTACGCGCCTGACGCGCCGCCCGCAAGACGCCCCGAATAGCCGGCGCCGATCGGGCGCCGATTTTTATTATTTTATTTTTTTGCAAAAAATATGTTCTTTATGTTTAGACGCGCTGCTTTGTGGGTAATATTATCTTGGAGGCTACCCGCGCTGACTCGACAGCTTATCGCCATTTCCGTATTGGAAATATGAATTTTTAAAAAAAATTGTAAATCGCGACAGGAAAAGTAGCTTGGAATGTATCTTAATATATGTTAGGGACAATAATGGATGAGAAGAGAATTGTAAAATTGGCAAGAAAGTCTATCAAGGGCAATAGGAAAGCCTTTGAAGAGTTGTGTCGCTTGAAGCAGCGAGAGATTTTTTTCAATGCGCTGACTATCCTTAGGGATACTTGTGCGGCTGAAGACGCAGCACAGGAAACTATCCTGTCTATGTTTTTGGATATACGGACGTTGAGAAATCCTGAAGCGGTCAATTCGTGGATATATACGATCACCCGCAACAAGTGCTTCAGGGCGTTGAAAGCAAAAAACGCCAGCGCGATGGAATTGGATATAGAGGATGTAAATGTAGAAGGCGCCATCACAGAGGATGACCGGGAGTTTCTGCCCGAGGCATATGCGGAAGACGAGGCTATGCGCGACCGCATCTACGAAATAGTGCTTTCGTTGCCTGAAAAGCGCCGTGAAGCCATCATGCTATACTATTATGAGGATATGAGTTATCGTGAAATTGCGGAGGTTACGGGGATATCCGCTAAAACAGTTTCAGGGAATATAACAAGGGCGAGAGCCATGATAAAGAGTGAATTGGAAAAAGATAAGGAAAAAGAAATGAGGAGAGCGGGCAGCGTGTCAACCAAGTCCGTGCTCGGTCGTGTGTTGGATAAGCAGGCAACGAAGCTGGTGCCGGCCAAGTCCCTTGCGGCGTTTGAGGTCATGTGGATGGCGTCGATCAAGTCGATACCGTTCCCGGCCGCCGCTACCGCTACCACAGCCAAAGGCGCTCTCGCCGGCGCCAAGATTGCCGCCACCGCAAAAACGGTGACTGTGACCGTCTGCATTGCCGGAACGATCACGGGCGCGGCCCTGATCCCGGGCTATATCGACAGACAGAACACGCCGGGCGTGAAAGCGGAGCCTTATCCGAGCGTCACGAGCACTGTCGCCGAGTCCGATCTGCTCGGGGGACGCAATATCGCGTTTACGGACGGAGACTGCACGTGCGGCCATGTCAATCCGAATGGCGCGTCGGTGGCTGGGCTTCTGAAAGGCGATATGGATGTGACGTGGAAGATCAAGGATTCGCGCGGCGATACGGTCGCGGCGGGAGACGGCGCGAGCGCCGGATCCGGCGTTTCGAAGCTCGAATCGGACGGAGTGGCCGGAGAGTATACCCTGCATTTCTCGCTTGACGACACGGACGGGAACGCGGTCAGTCTGTATCGCGTGTTCGAGATAGACCCAGAGTTCGACGAGAAGTACCCTGACGCCAGCAGCCATATAGAATAGAACGAGAAATATCTGGACTCGCTCCATGCGGCGCGTAGTAGGCTGTGCGCTTCGCGGCTCTTGTTCCGGCGCTGATTTGCTTGCCGCCGGATTTTTTTGTATACCAGCCTTTGAATTTGTAGCTGGTTGTAGCGGTTGTAGCCTTTGCCAAAATCGGAACTAAATCTCCGCCAAAGTCGATACTAAACTCTCGCCAAAGTCGATACTAAACCGTTGCCAAAGTCGGTACCGCGTGGTATGATGTACGTGATGAGCGGTAGTAATATTTGGCGGGATGGTGAGACCGATGAAACAAAAATATCTGAAACGCATTGCTGACAAGATGCTCGACGACGCATTGGAGGCGTCTGGCGCGGTATTGATTGAGGGGGCGAAATGGTGCGGCAAGACGAGAACGGCGGAGGAACGGGCAGTCAGCAAGCTGCTTATGCAAGACCCGGACTATACCGGATCTTATTTGAAAGCCGCCGACACAAAGCCATCTTTGCTGCTGAATGGCGAAGCTCCCCGGCTATTGGATGAGTGGCAAATGGCGCCCGTTTTGTGGGACGCGGTGCGCTTCGCGGTAGACCAACGCGGGGAAAGCGGACAATTTATTTTGACAGGCTCCGCCGTGCCAAAGGACAATGTCGTCGGGCATACCGGCACGGGACGCATTTCCCGTATGCTTATGCGGACAATGACCTTATATGAATCGTTGGAATCCAATGGTGGTATATCGTTGAAATCCCTCTTTGACGGTACTTGCGACGGCGATGGAATGTCCACTCTCACGATTGAAAAGCTGGCGTTTGCGCTCACGCGCGGCGGCTGGCCAGCTTCTGTTGGGGAGAAGGAATCTGTCGCCCTGAGACGGGCGTCCGACTATGTGGAGGCGATCATCGGTGTTGACGTGTCCCGCGTGGACGGCATTGAGAAGAACCCGTCCCGCGTTCGCGCCCTCATGCGTTCGCTGGCGCGAAACGTATCCACAATGGCGACATTGAGGACTATTCGGAACGATATGGCTGTCGATGAAGACAGTCTTTCCGAAAAGACCATCTCCATCTATCTCAACGCTCTCAGACGCATATTCGTAGTGGAGGACCTGCTTGCGTGGAACCCGGCTATGCGCTCCAAGACTGCCTTGCGGACACATCCCAAGCGGCACTTTACCGACCCGTCTATCGCGGCGGCCGTGCTACGCGTTTCCCCGGACGGTTTATTGCGGGACTTCAATACGTTCGGATTGCTGTTTGAATCTCTTTGCATACGGGATTTGCGCGTGTATGCGCAGGCCATTGACGGGGAAGTCTTCCATTTTCGCGACAAGAGCGGATTGGAGGCGGATGCGATCGTGCAGTTGAAAGACGGACGCTGGGGAGCGGTCGAGGTGAAAATGGGGGCGAAAGAGATTGAAACCGCCGCCGAAAACCTGAAGGCCCTCCAGCAAAAAGTGAACATAGACAAAATGAAAGAGCCGTCTTTCTTGATGGTACTGACCGGAACGGAACTGGCGTACCGCCGCAAGGACGGCGTTTACGTGACGCCCGTTGGCTGCTTGAAAGATTGATACGCGCGGCGGAAAGCGTCTGCTTCTCTTTCGAAAGACGCTTCTCCAAGGCATCGGGGTACTATGATTGAGAAAGCATATGGATACGCGGAAGGAACTCTATACATGGCTATAATAAGTGTGCGGATTGATGATGCGACTAAAACGCGGCTCGATGATTTTTGTCGGGGCGTCGGCTTGGATACGTCGATGGTCATGAAAATGTTCGCCACGAAAGTCGCCCGCGAACAGCGTATTCCGTTTGTGGTCGAAGGCGGGGAGCCTGCTACATTCCCTAAGCCGAAGCAATATTATGACAATATCTACGCCGACAGGGAGTCCATGTTCAGGCACAGCCCGTACGCGCTTGAGGAAAAGCTCGTAGGGGCGGTGACAAAGGGCGACGGTGAGGCGGCGATGGCCTCGTTGCGGGAGATCACCGCTCAGGGCGAAAAGGCTGTGCTGGCTAAGGATTCTCTGCGGTCGGCGAAAAATTCAATGATCGGCTCTATCGCCTTCCTGTCGCGCGCGGCCATCCGGGGCGGCGTCAGCGCGAACGACGCTTTCGCGCTGAGCGACGCGCTGACGCAGCGGATCGAGGAGATGACAGCCCGCGACGCCGTGCTGGCGTTCGAGGAAAATATACTGATGCAGTTCATCGCCTTGGTGCGCCGGCGGCTCGAGGCGTCGTACTCGGCTCCCATCGTCAAGGTGATGCACTATGTCGAGAACCATTTGGACGCGAAGGTTTCGCTGAGCGACGCGGCCTCGTATGCGGGCGTGCATCCCGCGTACCTTTCAGCGCGGTTCAAACGGGAGGCGGGCATGCCTTTCACGGCGTACACCGCGATGCGGAAGATACAGGAATCCTGCTACTTCGTGCGCCACACGGGCTATCCGATTTCCCAGATCGCGTTGCTGTACGGTTTTTCCGGTCAGAGCTACTATACGGCCGTTTTCAAGCGGGTGACGGGGGTGACGCCGGCGGAGTACAGACGCCGGGGTTTGACGGAGTAGTGACGACTGAACAAACATTATTCTCTATGATAAAAAACGCTCCCACATTAAAATTATTATACATATATTAAAATAGTGAAATACATGATATGAGCCCTTGCTTATAATGGCGTTATTAATTGCCCTTTTGACGTAACTATGCAGACGTGCGGAGGAGATTTTCATGGCGTCCCGCTACACCGTCCATCCCATCGACGACAGCACTTTTGCGATCGAGGAGAAAACCCGCTTCAGCCAGGGGCTCTGCTATCTGCTTTGCGGCGGGGAGAGGGCCTTGCTCATCGACACGTGCTTTGGGCTCAAGGGTTTTGAGGACACGGTGAGGGGCCTGACGGCCCTGCCCATGACGGTGGCCAATACCCACGCGCATTTAGACCACATCGGCGGGAATCATTTTTTCGACGAGATATGGCAGCACGAGGCCGACAGGGGGATATTCGCCCTGCATACGGATCCCCGCTACACTTTGGGAATCGCGACCGAAGGCGTGCCCCGCCCGGCGCGCGCTCTGGCCGGCCTACTGACAAAAAGCATGTTAAACATAGACCCGAGCGGCGACTACCGGTATTTTGAGGACGGGTACGTGTTCCATCTGGGTGGGCGTGACGTCGAGGCGGTGCATACTCCGGGGCACACGCCCGGCTCGGTCTGCTTCCTCGACCGGCAGGCCGGGATGCTGTTCAGCGGCGACAGCGTCTGCGAGTGGGGCGTGCTGCTGCATATTCCGGGCGAGGCCTGCCCTCCCCCGGTGTTCCTCGATTCCATGCGGCGGCTCAAGAACCTGTGGGACGCATTCGAAACCGTGTGGCCCGGCCACCACGGCTTCCCCGTGGACAAGAGCTACATAGACGACTATTTGGCCTGCGCGCGACAGATCGTGGAGGGGAGCGCGAGCTACCGCCTCACGAGAGGCAGGGCCTGCGCCGGATTTGGCCGTGTGCTCATCACCGTACCGGACGAGGCCGCGGCCGATGGATGAGCGCAGATGGTGGAAGGAGAGCGTCGTCTATCAGATCTACCCGCAGAGTTTTTGCGACGGCAACGGCGACGGCGTCGGCGATATTCCCGGCATCATAAGCAAGCTCGACTACCTCGCCGGCCTCGGCGTGGATGTGCTGTGGCTCTCCCCCATCTATCCGAGCCCGGGCTACGACAGCGGCTACGACATCAGCGACTACGAGGCGATCGACCCGCGCTACGGCGGCATGGAGGACTTCGAGCGGCTCGTGGCGCAGGCCCACGCCCGCGGCCTCCGGCTCATCATCGACCTCGTCGTCAACCACACCTCAAACGAACACCCGTGGTTCAAAGCCGCCTGTTCGGGCAAAAACGACCCCAAACGGGATTATTATATATGGAATAATCCCGCGCCGGGCGGAGGCCCTCCGAACAATTGGGGGGCGCTTTTCGGCGGGCCGGCGTGGACGCTTGACGAGAAGAGCGGCCAGTATTATCTGCACCTGTTTTCGCCGAAGCAGCCCGAGCTGAACTGGGAGAATCCTCAGCTGCGCCGAGAGATCTACGCGATGATGCGCCGCTGGCTGTCGAGGGGCGTGGACGGCTTTCGCATGGACGTCATCAGCCTGATTGCGAAGCCGGACGACTTTTCGGACGGGCCGGCGGGGCCGGGCGGGTACTTTGATCCGCGGGCGCGCGCCGCCGCCAACCCCAAGGTGCACGAGTATCTGCGGGAGATGCGCAGGGAAGCGCTGGCCGGGCGTGACGTCATGACGGTGGGGGAGGCTTCGGCCGCCACGCTGGAGGATGCGCGCCGCCTCACGAACCCGCGCGGCGACGAGCTCGACATGGTGTTCCAGTTTGAGCACATGGATCTGGACGGCGGCGAGACATTCAAGTGGAATGACCGCGGCATCCCGCTGCCCCGGCTGAAGAGCGTGATGGCGAAGTGGCAGGAGGGCCTCGCGCACAGAGGCTGGAACGCCTTGTTCTGGAACAACCACGACCAGCCCCGCATGATCTCCCGGCTCGGGGACGAGGGGGAATGGCGCGAGGCCTCGGCCAAGATGCTGGCGGTCTGCCTGCACATGATGCAGGGGACGCCCTACGTCTATCAGGGCGAGGAGCTGGGCATGACGAATATGCGCTTC
Organism: Eubacteriales Family XIII. Incertae Sedis bacterium; assembly: GCA_031266795.1. Lineage (GTDB taxonomy): Bacteria > Bacillota > Clostridia > Peptostreptococcales > Anaerovoracaceae > JAIRPC01. The sequence continues at coordinate 9,463 of JAISAI010000114.1, forward strand.
ACGTCCCCGGAGCAGCTGAGGGACAGCGAAAGCCTGAGCGCCTATCGCCGCTATGTCCGGGACGGCGACATCCCGGAGGGGGACATGCTGCGCTACATCAGCATGAAAAGCCGCGACAACGCGCGCACCCCCATGCAGTGGAGCGCGGCCCCCGGCGCGGGGTTCACGCGGGCGGCGCCGTGGATGGGCATCAACCCGAACTACAGAGAGATCAACGCCGAGGAGCAGCTGGGCCGCAGGGGCTCCGTGCTGAATTTCTATAAGGAGCTGATCCGTCTGCGGCGCGCGTACCCCATAGTGGTGTACGGGGACTTCGTCCCCTACGCGCCGGACGACCCGCGGGTCTTTGCGTACCTGCGGGTGTTGGATGGGGAGACGCTTTTCGTGTGCTGTAATTTTAGCGCTGAGCGTTTGGGCTTCGCCCCGCCGGACGGCTTTCGTGACGCGATTCGGGATGCGGGCGCGCTTCGGAACACGGACGCGAGTGCCGAACTGTTATTGACAAACCACGAAGCGAGCGCCTATATGACGGAATTCCGTCTGGCGCCGTACGAGGCCGTGGTGATCAGGAAGTCGCAAAATCAAATCAAAACTAAGGAGGTATCATAGTGACGCCACCTATCCGCAAGACACAGTTCATCCCCGAATGGATCGACATGGGCCCGAAAATCCCCGTGCCCAGAATCGACTGGATCGAGGACAAGCGGCTCGACGTCTGCTACGGCGACCACCCCTTGCAGAAGTACGACCTTTATTATCCCGAAAACCGGGGCGAAGCGCCTCTCCCGGTCGTCGTGATCGTCCACGGCGGCGGCTTCGTGAGCATGAATAAACGGGACTGGCATATGTATCCCGGTTTCTTTGCCCTGAAGGAAGGCTTTGCCATGATTTCGGTCAATTATAGGCTTGCCCCGAAGAGCAAATACCCCGCCGCGGAGAACGACCTCATCGAAGCCATCCTGCATATAAAGTCGCACGCGGCGGAGTGGGGGCTCGACGCGGAGCGGCTGTGCCTCTACGGTACGTCGGCGGGCGGGAATCTCGTCTCGATAGCAGGATTGAAGGGGCATAACGAAAACGCCCCTTACGCGGTGCGCGCCATCGCCGCGCTGTGCCCGCTCCTGAGCTTTGACTGGATAAAAGACGCGATACGGGAAAATCGCGCGTCTTTCAGCACCCGCCTCCTGTTTTCGTTTGTATGCCGAAAATACCTTGGCGGTCGGGCGTCGCGTGTCGCGGACAAAATGAGCTTGGCAAGCGCCGAAAACTATATCGGCGAAACGATACCGGCGTTTTATCTCCAGAACGGGACGCGCGACCCGGCAATCGACTGCCGCGACGTCGCAAGATTTCACGGCCTGCTCTCCGAAGCGAGTAACGCCTCCGCGGACAATCTCGTGTTGGATATAGTGGAGGGGGCGCGGCACGCAGGCGGCGGGCCGGATTATCTCGAGCCGCGGAACATACTGCCCATCCTTGAATTTTTCAGGAGGCAATTCCGGACGAGCCGAAACGGCCCGGGCGCAGAAACCCCACAGAAAGGAAGCACGCTATGGCAAGGATAAATTTTGTCGCGCGATGCGACGACCTCGGCAGCAGCGCGAGCGCCAACCGGGCCATCGACGCCGTGACGCGGGCGGGCTTCATGAAGAATGTCTCCGTCATGGCGCCGGGCCGCTTCGTGGAGCAGGCGGCCGAGCTGCTGGCCGGCCGCAAGGAGCTCTGCTTCGGTATGCACACGACCCTGAACGCCGAGTGGGACGAGGTGAAGTGGCCGCCTGTCCTGCCCTTCGATGCGGGAAGCGGCTTGACGGATGAGCGCGGGTATTTCCTGGCCGACCCCGCGATGTTTGAACGGACGAAACCCTCGGTGGAGACCATCATGAAGGAGGCGGACGCGCAGCTTGAGAGGCTCCACGCCGCGGGCTTCGACATCCGCTACGTCGACTCGCATATGTTCCCCGAGATGTTCGTGGCGGGAATGGATGAGGCCATGGCGGAATTCGCGAAAAAGAAAGGGCTCATCGACCACATGTATTTCTACAACCCGCCGCCGGGCCTGAGCGATATCCGGATGGAGCTGCCAGAGATCATGGGGCTCTTGAAGGCGCTGCCGGACGGCCAGTATTTTTTCGTCGCCCACCCCTCGCTCGACACCGAGGAAATGCGCCGGGCCGGCAACGCCCTGTACCGCGGCGCGGACGTGGCAAAGTGGCGCGCCCACGAGACGCAGGCGCTCTCAAATCCGGGGCTATGCGCGATGCTGCGCGGCATGGGCTGCGAGGGCGTGCGATACGACGAGGCGACGCCCCAAAAACGGGCCACCATCGCGGAAATCAGACAATTATTTTAATAATGGTACTATTATCCGATTGAAATCAAAGGAGGAGAACCGATGGAAAAGAGGCTTTTTCGTACGAGCGGCGTCGAGCGGTGGGGCTTTGCGCTCTTCATGGCGGGACAGGGCGTCATCGTCGCCTTCGTGAGCAGCTTTCTGCAGCTGTACATGACCGACGCCGGCATCACGGCCTACGCCGTGGGCGTCGTGTTTCTCATCGCGCGCGTTTGGGACGCCGTGAACGACCCGATCTTTGGCGTAATTTTGGATAAAACCAACTTGAAGACAGGGAAGTTTTTGCCGTTCCTGCGGGCGGCTAATGTGATGCTGCCGCTCACCGTGATACTGCTGTTCGCCATCCCGAGCGGCCTCACGACCGAGTGGAAGTTAGTCTGGGCCTTCGTGGCTTACCTGCTGTTCGACGTGGCCTACACCATGTGCGACGTGCCCATATTCGCGATGACCTCCGCCGTGACCGATCAGGTACACGAACGCATCAACATCATGTCGCGAAATTCCGTCCTGAACACGGCCGCCATCATTATCGTAGCGGTGGTGGCGCCGCAGATCTACCCCTCCATCGGCCCGCTCTCCACGGCGCTCATCATGGCGGCCGTATCGGCTTTCATGATGTTCTTCATGAGCCGTTTCGCCAAGGAGCGCTACATCAACAAGGACGCGGAGAAGGTCACGCTGAAAAGCATGGCGCGCTACGTGAAAGACAACAAATACCTGTGCATCGGCTTTTTGGCCATCATGACGCTGAGCATCACGAACATGACAAACGCGGTCACCGTCTACTTCGCCGTCAACTGCCTCGGCGATCTCGGCATGGTGACGGTCATCTCGCTGTTCATCTTCCTGCCGCAGTTGGCCATGGGGGCGATCATGCCTCAGCTGACGAAGCGCTTCGACAAGTTCCATCTGCTCATATTCGGTATCGTCGGCCAGACGGTCATGAGCGTCGTATGCTATTTTGCCGGATATGGGGACTTCGCCCTCTTCATCATACTGATGTGCATCCGCGGGATATTCTTCGGCATTCAGCTCATTTTACAACTGCAATTCACGGGCGACTTCGTGGAGTACGGAGAGTACGTCACGGGAAAGCGTCTGCAGGGCGCGGCCTACGCCATCCAGACCTTCGTCTTCAAATTTATGAACGCGGTCCCCGGCTCCATCGCCATGTTCATCCTCGGAGCGGCCGGCTTCGTGTCGGGCGAGGGCGCGGCTCAGCCGCACTCAGCCATCAGCGCCATCTGGGTGCTGTTCATCCTCTCGCCCGTGGTGGGCGCGCTCGCCTCGCTGCCGATATTCGCGAAATACAAGCTGCGCGACAAAACCGTGCAGATCATGGCGGCCGCAAACTCAGGCGACATCACGCGCGAGGAAGCGGAGCGCGAGCTGGGAGACAGGATTTGAAAACCGTCCTCGGGCGGCCGGGGGCGGTTTTGATTAGATTGACGATCATGGACGCCGTATTTTGGGATCGGGGGTGGCGCTATATTCTGTCCGCGTAGGGTAGAGCCCTTATATATCGCTCCATATAGGCCCAGTCCGGCGAGCCTTTTGCCGTTACAGGAAGTTTGACAGGGCTTTTCTTCATTTTCTCCATTGTCCACTTTCGCCCATAACTGAATTTATAGCGGTTGGCCTTTATAACTGTGGTAATAAACAGGGCGATATACTTATTGAGCGTCCAGCCCTTGGCATACAGTACATTGATATCATCCGTAGCCCAGAACGGTACAGATTGATAGAACGCTTCGCCGACACTACCGTTATAATTCACGGTGATGCAATTTTCCTTGAATATCGCGGGCGCGTCTATCGACTGCCTGACGCCGTTGTTTTCGCTTATGGCTCCCAAATAGTTCGTGCCGCCCTCCAACATATCCTCTTTTCTCAATCGCTTGCCTTTAACGAAATCAAACAACTGGTCCAATTCAAATTCTCGCCAATCGACGACTTCGCGCAGAGATAAAGCGCTGTTTGCGTTAGCCGTCGTATACGGCGAAATCGGCGCAGTATGAACCCATTCGGGGATAATGTCCGGCAGCTCGATATCTCTGAGCGTCTTTTCGGCCGACCGACCGTAATTGTATCGGTATGCGTTAGCTTTTAAGCACATACAGTGATACAATTTTTCTTGTAAAGTCATTTCATATTTAGGTGTAAGCACGTAGAGCGCGCGCCCACTGTAATACGGTTTCATCTGAACAAAAGAGGACATCACACTGCCGTGCGCCGCGCAGCTGATAGTGCCTGCGGGATGTGGGCTGATTCCGTCAATACGCTTGACACACGCAACAACACCATTATTTTCACCTGTCCGCGCAACAAAATTAATGCTGTCACTATCGCTTGCCTGCGCGGTTTCGCAGTGCATTAACTCTAAATTAACACCGTGCTTAACGGTAAATAAGTCTTTAACTTTCGTTGACTTCACCCGCCTTTATAAGGTACGCCAAATAGTCGTTGACCGTCTTTTGAAAATCATCTTGCGTCAATGCGCTATAGTCAGTTTTCATAT
>JAISAI010000015.1 GCA_031266795.1 Eubacteriales Family XIII. Incertae Sedis bacterium
GTGGCCGTGGTTGCGTTTTTTTTGTGCGCGTTTCCGACGATGGTATTCGCCGCAGAGGCGGCGCACGATACGTGGAACGACGTCGTGGACGATATGGAGGCGGAGCTCGACGCCGCCTACGATCTTTACGCGGCGGGCGACGTGCAGGGCGGTAAGGATCAGGTCGACGTCGCCTACTACGGATATTACGAGAAGCTCGGCTTTGAAAAGACGGTGATGGCTTATATCTCGGGCGACCGCGCGGCTAAGGTCGAGTACCAGTTTAGCTTTGCGAAAAAGGCCATGACGGCCGGCGAACCGGAGAGCGCGGTCAGGGAGTCGCTCGACGAACTCGTCAGCCTGCTCAGGGAAGACGCCGGCGAGCTCGACGGGGAGACGGAGAGCCCTACGGGGGTCTTTCTCGGTTCGCTCGTGATCATCACGCGCGAGGGCTTTGAGGCCATCATTATAGTGGGGGCGATCATCGCGTATTTGGTCAAGAGCGGCAATGCGGACAAGACCCGCTCCATTTATATAGGCTCGCTCATAGCCTTGGCGGCAAGCGTCGCCTTGGCCTACATACTGAATACCTTGACCGGGCTCAGCGGCGCCAATCAGGAGATCATAGAGGGCGTGACGATGCTCATCGCCGTCGGCGTACTGTTTTGGGTCAGCAACTGGATGGTGTCCAAAGCTGACGCGGCCGTCTGGAAAGGGTATATAGAGGGCGCTGTGCAGAGCTCCATCACGCGGGGCAGCGTGTTCTCGCTCGCGTTCGCCGCGTTCCTCGCCGTATTCAGGGAGGGCGCGGAGACCATCCTGTTCTATCAGGCGCTGCTCGCGGGCACGGAGACAAATGTCAACATGATCTGGATCGGATTTGGCGTAGGCTGCGCTATCCTTGTCGTTATCTACCTTCTTATACGCTTCATGAGCATACGCATACCGCTCAAGCCCTTCTTCCTCGGCACGAGCATACTGCTCTTCATCATGTCCATATCGTTCATCGGCGCCGGGGTCAAGGAACTGCAGGAGGGTAACGTCGTCGGCGTGACGCCCGTCGGCGGCATAGGCTCGGTCGACATACTCGGCATATATCCCACATTGGAAACGCTCATCCCGCAGGGAATCCTGCTCGCGATAACCGTCGTATTGATAGTCACGCAGCTCAGCAAGCAGAAAAAAGCGCGCGGGGAATCGGAGGCGGGAGCAGCGTAAGGCTTACATTGTCCGTACCCGACACAGTCGGTAAAGGAACCAGCATTCCCTAAGAATGTCGCGCGGCAATCCGGCCCGCGACTGAGGAAATACTGGACGTATATAAAACAGTAATAGGAGGAAAACAGACAATGAAATCGAAGAAAGCGCTTATTTTGATACTGGCCTTGGCAATGGTCGCGTTGCTCGCGTTCGCGGCGTGTTCGCCTAGCGGCGACTCGGGCGGAGACGCGGCGACAGAGGAATCCAGCGACGCCGCGGCGGAAGATACCGGCGACGCGGCGGCGGAAGAGTCGGGTGACGACGGCGCCGCAGCCCCCGGCGAGGTCGCGGGTTTTGAGGAGTTCCCCATCGGCGACGACATCGAGCTCGGGCCGCTCAATGTGGCGGGCGTGTATTTCCAACCGGTGGATATGGAGCCGGCCGGGAACAGCCTTCCCGCGGCCGAATCCGATATGCACATGGAAGCCGACATCTCCGCGCTTGAGAACGATCTCGGCTACGGCGTAGGGAACTTCGTGCCCAACCTGCCGGTTCGCTACGAGGTGCTGAACGAGGACGGAAGCATGGCGGCCGAGGGCGCGTTCATGCCCATGAGCGCGAGCGACGGCCCGCACTACGGCGCGAACGTCAAGATCGGCGAGGCCGGCACATACAAAGTCCGCTTCATCATAGACAGCCCGGAAGAGCAGGGCTACCTACTGCACACGGACGCAACGACAGGAGTGACCGGAAAGTTCTGGACGGAGCCCTTGGTAGCGGAGTGGGATTTCGACTGGGTCCCAAGGACGTGGTAATCCATCGCGAGTAATGTAAACGTATAAACGTGTGATGTAATAAAACAGTAGCAGTTGCAGTAGCGCATGGCGTGGGGCTCACGCTGTGCGCATTGCGACGAGGAGAAGAACATAGCTTGCTAAAGTATTTAATTCAGGTAGTAGAACAGTCGCTCGGCGTCGCTATCATCTTGGCGGCGCTGTCTGCGTTGCTTGTGATAGTGGGAAACAAAAGCCGCCGCCCGTTCATAGGATGCGCGGTAGGCGCGGCGGCCGCGTTCGTCTTAGCGATGCTGCGGCACGAAACGAACTGGATCAACCGCGAATACTTCAACATCGCGTCGTTCATAGCGGCCATCGCCGCGGAGATCATTATTTTCATACTTCTCAGCGGACGCGTAGACAAAGCCGACAGAATCGACAAAACTGCCGAGGTTGACAAAGCCGGCGAAACAGACAAACGAAAGCCCGCCGTGCAAGCGAAGCGCTTAGGCGCGGTATTCGCCATACTGAGCGGCGTACTGCTATTTTACTGCCTGCCCGAAATATTCCTGTACCCGACGGAGTTCGTGTTGGCAGGGGAGAGCGCGTTCAGCACGGACTTCCTGTACAAACTCATCGGCTTCCTCGCGGGCGCGCTGATCGTGTTCATCTCCGCGCTCGCACTCTATCGCGTAGGCTCGCGCCTGCCGTACCGAGTCATGCGGGCTGTCGTCATAGCCGCGCTCGCCGTAAACATGGTGAGCCAGATCGCCGGCATCGTGCAGCCGCTGCTCGCGAGGCGCATCATACCGATGGAGAAGTGGATATTTGAAACCGTCGTGTTCGTGTCAAACCACGCTACGCTCTTCCTCTACGCGATCATGGCGGTCGCCGCCGTCACGCCCGTATTGGCGTGGCGCGAGAGCCTGCGCACGGGCGGCCCGTTCGCCAATCCCGCGCAGCGCCGGAAAGCGGACGCGTCGGCGCGGGCCCGGAGGCGCTGGTGCGCGCTCGTGGCCGTAGGATACGTCCTCGCGGTAGTCAGCCTGACGGCCGTCAGGGCCTATGACGAGCAGGAGGTCGTGCTGTCGCCCGCCGAGCCGATGGAGATCGCGGGAAGCGAGATCATCATCCCCTTGGACGACGTGAACGACGGCCATCTGCACCGCTTCGCCTACGATACTCAGAGCGGAGTCGAGACCCGCTTCATCGTCATCAAGAAAAGCGAGACGACGTACGGCGTCGGATTGGATGCCTGCGACATATGCGGCGCGACCGGGTATTACGAAAGGAAAGGGGACGTGATATGCAAACTGTGCGACGTCGTCATGAACACGTCCACGATAGGGTTTAGCGGCGGCTGCAACCCGGTTCCGCTCGAGTACGCCGTGCGCGAGGGGAACATGGTCGTGAATATCGCCGATCTCGAAAAAGAGGAGAGCCGCTTTGAGTGATGTGGGCAAGCCCGGTATGTGTATGCGAGCGGGGATGATGCGAGCCCGGCCTGAGGTGAAAGACTGATGTTTCTTCGGATGCTGAGAGGCGCCCTGTTCCGCCAAAAGGGCAAGATGCTCATGATCGCGATCACGATCGCGCTCGGCGCGTCGCTTGCGACGGCCATGCTGAACGTCATGCTCGACGTCGGGGACAAGGTCAACCGGGAGCTGAAAGCGTACGGCGCGAACATCAATGTGCTGCCGAAAGGCGCTTCCCTGCTCGGCGATCTCTACGGCGTGCAGGACGGCACGGGCGTTTCCGACAGGTATCTGAACGAGGACGAGCTCCCGCTCATCAAGACGATATTCTGGGCATTCAACATAGTCGACTTCGCTCCGTATTTCGAGACGGACGCGCGGCTGACGGATGTGGCGGGCGCGGCGGACTCGGGTGGCGACGGGCCCTCTTCGCGGGGCGACGAAATCGCGTTGATCGGGACATGGTTTGACCATCATCTCGATCTGCCCACGGGGGAGTCCTTAGACACCGGCATCAGGAACATGAAAAGCTGGTGGGACGTTTCGGGCGAGTGGGCCAGCGACGACGACGCGGACGGCGCGATGGTAGGCGCGCAGGTCGCCGAGCGCCTCGGCGTTTCGATAGGGGATACTATCACCGTAGAGGAGGATGGCAGGGCAAAGAGCCTGACCGTGAGGGGCGTTTTTGACGCGGGCGGGAACGAGGACGACCGCATATACGTGCCTTTAGCCGTGGCGCAGGAATTGGCCGGCAAGCCCGGCGCGGTCAGCAGCGTCGAGGTCAGCGCGCTCACGACGCCGGACAACGAGCTGTCGCGCAAGGCCGCGCAAGACCCGAACAGCCTGTCCATCAAGGAGTGGGAGACGTGGTACTGCACCGCCTACGTCAGCGCGATATGTTATCAGATAGAAGAGGTCGTCTCGGACTCGGTAGCCAAACCGATCAGACAGGTTGCGGAGTCGGAGGGCGCCATTCTTGAAAAAACTCAATTCCTCATGTTACTCATCACCATATTGAGCTTGGTCGGCTCCGCGCTCGGTATCTCGAATCTCGTCACGGTCAGCGTCATGGAGCGCAGCCGGGAGATAGGGCTGCTGAAAGCTGTGGGTGCGCACAACTCCTCCGTGATGGGGCTCGTGCTGACGGAGGTGCTCATCACGGCCGCGGCGGGCGGCGCCGTGGGATATTTCGCGGGGCTCGGCTTCGCGCAGGTCATAGGGCACTCCGTATTCGGCTCGGGCATAGACATCCGGCCGGTCGTCATCCCGCTCGTGGCGATCCTCGTATTCATCGTCACGCTGGCCGGGAGCGTACCCTCCATCCGCATGCTCCTCTCGCTGCGGCCGGCGGAAGTGCTGCACGGAAGATAGGGGAGGGCGCGGTGAAAAGACAAACGATGTATATGAGGATGATCACGGGCTCGCTGCTGCGCCGCAGATCGAGGATGTTCATAGCCCTGCTCGCGGTCGCCATCGGCGCGACGATACTGTCGGGGCTCGTCACCGTGTATTACGACATCCCGAGGCAGATGGGGCAGGAGTTCCGCTCGTACGGCGCGAACCTCATACTCGTGCCGTCGGGGGAAGAGGGCGCGTTTGACGCCGCCGCTATAGAGGGCGCCATGCGGTCAGTTCCGGCGGACGACATAGTCGGCGTCGCGCCGTATAGATACGAAACGGGCAAGATCAATGAACAGCCTTTCCTGCTCGCAGGCGCTGATCTCGCGGAAGTCAGGAAGACGAGCCCGTACTGGTTCGTCTCCGGCGAGTGGCCGGACGCAGACGGCTCGGCGCTCATAGGGCAGGAGGTCGCGGATATGATAAGGCTCGTACCCGGCGACCGCTTCACGCTGACCGGTACGGATACGGCCGGCGAAAACTTTTCGGGCGACTTCACGGTGTCTGGCGTAGTGCAGACGGGCGGCGACGAGGAGGGTTTCGTATTCCTGTCGTCCGCCGACTTGGACGGCCTCATGGGGGATGGCGGGAGGATAGACGTCGTGGAGTGCAGCATATCCGCGTCCTCGGATGAGCTGACGGACATCGCGGCGCGTATCGGCGAGGACGCCCCCGGCGTGTCGCCGCGCTTAGTCAAGCGCGTCACCGAATCCGAGGGCGCGGTACTGACAAAGCTCAAGGCGCTCGTGTGGCTCGTCACGGCCGTCGTGCTGCTGCTCACGATGATCACGGTCGCGACTACGATGATGGCGGTCGTCGCGGAGCGCCGCAGGGAGATCGGGCTGAGGAAGGCGCTCGGCGCGTCCGACCGGAGCATCGCGCGCGAATTTCTCGGGGAGGGAGCGCTGCTCGGCGGCTGTGGCGGCCTGCTCGGTTCGGGACTCGGCTTCGCTTTCGCGCAGCTCGTCAGCATGCAGGTGTTCGGCCGGCCGATCTCGTTTCAGCCCGTGCTCATACCCGCGACCATGCTCGCGTCCGTCGCCATCACGGCGGTCGCGTGCCTGCTGCCCGTGCGAAGCGCGACGACGGTGGATCCCGCCATCGTGCTGCGCGGCGAGTGAACGCGGGCGTGGACGGCCTGTGGGTCTTTGGGGCGAGTGAACGCGGGTGTGACCGGCCTGTGGGTCTTTGGGACGGGGCGAAAAAAGGACTTGCGTCTGGATGGGCGATAGAGGATAAAAGACGCTGCGCGCGGATTATTACATAATAAAAATCGACGAGAGGACGGACGGCATGAACATACTGGAACTGAACGATATTACGAAGGACTACGGGAGCGTGAAGGCGCTTAAGAATGTCGACATGACGCTTTCGAACGGCGAGTGGCTGGCCATCATGGGGCCGTCGGGCTCGGGCAAGACCACGATGATGAACATCGTCGGCTGCATGGACAAGCCCACGAGCGGCACGGTCATGCTCGACGGGACGAACATCTCGGAGGTGAGCGCGAAGAATCTGACGAACATCCGCCGCGACAAGATCGGCCTGATCTTCCAGCAGTTCCATCTGATCGGGTACCTCACGGCACTCGAGAACATCATGGTCGCGCAGTATTATCACAGTATGCCGGACGAGGGCGAGGCGCTGAAGGCGTTGGAGAGGGTCGGCCTGCGCGAGCGCGCGAAGCATCTGCCGAGCCAGCTTTCGGGCGGCGAGCAGCAGCGAGTGTGCATCGCGCGGGCGCTCATCAACTACCCGATGCTCATCCTCGCGGACGAGCCGACGGGCAACCTCGACGAGACGAACGAGCAGATCGTCATGGATATTTTCAGGCAGCTGCACCGCGACGGCAGCTCGATCATAGTAGTCACGCACGACCCGGAGATAGCGGAGGAGGCCGAGCGCACCGTGGTGCTGGAGCACGGCAAGGTGACGAGGAATACGAAGAACGCGGTCGCGGGGAGTCGCGGCGGCGACGAAAAAAATGTATAATAGTCAGCGGCAAAGGAGTGTCATCAGATGAGTAAAAAAGTTTCGTATGTAAGTGTGGTGTTGGCGGTCGTGTGCCTGCTGTCCGTTTTTGTGACGGGCTGCGGTGGAGGCGGCTCAGGTTCAGGCGGCGCGGTAGCGGACGTCAGTGCGGGCGACTATCCCGACGGCGTCTACACCGGCAAAAGCAGCGAGGACGAGAATGGCGCGTACGGCGAGGTCACGATCACGATAGAGGACGGCAAGGTCACAGACTGCGCCTACGTCACATGGCAAAAGGACGGCTCGATCAAGGACGAGGACTACGGCAAGGTCAACGGGGAAATATCCAACCAAGATTACTACGACAAAGCCCAGCTTGCGGTGGAAGCGATGAGCCAGTACGCAAGCCAATTCGCGGAGACAGGAGATCTCGCGAAAGTGGACGCCGTGTCAGGCGCGACAAATTCCTACAACCAGTTCAGCGAGGCCGTGGCTGACGCGTTGAAAGGGTAGGCGTAGGCGATGGTAGCCGATAATTCCGAAATCATCATATATCAGTCAACTGACGGTAAAATGAACGACGAGTTCTTGAAAAATATCGGCGGCGGTTTGTACTGGAAGGAACCGCGCGCAGACTGTCAAGCAAAAATGATTCACCGTTAGATGAGCGGTCGTATCATTGTGGAATGTGCCTTACCGCCTTGATCCGTGTACGGCCCGCGCCGCAGACGGACACCGCGACTTTGTAGACCTCCCGTCGGCTGCCCGCGTAGCGATCCGCATAGCTGCGGCGTTCGATTTGCTCGAACGCGTCCGATATGCCTGCGTCAAGAAGGCTCTCCACCCTCACGTCTGCATCCTCGCCGGTTTCATCCGCCGCCGGATCTTCCCCGTCTACCGCCTTTGCATACTTGAATTCGATCACATAGGACTTGCCGTTCATTCGGTCGAGTACGCCGTCGATGCGCCCTTCCGCTACGGAAATCTCGCCCAGTACGCGGAAACCGAGAAATTGCATGACGGCGAGAAATATCGATTGATAAAATGATTCCCGCGGAATATGCAGTTGGTACGGGATGGAGGCAAAAAGCCCGTTCAGCGGCGCTTCGAGCCGCTCTGGCTCCCCGGCGTCAAGAGCGTCGGACATCTCATTCACAAAGGGGATGGAGAACGGATCGGGAACGTCTGCGACGGCGCTCAAAAACATCTGCCCGAACGACAGCGCGACCTCCGTGTTTGGGAACGCCAGCCTGTATTTCGGCGGCGCGCTGTCAATCGCCTGCGTCACCGTCAGAAAGCCGGTCTGAAAAAGAAGGGAAACGAGCGGCGCGTGCTCGATGTCGTGCGAGTCGAGCATAGTCTCCGTGATCGTCTTGTCCTGAATGTCCATATACTCCTGTGGGCGCTCCTTGAACACCTCCATAAGGAAGATCGGTGTGCCGGTCGAGTACCAGTAGGCCTTGTATTTGTTGTTCCGGAAAAAGCTCAAAAGAGAGAATGGGTTGAACACGCGCGTTTCGCCGTCCCATGTGTAGCCGTCATACCAGTCAAAGATATCATCGCGGATCTCGGCGAGGCCCTTGTCCCCGTCACGCCGGCCATACTTCCTGCTCACCTCCCGGTAAGCCTCCAGATGTTCCCGGAACAATGCGTCAAACTCCCGCTCCGTAAAGCCGCAGATCCCCGCATAGGCGTCATCCAGAGTCAGATCCGTCAGGTTGTTGAGCATTGAGAATGGCGACAGTTTCGTGAATTTGGACACGCCTGTCAGAAAGACGAATTGCAGGTTTGCATCCTGCCCTTTCAGTATGCCGTAGATATTGCCGAGCCGTTTGCGGTTTTTCTCCGCCCGTGCGGGGTCGGTGATGAAATCTATGACGGGCTTGTCGTACTCGTCGATCAATACACAGACGCGCTCCCCATACTTTTCACGCAGACGCCCAATCAGGACGATAAAAAAGTCCACAGGACTCTCCTGCGTGACGTCGACGCCTTCTTTCTCGGCAATCTGTCTCATTTGTAGCAGGATGCTGTCGTCCAGCGTTTTGGCGCTCTCCAGATTCGCCTGCGTCATGTCCAATCTGATCACCGGGTATCGCTTGAAGTCGTAGTCGGAACGGTCGATCCACAGCCCCTTGAACAAACCGCGCTCACCGGCAAGAAGCTCCGCCATAGTATCGACAAGCAATGACTTGCCGAAGCGCCGCGGGCGCGAGAAAAAATAATAATGTCCATCCTGAATAAGGTTGTAGATATACTCCGTCTTGTCCGCATAGACGTAACCCTCTTCTATTAGTTGGCGAAATGTCTGTATACCGACCGGAAGTTTTTTCATGATCTTTCTCCTGCAACAAGCCTGTATTGCTTTTAACCACAGTATAACACCAGTGCCGTCGCCGTAGCAACGGCGTGGCTTTAGATATGTGATTCGACTCCCACCGCACGATTTTAAATCAAACGCGCCAAATTGCATGATTCGATTATTTGTGTTATCGTGTCCTGTATGAAAAATGATGCCGACCAAATCATGAAGCAATTGAAGCCTATACTCGACGCATTGCCTACGCCGGTCCTCGTCATGGACGACGAGTATAATCTTTTGGTCAAGACCGAATCAGCGTGCCCGGCGTTGAAAGGCAATCTGAGGCCGTTCATCAATAAGCCGTCCGGCGCGGATGGTGAAAGCTCTGGCGGCGGCGATGTGGTCGTCGCGATAGGCGACAGGAACATATCCGGGACCTTGTCGACGGTAGGTACTATGAAGGTGCTGATTCTCTCCGACACCTTTTGCCATGGGAAGGGCGGCCCCAGCCCCGGCAAGCGTGGTAAGACTGACTTTGGCGCGGGCGATACCGACATTATCTATACGAGTGACGCCATGAAGTTGACCGTCGATTTGGCCAACAGGTCGTCCGGCATAGACGCGACGATTCTTCTGAGCGGTGAGACCGGGGTCGGAAAGACATTCCTTGCACAATATATACACAACAAGTCGCACCGGAACAAAGCGCCTTTCGTGCCGATCAACTGTGGGGCAATTCCTATAGCCCTTTTGGAGTCCGAGCTCTTTGGGTATGAGAAGGGCGCTTTTACCGGCGCCGACCGCGCGGGTAAGGCCGGCCTTTTCGAGATCGCGATAGGGGGAACTGTCTTTTTGGACGAGATAGGGGAAATATCGAAGGACATACAGGTCAAGATTTTGCACGCCATTGAAGAGAAGAGGATCATCCGCGTCGGCGGGCTTGAACCAATCAATCTTGATATACGCCTCATTGCCGCTACAAACAAGGATCTGTCCAAGATGGTGAAGGACGGGGACTTCCGTGAGGATCTCTATTACCGGCTCAACGTGATCTCGTTTACGATCCCTCCCCTACGCGACAGGAAGGACGATATAGTGGAGTTGGCGCAGTATTATCTCAAGGCAAATAACAGAAAATACAACCTGAACAAGGAATTGGACGCCGCGGTATTGGATATTTTGATTAAGTACGACTGGCCCGGCAATGTCCGCGAACTCCAGAACTCCGTAGAGCGCATGGTCGTAATGTCGGAAGGGGACGTCATTGCGGAGCGTGACGTTCCGGCCAACATCATCTCTTTCGTGAAAAGCGAGATATTCAACAACCCCGAACAGGAAAGGGGGAGCCTCAAGAACGAGAAGAACATGTTGGAGCGTGAACTGATCCAGCAGGCGCTGTCGGAATGCAAGAGTATCAGGAAGGCTGCTTCTAAGCTCGGCGTAAGCCATGTGACTCTATTGAGAAAAATGGAAAGACTGAACTTACGCTCCCGTAATTAAAGGAGATGCAGGAGGTAGAAAACGAGGATGGTCAATAATTTTTCCGATATTCTCGAGTATTCGGCGAATCGATTCCCCGATAATATCGCGATTACGGACGGAGAGAGGGCTCTTTCCTATGAAGAATTGAATCTTAGCGTGTATTCGATCGCCCGCGGCTTTTTGGACATGGGCCTGAAATCGGGTGACAGGGTCGTGAGCCTGATGCCGAATTGCATTGAAAACGTCATCGTGCATTTTGCGACGGCAAAGATATGGTGTACGTCGATTCCGCTCGGAACAGACATCAACCTTTATGAGCTCAACTTTGTTCTCGGGCAGACGAAACCGAAACTGCTGTTGGTCGACGAATCCTTTGCGCCCATGATAGATAAGCTCGAGCCGGAGGCCTTGAAGAAAACAAAGCTCATATGGGTCGGGAAGCGGGATGGGCACGAGTTAAAATTCAACGACCTCATTGAAAAATATTCCCGTTTGGATATCACTTATCCGGAAGGAAGGAAGAACAAACTGTGCAGCATCATTTACACGAGCGGAACGAGCGGGACGCGGAAAGGCGTCATGCGCACCCACGAAAACAATCTCTGGACGGTGATCAGCATCACGATACACAGGCAGTACAAACCGAATGAGCTTGAGCTCTTTGTACTGCCTATGTCCTCGGTCGCCTTCTATACCGTATTCTGCCCGAATCTGCTGTGCGGTTCGACCGTGCTGATCCAGAATGGGTTCGACAAAGACAGGATCATGTCAGAGATCGAACATCATTCAATCAACCGGATATATCTGCTCCCTTTCATGTGGAACGCCGTTATCTCCGACGGCAATTTTTCAGAGCACGATTTCACGAGCCTCAAGCAGATCATGGTGGGCGCCACGCCATTGTCGGTCGAGACCAAACGAGGCATTCTCCAGGCTTTCCCCGGCGCCGAACTCTATGAGTCATGGGGGATGTCCGAAGGGGGGCAGTTGGCTCTGGAGCCGTCGGACAACATCAGAAAAATGGGATCCATCGGCAAGCCGCTCAGCTTTAACGAGATGAAGATCGTGGATGAGCACGGCTACAAGGTCCCGCCGGGCATGGTCGGCGAGATCATTATCCGCGGCAAGTCGGTGACAAAAGGCTACTACCAAAATCCCGAGGAGACAAAAAAGGCTTTTCCAAACGGCGAGGAATGGTTCTACACGGGCGACTTGGCGCGTTACGACGACGAGGGGTATTTCTACCTGTCCGGAAGGAAATCGGAGATCATACACTCGGGCGAGGACAATATCCACCCGCAGGAAATCGAAGAAGCGCTTCTCTTGCACCCGGAGATCACGGAAGCGGCGGTCTTTGGATACCCTGACGAGGAATGCGGCGAAGTCGTCGCGGCGGCTATCATTGCCCAGCCCGGATCTGACCTCGCCCACAAGGATATAGACAAGCTGTTGGAAAAATATATAGCGGATTACAAAAAGCCGAAATACGTCCTGTTCGTGGACTCCATCCCGAAATCCTCGCTTGGCAAGATCAACAAACGCTTGTTGATCCACAGCACACGCCAGTTGATCGAAAAGGAATAGTCTCTCTTTACCGGGCTTGCTCTCCTCTGTCACCTACCCCTGCTTTGCGCTGCGCCTTAGAGCAAAAACAATGCCAAAGCCATATCGCCGTATCCGCGCCCGCGGATCGCGCGGGCGGCCTCCCCTTGGTACGAACGGCGCGTGATAGTGGTAGATTTTCGTACCAATAAGCCGTTCTTCCCCCCACCGAAATCCGCATCTACGATGAAAATCAGAGAATCCTACGCGTATATGCGCATTGGCATAGTATTTGCTGACTATGTTCAGGTAAGTAAAATCATTTGACATTGCAATGTGTAGAAACAGGAGGTTGCTTCATGAATATTGTCGTGAGTATGAAACAGACTTTTGACACCGAGGCGACGATCACGCTCAGCAACGGGAAGATCAACAGCGCGGGCGTGGAACTCGTCGTCAATCCGTATGACGAATTCGCGCTGGAAGAAGCGCTGAAGCTGAAGGAAGCTGCCGGGGAAGGAGAGGTCGTGCTTGTCAGCGTCGGCGGGGAGGGTGTGGCTAAGGCGCTTCGCACGGGCTTGGCGACGGGCGCAGACCGCGCCGTGCTCATAGACGATCCGGCCCTCGCCGACGCCGATGAGTGGGCTGTCGCCGTCGCGCTTGCGAAGGCCATCGAGCAAATCGAGTATGACGTCATACTCGCGGGCCGTATGGCGATCGACGACGGCTCGTCGCAGGTGGCGGTTCGTCTGGCTGATGCGCTCGGCCTGCCCTCCGTCACGAGCGTCCTGAAGCTCGACGTGGACGGAAAGAAGGCGACGGCGACGAAAGAGATCGACGGCGGCACGGAGGATATCGAAGTCGCGCTGCCCGCCGTATTCACGGCGCAGAAGGGGCTCAACGAGCCGCGCCTGCCATCCATGGCCGGCATCATGAAATCGAAGAAAAAAGAGATCAAATCGGTCACGCTGGCGGAGCTCGGTTTCAGCGCGGACGATCTTTTGCCTAAGACGAATATTCAGGAGTTCAGTTTGCCGAGCCCGCGCGCCGGCGGGCATATCGTTGACGGAGAGCCTGCGGACGCCGCGAAGGAGCTCGCGCGCCTGCTGCGGGAAGAAGCGAAAGTGATCTGAGCGAGAAGGAGGGTAAGAATATGGCGAACGGAATATGGGTCGTCGTCGAGCAGACGGATGGAAAGATCAGAAAGGTATCTCTGGAGTTGTTGAGCCAAGGGAGGATATTAGCCGACGGTCTCGGCGATCCGCTCGTAGCTGTCGTCCTTGGGAAAGGCATTGCGGGTATGGAAGCGGGCGTCGCGCCTTACGGCGCCGATAAGGTGGTACTGATAGACGACGAGGAATTGGAAACATACACGACGGGAGCTTACACATCAGCCTTGTACAAGCTGATCGAGAGAGAGAAGCCGAATGTCGTGCTGATCGGCAATACCGCGATCGGCAAGGATCTGGCGCCGCGTCTCGCACAGCGGCTCGGCGTCGGCATGGCGTCAGACTGCGTGGGCGTGGCGCCGGACGACGCGAATCTACTCTCGTTTCGCAGGCCGATATACGGAGGCAAGGCGTTCACGCAGGTGCTGCTGACGGAGAGGCCGATCGTGGCTACGATACGCCCGAATACATTTCCTGTGGCGGAGCCGGACGCCTCAAGACAGGCTGAAGTGGTGAACGAAGCCGCAGGGATAGATCCCGCTGACCTTTGGGCGATCGTGAAAGACGTCGCTTTTGCCGTATCGGAAAGACCCGAGCTGATCGAGGCGGAGATCATCATATCGGGCGGGCGCGGTATGAAAGGCCCGGAAAACTATACGATCATCGAGGAATGCGCGGACGTCGTCGGCGCGGCTGTCGGCGCGTCGCGCGCGGCTGTCGACGCGGGCTGGAGGGAAGAGAAGTTCCAAGTAGGCCAGACAGGCAAGACCGTATCCCCGACGCTGTACATCGCGTGCGGCATTTCAGGCGCGATCCAGCATCTGGCCGGTATGAGCTCGTCAAAGGTGATCGTTGCGATCAATACCGATCCGGAAGCAAACATCTTCACCATAGCCGACTACGGCATAGTCGGCGACCTGTTCGAGATCGTACCGCTGCTGACCGAGGAATTTAAAAAATTAGTCGCCTGACTGCGATAAGGCGTAAGGGAGGATAGAGAAGAATTATGGACAAATACATCAAAAAAGCCGTTGTATTAGGGACGGGAGCCATGGCTTCGGGCATAGCGGCCCATCTGGCCAACGCGGGCGTCCCCACTCTGCTCCTCGGGCGCGTCCCTTCAGCACTCAACGAAGAGGAAAAGAAAAAGGGTCTCGGCCTTGAAGACAAACCCGTTCGCGACAGGCAGGCCGCGAAAAGCCTCGAACGAATCGTCAAGGGGAGGCCGCCCGCTCTGTATGACCCGAGCGGCGCCGGGTTGATCTCCATCGGAAACTATGACGACGATCTTCCGAGGATCGCGGACGCGGACTGGATCATTGAAAGCGTCGTTGAAAATCTTGCGGTCAAGAAAGCCCTGCTTGACAGGGTGGCCAGATACCGCAGGCCGGGCGCCATATTGAGTACGAATACGTCGGGGATTTCCGTCAATGTCATTTGTGAAGACCTTCCTGAAGAGACGAGGAAGCACTTCCTCGGCACGCATTTCTTCAATCCTGCGCGCTACATGAAATTACTCGAAATCATCCCGGCCAAGGACACCTTGCCCGAGGTCGCTGATTTCATGGCGGCGTATTGCGAGCGCGTGCTCGGCAAAGGCATAGTCCGCGCCAAGGATACGCCGGGTTTCGTATCAAACCGCATCGGTATCACGGGCGGCAACCCGACGATCCTGTCCATGATCGGGCTCGGTATGACGATCGAGGAAGTCGACGTCGTGACCGGCGTCCAGATGGGCCGCTCGCCGTTGGCCACATTCCTGCTTCAGGATATGGTCGGCCTCGACGTCTGCATGCTGTCGCTGAACAATGTCCTGAGCGCGAGCGAGGACGCGGAGGAGAGGGCGTTCTTTGAGACCCCGAAATTTGTTTCCGATTTGGTTGACAAGGGCGACCTCGGCGACAAGACCGGCAAGGGTTGGTACGAAAAATCCAAGAACCCCAAGGAGAATAAATACCTCGATTACCATACGGGCGAATACGTTCCGCTTCAATACCCGGTCTTCGCGTCCGTGGAAGAGGCTAAAAAGGCGAAAGGCGTCGAAGAGAAATTCAATATCATGGTCTACGCTGACGACAAGGCGGGGCATCTCGCGTGGGATATGACGCGGAAGATACTGAACTACGCCGGCCAATGCCTGCCCGAGATCGCCGACGACATCGTTTCGGTCGACAACGCGATGAAGTGGGGCTACAACTGGGCGCTCGGCCCGTTTGAGAACTGGGATGCGATCGGCGTCGAGAAATCCGTGGAGAGGATGAAAGCGGAAGGGATAAAGGTCGCCGCTGTGGCGCTTGACCTCCTCGCGAGCGGCAAGAGCAGCTTCTACTCCGTGATTGACGGCAAGAAGCACTATTTCGATTACAAGACGAAAGAATATGTTCCGGTAAAAGTGTCAGACGGCCTGATAGACCTCGCCGCGCTGAAAGCGGACGGCAAGATGATCGAGGGGAACGCGAGCGCGAGCCTCATAGGCATAGGGGACGACGTGGCGTGTTTGGAGCTGCATCCGCCGGGCGGCAAGACGAACACGGAAATCATCGAGATGATAGAGCTGTCCGTCAAAAAAGTGGAGGGCAGCTACGCCGGATTGGTCGTCGTAAACCGAGGTCTGAACTCCATAGATACGGACTACAAGCATCTGTGGGAGCTCGCGAAGAAGGACAGAAACGCGGCGGACGAATACCTGAAACGCTTCCAGGACGCGGTCATGTCCCTAAAGCATTGCGCCAAACCGGTGGTGGCCGCAATCAGCGGCAAGACGCGCGGCAATGGGCTTGAGATTGCCCTGCACGCGCACAAGATCAGGGCTGCGGCGGAGAGCGCCATCGGTTTTGTGGACTTCTCCTACGGGCTCGTTCCGGCCGGAGGCGGGCTAAAGGAGCTCAATGTGCGGAGCGTCGAAGGGGTCTTTGACGACAAGACGTGGCTGCACCCGATGCAGGGCAAGCTGTTCGGCCTCATCACGGGCGCCAGACCGACGGGCAGCGCGCCCGCCGCGGTCACGGCCGCCATTCTCAGGGATGGCGACGGTATCACGATGAACACGGATTTCCTGCTGTCCGACGCGAAGCGGGATGTGCTTGAGATGGATGCGCGTCTCTTCATCACTCCTCGGGAAAAACCGGTCAGGGTGCTTGGCGAAGAGGGGATTGCCGGACTGACCATGATGGCCTACATGATGAAGGAGGGACGCTTCATCAGCGAATATGATTTTGCGCTTGCGAAGAAAACCGCCTCTGTCCTGAGCGGAGGCAAGATCATCCCGAACACGAAGGTGAGTGAGCAACAGCTTTTGGATATCGAAAGGGAAATATTCCTGAGCCTGATCGCCGAGCCCAAGACGCAGGAGCGCCTCGATAGCGTTATCGCTACAGGCCGGCCAGTGAAGAATTAAGGAGGACAGCATGAAGGAAGTAGTAATAGTTGAAGGCTTGCGCAGCGCGATAGGCAAGGCCCCGAGGGGGACGCTCAAGGATACGAGGAGCGACGACATCCTCGCCGAGGTCATGGGCAAGATACTCAGCCGCGTTCCGGGGCTCGACCCGAACGATATTGACGACATCACGATGGGATGCGCCTGGCCGGAGGAGGAGCAGGGCGCGAATGTCGCGAGGAACGCGCAGTTCAGAGCGGGGATCCCGTATACGGCTTCCGCCCAGACCGTCAACAGATTCTGTTCTTCGGGGCTTCAAGCGATCGCGATCGCGGCGCAGAACATCATGGTCGGCTGGTCCGACGTCGCTTTGGCCGGAGGGCTTGAAAGCAACTCCATGGTGAATGCGGGCGGCTACAAAAACTGCCCCAACCCGTGGCTTGCCGAGCACTACCCGGAAGCATTCACGAGCATGGCGATCACGGCGGAGAACGTGGCTGACAAATACAAGGTTTCCCGTGAGGATCAGGACGCGTTTGCATATGCCAGCCATCAGAAGGCGATAAAGGCCATCAATGAAGGCACATTCAAGGGCGAGATCGTGCCCATCAAAGTTGGAAACAAACTATTCGATACCGACGAAGGGCCCAGGCCGGATACGAGCCCGGAAGGGCTGGCGAAGCTCCGCCCGCTGTTCAAGGCGGACGGTACGGTGACGGCGGGCAATTGCTCGCAGACGAGCGACGGCGCGGCTGCCGTGCTCATCATGAGCGCTGACAAGGCGAAAGAGATCGGCGCCAGGCCCAGACTGGCTCTACGGTCGTACGCCGTAGCTGGCGTCCCGCCGGAGATCATGGGGATCGGCCCGATAGAGGCTATTCCCAAGGCCTTGAAGATCGCCGGCCTCACGCTTGACCAGATCGAATTGATCGAACTGAACGAGGCGTTTGCCTCTCAGTCGTTGGCGGTCATACGCGAGCTGGGGATCGACGCTGAACGCGTGAACGTGAACGGCGGAGCGATAGCCCTCGGGCATCCGCTCGGCTGTACCGGCGCGAAGCTGACCGTGCAGATCATGAATGAAATGGAGAGGCGCGGCGCCCGCTACGGCATGGTGACGATGTGTATAGGCGGCGGCATGGGCGCCGCGGGGATATTTGAGCGTCTGAACTGATGCGGCGTCGGCTTGAAGAGGAGGAACGGCTATGTCAGGAACCACCTACGTATATAATCTGCGGGATCTCAAGTTCATTCTAAAGGAATGGCTGGATATGGGGAAGCTGCTGTCGCTTCCCCCTTACGCGGAATACTATGACGCGGACGACATTGATTTTATCGTGGATAATACCTTCAAGGTGTGCCGTGACAAAGTCGCGGTCGTCAACGACGACGCGGACAAGATAGGCGTCAAATTTGAGGACGGTAAGGTCGTATCCCCGGAATCGTTCCGTGACGCGTTCAAGGCGGTCAACGAAGCCGGGCTCGGCGCGGGGAACGCCGATCGCGAGGTGGAGGCGCATCTGCCGTATACGATCGTGCAGTCCAACTATGAGATGCTCTGCGCGGCCTCGCTCGCCTTTACCGGGTACTGGGGATTGACGACAGGCGCGATCTCCGTCATTCAGAATTACGCAAGCGAAGAGCTGAAAGAGAAGTTTCTGCCGAATATGTGCGCCGGGGAATGGGGAGGCACGATGAATCTCACCGAGTCGGGCGCGGGCTCCGACGTAGGGGCCAACGTCACGAAGGCCTTCCCGACCGATGAGCCGGGTATCTACAAGATCAAGGGCAACAAGATATTCATCACGGGCGGGGACCATGACCTGTGCAGCAATTTTATTCATCTCGTGCTGGCCAGGATCGAGGGCGCGCTGCCGGGGACGGCCGGGCTATCGCTGTTCATCGTGCCGAAGATATGGGTAGACGACGACGGCGGCCTCGGTGAGCCGAACGATGTCGTCACGACCGGGATCGAGGAGAAGATGGGCCTGCACGGACAGCCGACCTGTAGCCTGTCCTACGGCGAGAACGACGGCTGCCGCGGCTATCTGATCGGCGCCCCTCCTGATGAGAACGGGAAAGCAAGCGGCATCCGCCAGATGTTCCTCATGATGAACGAGGAGCGCCTCATGATCGGCATCCAGGGGCTGGCTGTCACGGGCGCGGCCTATCTCCATTCGCTGGCTTACGCAAAGGAGAGGGTGCAAGGCCGGAAGTTCACGGATCCCAAGGGGGAGCGTGTCCGCATCATCGAGCACGAGGACATCCGCCGTATGCTGATGATGCAGAAGTCTTGCTCTGAGGCGATTCGCGCGTTGGTTCTGAAAAGCTGCTACTATTACGATCTGTCACACGACAGTGAGGATCCGGAAGAGAAGGCTTTTGCCGAGGGGATGTTCCAGATCAGCAATCCTCTGTGCAAAGCTTATTCCACCGATATGGCGTGGCTTTTGATCTCCGACGCCATCCAGGTGTTCGGCGGCTACGGCTTCACGGCTGAGTATCCGGTGGAGCAGCTGGCGCGCGACTGCAAGGTTCTCTCGATCTGGGAAGGGACGAACTACATCCAGGCCCAAGACCTCGTAGGGCGCAAATTCACGATGCAAAAAGGCAAGGTACTCACGGACTGGATGGAAGACATCGGCGGGTTTATCAAATCCCATAAGGACAAGGAAGGCTATGGCCGGGAATTTGAGGTTCTGTCCGGGGCGTTTGGAGATATGAACTACATATTGGAGGAGGTCAGCGCGTACGGCGAGGGCGACAGGAAAGAGATGACGCCGCTCTTTGCCACCCGTATCCTCCATGCGGCGGCCATGCTCTACTGCGGCAGGTTGATTATCGATCAAGCGCTGTTGGCGGGTGAGAAGCTGATCGAGCTGGGCGAGGATCATTTCGACGCGGCTTACTACAAGGGCAAGATCGCGAGCGCGCGCTTCTACATCCTGAACATCGTGCCACAGGTAGGCGCGATCAGGCGAGTCATAGGGCTTGGCGACGCGTCGGCGATCGACATTGCGGAAGAGTCGTTTGCCTGAAACCGGCGGCTGCGCAGCGGGACAAGGAGGAAAGCGGAATGGATAGAGTGGTTTTGGATATATCGGACGGGGTGGCGAAGATCACGCTGAACACCCCCGATACCTATAACGCGCTGACGAAGGAGATGATCGAGGATCTGTCCGGCGCCTTTAGCAGCATAGAGGAAGACCCGAGCGCGGTCGTGACCGTCGTCACGGGCGCGGGCAAGGCCTTCGCGGCCGGCGCCGACATAAGCACGTTCCTGACGTCGGATCAGGAGAGTTCACGGGCTATGTCAAAGCTCGGCCAGAAGGTCTACGAGCGGATTGCAGGCAGCAAGACGGCCGTCATCGCCGCGGTCAACGGCGCTGCGTTTGGCGGCGGGCTCGAGCTGGCGGCTTGCTCTGACATCAGGCTCGCATCGGAAAAAGCCAAGTTTGGCGCGCAGGAGGCGGCTTGGGGCCTGTTGCCCGGATGGGGCGGCACGCAGCGCCTGCCTTGGCTTGTCGGCAGGAGCAACGCGATGAAGATACTGCTCACCGGCGACATCTTCGATGCGGACGACGCGTACCGCATGGGCTTGGTCAGCGACGTCTACCCGCCTGACGAATTCATGGATAAGGTGGAAGGCCTCGCGAAGAAAATCGCACGGAACGGCCCCGACAATATTTACTACATCAAGCGCTGCGTGTCGGAAGGCGCGAGCTATACGACGAGCGCCGGCCTCGCGCTGGAGAACGAGTCCTTGGGGCTCTGCTTCCTGAAAGGGATCCCCAAACAAAGAGCGGAAACATTCCTCAATAAGAAAAAATAATGCGCTGAGGAATGGTAGGTTTTGATACCACCGATTGGTTCAGAAGGCGACCAGTCCGCCACGCGCGACGTCGCCGCAGCCATACGCTACGTATGCGCGTATGCGGCGTATGATGCAAATAAAGCCGGGAATCAGGCGTTTTTGCGCAATTATCGGCGATGGGCGGATCATGTGGGCAAGGTTTTTTCAAGTGGCAAGGAAATTGCTAATTATCATGTAACACCGCAGGAGGCGCCCGTTTTAGCGCCGGTCATGTGGTTTGGACAGGGTGGGCTCTATGGAATGGGTGGAGGAGTTGCCGGATGATAAATAAGTATTGGGCTTCCTGATGTCAATTATACGCGTCGACAGGGAGAAGTGCGTTTCATGTTCCGCTTGCACGAAGGTATGCCCCATGGGCGTCCTTTCCATGGATTTGCGGCTCGGTTCGGGATGTACCCCTATCGACGTGTCCGTTCCCTACGACGCGCATCCCGAGAAGTGCATACGCTGCGGGCATTGCGTCGCGGTATGCCCGAAGGAAGCGCTTGACCACAGCAGTGCTCCGCTGTCGGCTCAAGTCCCGCTTCCCGAGGGCTCTACGCTCGACACGGAAACCGCCGCGCTGTTTCTTCGCAGCCGCCGCTCTGTCCGCAACTACAAGAACGATCCCGTCCCCCGGAATATACTGCTCAGACTGCTTGACATCGCGCGCTTTGCCCCCTCGGGTACGAATACCCGGGGCTTGAGCTATCTCGTGGTCAGCGATAAAGAGAGATTGGGCCGGGCTACAGGGGCGGTCGTAGATTGGCTGGAGGAGAAGCTCACGAGGCCCGGTTCGAAGATGCCGGCGGGCTTTTGGGCGCCGGTCGAGGAATACCGCAAAGGCAGGGACACGCTTCTCCGCGGCGCGCCCCATCTCATTCTGGCGCTGACGCCGCCGGGGATTCTCGCGGTCAGCACGGACAGCGCGAAGCTCGCTTTGGAGTACGTGGAGCTTCTTGCGCCCACCATGGGCCTTGGCGCCTGCTGGATGGGTATCGTGCAGCTGTGCGCGGGAAGGAAATACCCGCCTCTGATGGAGGCGCTCGGCATCCCCGAAGACAAAGAAGTGGTCGGCGCCATCACTGCCGGTTACCCCGTATACCGGTACCGGCGCCTCGTAGACCGCGAGCCGCTTGAGGTCCGGTGGGTATAGCCCGTTCGTTATCACTGCGTTTCATAGCGATGATTAGGAGGAGAACATCAATGGCAAAATCGTATTTTGGGCCGAGGATCCCGTCGTCCGGCCGCCCGGTGGACTATACGGGCAACCTGCTTGACGTCGACCGCATGCGGCAGGACAGGATGGCCAAAACAAGGCAGTATCTGAAGAAGCACGGCATAGCCGCGGCGCTGCTATTCCGCCCGGAAAACATCCGCTACGCCGGAAGCACCTACATGATGAATTTCATAGACAGGATCCACTACACGCTGGCATTTGCGGAGCACGCGCCCATACGTTACTGTACGGACGGGCCGGAAGCCAACAAGGTGCTGACGCCGTGGATTCCCGACGAGAACATCAGGCAGAGCATCCACTGGGCGCAGCAGGCCTGTGGCCCGGGCGCGACCGCACGCGACAGCAAGCTGTTCGCGCAGGCGATCAAGCAGGATCTCGTGGAACGCGGTTTAGGCAAGGAGCCGCTCGGCATCGACGAGATCGACGAGCCCGGACGCCAGGCGCTCATTGACGAGGGCATTACGCTTGTAAATGTCCAGCCCGTCATGCTCGAAGCCAGAGCCGTAAAGACAAAGGACGAGATCGCCTGCGTCCATATGGTGTCTTCCCTCTGTGACTCGGCTCACTGGGATATGTATAAAGCCCTGCAGCCCGGCATGAAGGACAGCGACATCCGCGCGATAGGATACGAATCGCTGATCCGCAACGGCGCCGAGGAGATCGCCGACGTGCTCGTCACATCCGGAGGCTTCATAGGCGGCCTTTCGATGGATCGCGACCGCCTCATCCAGCCGGGCGACATGGTCACGATCGACATCGTGCGCGCCACCTATCTCGGATACTGCTCCTGCTACTACCGCAACTTCCTCGTAGGGCTGAAGCCCACGCAGGCCCAGCTCGACATCCAGAAGAAGAGCTACGAGCGCGTTTATAGCATCATAGACGGCATCAAGCCCGGGGTTTCCACGGGCGATCTCGCGGAGAAATGGGCCAAGGCCGAGGAGAAGGGCCTCAGCACGGACCGCACGCTCTGGTGCGACGACCTCATGCACGGCATGGGGCTGTGGCTGTATGAGTACCCCGTCTGCAACAGGATATGGTCGATCGAGCATCCGCAGATACTCGAGGAAGGCATGGTGATGGCGGTCGAGGCGATGGAGTTTGACCCGAACATCGGCAGGACAAAGATAGAGGAGATGATCGTCGTGACGAAGGACGGCTGCGAAGTATTCAGCCGCATCCCCGTGAAAGAGGTCATGGTTGCCAATCCGTTCACGCTGTACTCAGCGTTCTGACGGTGCGCTGCAATTATCAGTTAGAGAAGTTTTAATGAGAGGTAATAAGTTGAATTTTAGAGTTTTGAAAGGAGAAAAACAATGCCCAGACTGAAAGTACCCGAAAAGTGGGATCATGAATGTGACATCCTCGTCATAGGCGGCGGCACCGCGGGGATGCCGGCCGCATTAGCCGCGGCCAAAGCCGGCAATAAGGTGACCATCCTCGAGATGATGCAGATATGCGGCGGCAGCGGCAACATCATTGCGGCCGGCGCGTCGTTCGCGGGCACCGAGCTGCAGAAGGAGCTCGGCATACCGGACAGCCCGGAGCAATACTACCAAGACGGCATAGGCCCGAACGGCGGCGGCGACCCGGACATCTGGCGCGTCATCGCGGACAACCAACTCGACACGTGGGAATGGTTCAAATCCATGGACATCTATCCGGATAACGACCCCGAGTCCGGCCCGATCATCAACAATCCGGGGCACACATACAAGCGTCTGCACCGCTACGCCAACGGCCGCAAGGTCGAGCAGCGCATCGAGGAAGAAGTCCGCAAGGCCGGTGTCGAGATACTCTTCGAGCACCGCGCGCTGCGTCTGTACTCCGACCCGGTGACCGACCGCGTCTTTGGCGCGCAGGTCAAGACAAAGGAGACCGTGAAGAACTTCAAAGCGAGAAAGGCCATCATCCTGACGAGCGGCTCCTTCTCGCGCAATCCGGATATGGTGTACGAGTACGGCTCGAAGTTCGTGGACGATTCCGTGCTCCCCATCGCGGCGCCCGGACACCTCGGCGACGGCCTGAGGATGGCGATGGAGCTCGGCGCAAAGACGAACCATATCGGCGACGCCGCCGTAGGCTCGCTCATATACGACGTGCACTCGAAGAACGACAGGGTGATATTCTTCGTCCATTGGGGCGGCGGGATCATCGTCAACTGGAACGGCAAGCGCTTCACGGACGAGAGCTGCCGCGACGGGTTTTACGGCCAGGTCGCCGCTGAGTTCCTCGACCAGCCGCGCAAGACGGCGTGGATCATCTACGACGATGAGATGCGCAAGGCGGTACCGCCGCACGACACGAAAGGGCTCAAGGAGTTCAAGGCGGATACGCTTGAGGAACTGTGCGAGATCACGGGGATCACGAGCGTGGACAACCTTCGCAGCGACATAGAGAAGTACAACGACGATGTCGAGAGCGAAGGCTACGACACGGTCTGGGGCCGCAAGCACTTCTGCTGGAACGTCGGCACGCTCGTCCCCATCAAGATGGCGGGCCCGTTCTACGCCATCAACGGCGGTTGCACGACGAGCTCGTTCAAAGGCGGCATGAAGGTCGACTCGCGCGGCCGGATGCTCAACCAGTTCGACGAGCCTATCCCCGGGCTGTACGCGGCGGGGGAGATCATCGGCGGGCTGTTCTCACGCGGCATGTACCTCGGCGGCACGAACTGGCAGGGCTTCATGACGCTCGGCCGCGTGACCGGCATGTGGGCCAGCCAGGAACAGGCCTGGGATAAATAATGGCAATACTTTGTTGGTAATCAGTTAGTTGCAGGGATTCATTTAGAAGTATGGAGGTGTAATATGGCGGAATTAAAGCAGAGCCGGAATCCTTGGAGTTTCGGTAGGAAAGGTTGGGGTGTCGCCTTTGCCGGCATCGCGTGTTGGTATTTCTGGCAGGGGCCGCTCTACGCCGGCTCAAATTTCTGGTTCACCGGCCTGAACGAAATGTTCGGCTGGGAGGTCACCTCAATGGCCGCGGCGCTCACCATAGGCGGTGTCGCTTCGGTATTTACGACCGCGCTGTTCGGTGGGCTCGTGAAAAAATTCGGTGCGGTCAAAATTATTTTTATCGGTTTCATACTGGCGGCGCTCGTTGACCTCATCTTTGCGTTCGCGCAGACGCTGTGGGCCTATCAGGTCTCCGCGGCTATCTATTTCGCGATATGTATGAGCTACTCAGCCATCGGCGTCGGCCAGCTCGGCGCGGACTGGTTCCCGCGCAAGAGAGGCGTGTATATGGGCATCGCCACGGTCGGCATGACGGCCACGACGGCCACGACGCCGTTGCTGCTCTCGATTTTCGTGCCGCAGTTTGGCATCATGGCGACTCTGTTGTTCCACAGCGCGTTGCAGATCGTAATAGGTTTCATCATCTTCGCGCTCGTCAAGAACAACCCCGAGGACGCGGGCGCTTATCCCGACAACGATAAGTCCGTCTCGAAGGAAGCGCTCATGAAGGAGTTTCAGGAGATGGAGGAGTATCGGAAGAACAGCCCGTGGACGACGAGCGCCTTGCTGAGGGAACCCGCGACGTGGAAGATCGGCATCGGCTGGGGCCTCTCTATGATGGTCATCGTCGGCACCGTGCAGCAACTCGTCAATATTCTCATCTCCTTCGGACACGATCTGACCTTTGGCGTGACGCTCATGGCTGTCACCTGGCCGGTAGGCGTATTCGGACACGCTCTCACCGGCGCCATCGACTACAAGATAGGGCCGAGGTGGACATCCGCCTTGGCGCTCATCATCGCGATCATAGGCTCGGCGCTTCTGAACGTGGTAGGCACGAGCCCCGTAGGCGCGGGCGCCGCGGGCGGCCTGTTCCTCGTTGGCGCGACGATGATCACCGTCGAGTGCCCGAGCATGACGACGGCCGCGTTTGGCAGGCGCGACTTCATGAACGCGTGGCCTGTCGTGTCGACGATATACCAGCTCCTCACGAACGTCGGCGTCCTCGTCATCGCAGTCATCGCGGCGGCGGTCGGCTACAGCATGGATCTATGGATCATGTGCGGGTTGATGGCCATCGTTATCATCATCATGCTGTCCGCGCCGAAAGAGCAGGTCACGGCGCCCCAGTTGAAGGCTCAGCCCTGATCCTGCCGGCATAGTCCATCGTTTAATAATTATGATTGTGTGCGTTCTCCTCCTCGGGGGAGGACGCATGTGGGAGAGGAGGACAAGGACATGAAAGGTTTGGTATGTACGGAGATCGGGAAGGTTCAGCTTCAGGACGTCCCAAAGCCCGAGATCAAAAATGACGACGAAGCGCTGATCAAGGTGACGAAGTGCACGATATGCGGCAGCGACATCCACCTGATGCACGGAGGCATCCCATCCACGCCGCCCTATGTGCTCGGTCATGAGTACGTGGGCGTCGTCGAGGAGGTCGGCAAAGGTGTCAAGAAATTCAAGCCGGGCGACCGCGTCGCGGGCCCGCCTGCCATATTCTGCGGACGCTGCGACAACTGTCAGGCCGGCGCCATCGCGCAGTGCGAACACGGCGGCATCTATGGCTCCGGCCCTACGGCCGGCGGCCTGTCCGGCGCTCAGAGCGAGTACATGGTGCTGCCGTATGCGGACAGCAACCAGCTGCACGTGCCCGACAATATGAGCGATGAAGTCGCGCTGCTCATCTGCGACAATGTCGGCACCGGCTATTTCTCGGTAGCGAACGGCGATCCATCGCCCGGCGACGACATCGTGATCTGGGGCGCGGGCCCTGTCGGGCTGTGCGCGGTGCAATGCGCGAAAAACCTGTTCGGGCCGTCGAAGGTCATCGTCGTCGACTATATAGACTCGCGCCTCGGGAAGGCGAAGGAGATGGGCGCGGACTACGTCATAAACGCGAGCGACGACGTCGTTGCGAAGGTGATGGATCTGACGGACGGCAGAGGCGCCAATGTCTGCTCCGAGTGCGCGGGCGACCAAAAGTCATTCGCGGAAGCAGTACTGTGCGCCGCCGTGAAAGGTACTGTGTCCGTCGTCGGCATAGGCGAGCGGATGGACATCCCGCTTCCCGACGCCTTCGTGAAAAACGTGAACGTCAAGATGGGTCTGGGCCTCATCCCCAATTTGAAACGCTTGATGGATCTCGTGGGCAAGGGCGTCATAGACCCCTCGCCGGTCATCACGCACCGGATCTCGCTCGATGAGATCGAAGCTTACTACCCGAAATTCGAGGCCAGAGAGGACGGCATCATAAAGATAGCAGTCACGCCGTAAGGCGGACGCGGGAGCGATTTGGAGGAAAACCGGGTATGAAGATCCACAAAGCTTGGCTCATGATGGGCGCCTGCTGCGTTTTGATGATGTCCTTGGCGCTGAACACCACGTGCCTGTCGCTGTTCACGAAGCCTGTGACGGAGGCGCTTGGTTTTCCCCGCTCTGCTTTCACCGCCTATATCAGCGTAGCCGGCGTCATGACGGCGGTCGGCGTGACGGTGTGGGGCAGGGTGCTGCCGAGGCTCGGCATGAAAAGGATGATCGTCATCAGCGGCGTGATGATCGGCCTCTGTTTCATACTCGCGGGCAGGGCCGACAGCTTGTGGCAGTTCTACGTGGTCGGCGTCGTCTTCGGCTTCTTTTCGCCTGCCGTCACCGTGCTGCCGCAGGCGGTGACTATCAACAACTGGTTCGTCGAGAAGAAGGGCCTTGCCATGGGTATCACCATGGCGTTTTCCGGCGTGGGCGCGGCTGTTTTCAGCCCCTTGCTGTCCCTTGTTATCAATTCGCGCGGATGGGAGTGGGGGTACGTCACGATCGGGATCGCCACAATCCTTCTGTCCGTGCCCGTGGCCCTGTTCGTGCTGAAGTCCAATCCCGCTGAGTTGGGGACGACGCCATACGGCGCGCGTACTGCCGAAGGCCCTCTGGGCGATGCGGGAATTGACCGGTCGGGCGTCCCGTTCGGCGTGGCTGTGAGGTCGTTCCCGTTTTACGGCGCGCTCATATCCGTGGCGCTCGCGAGCATCGCGGTCGTCAGCCTGTCGCAGCATATCCCGGCGCATTTGGTCAGCAGGGGCTTGCCCGAGGTGCAGGGCGGCGTAGCCATGTCCATCCTCGCCGTCGGGATGATCTTCGCGAAGGTCGGCCTTGGTTGGCTCAACGACCACGTCGGGACGATGGCGGGTATGCTCGTCTGCTACGCGCTCGGGTTCGCTGGGCTGTTGCTCATGATACTCGTGAAGGGCGGCGCCATGCCCGTTCCCGCCTTGATCGTGCTCGCCTGCGGCATCCCCGTCACGACCGTCTGGCCGCCGCTCCTGACCGCAAAGCTGTTCGGGCAGAAGAATTTCCCGAAGATATTTACGTTCATCCAGTCCGTCGCCATCCTCGGCTACGGCCTCGGGACGCCGCTGTACGGCATGTCGTTCGACAGGACGGGATCCTACGACGCCATGCTGGTCGTCAGCCTTGTCATGATGCCTGTCGCCGCCGTCCTTCTCGTGCTGAGCATCAGACGCAGCGCCGGGCTCGCGCGGGCGACGGAGACAGAGTGACGGTGCGCAATGGTACGCTACCGTACCGAAATATATTCGATAAAGCTACCGATTTCAAGACGCTATGCCGGCGGAATGCCCGAAATCCAACGCACAGGGGATTGGCACAGAAATTGCGGTATTGAAAACATGAAAGAGTCAATTACTATACGATCTATGGTTACTGGATTTTAATAGGAGGTATCGATGAAATGAGCAATGAGATCAAAGTATTAAAGGAGGGCCTTTTTAAGGAAGAAGACGGCAAGGCGGTGCTGCTGCTCGGGCATTGCCTCGTCTGTGGCACGGCCTTTTTTCCCGAAAGGCCCTTTTGTTCACGCTGCGGTTCGGATCAGATAGAGCAGGTGAGCGTCAGCGACGGGAAGCTGTATAGTTGGACGACCGTCATCCACCCCTCGCAGGAGAATAAAATGGCGCTTCCCTACGGGATGGCGAAAGTCGACTTCCCTGACCATAAGATCCGCATCACGGGCGTGAGCACGGAAACGGACAGCGAGAAACTTACGCGAGGCCAGGATATGAGGGTGGTCGTCGCCAAGGCCTATGAAGACGAAGACGGCAAAGACGTGGTGACGTATATGTTTCAGCCGGTAGAGGAGGGTAAGTAAATGCGTGAAGTTGTTATCGCAGGTGTAGGGATACACCCTTTCGGAAGGTTTCCGGACAAGGACTATCGTGACCTCGGGCGCGAGGCCACATTGATGGCGCTGAAGGACGCGAATATACCGTGGAATGATATTCAGGTCGCCTATGTCGGCAATGTCATGGCGGAGATGACGAAGGGCCATCAGGTTTTGCAGTATTTCGGGCAGACGGGCATACCTATCATCAATGTCGAGAACGCTTGCACGAGCGGCTCCGTCGGCATGTGGGCGGCTATGAATTCCATACAGAACGGTCAGTACGATCTCGCTCTCGTGCTCGGGGTCGAGAAGGCGCCGAAAGGCATGATCGCCAACTGCGGCTATGACCGCTGGCAGATGTACACGGGAACGGGCGCCAATCCCGCCCACTTCGCCATGCAGACGAAGGAGACGATGTGGGAGCACGGGCTCGACAAGAGCCATCTCGCGTATATTTCCATACTGAACCACCGCAACGGGGTGAAAAACCCCTACGCCATGTACCAAAAGGAATGCACGGCTGAAGAGGTACTGAATTCGCCGATGGTATGCGACCCTCTCACCTTGCTCATGCTCTGCGCGCCGAACGAGGGCGCCGCGGCCGCGGTCATCGGGACGAAGGAAGCGGTGGCGAAGTACACGAGCAAGTATGTGACGATAGCGGCGTTGGCCTTTCTCACAAAGACCCCCGCCGACTCCATCTTCCCCGACTTCTCCGTACCCATAGGCACGGATCTCGTGAACATCACGACGCGCGTCTCGGCCTTGGCCTACGAAACGGCCGGCATAGGCCCTGACGACCTCTCGCTCATCGAGATGCAGGATACGGACAGCGGCTCACAGATACGCGACATGGTGCAGGCCGGGCTCATCAAGCCCGGAGACGTGGCGCGCGCTCTCGCCGACGGCGATATAGCGCCCACGGGGCGCATCCCCGTCAACGTCAGCGGCGGATTGCTCTCAAAGGGCGAGCCTTTGGGCGCGTCCAGCATGGGGCAGGTTGTCGAGCTCACGTGGCAATTGCGCGGGGACGCCGGCCCGCGCCAGGTCCCCGGCGCCAAGGCAGGCGCGGGGCATACCCTCGGCGCCGCCGGCAACAGCTGTTTTATTATTTTAAAGAATTGAATTGAGGATAGGAGACAAAGAAAATGGCAGACAGAGATGAAATCATACTCGGTTTTACCGAGGAACAGGTAATGATGCGGGATATGTTCCGCAAGTTGGCGAAGGACTCGATCGAGCCCCTCGCCGCGGAGATCGACAGAAGCGGCGAGTATCCCGACGCGCTCATTGAAGAGTTCAAGGAGCTTGGCGTCATGGGGCACGGCTTTCCCGAGGAGTACGGCGGGGGCGGCGGCTCGACGTTCGAGTCGTGTATCATGGTCGAAGAGATCGCGAAGGTATGCCACAACTCGGCGATGATGATCGGCCGCCAAGAACTGGCCGGATTCCCGATCATGGTGGCGGGTACGGATGAACAGAAGAAAAAATGGCTGCCGAAGCTCGCGGGCGTAGAGATCGCTTCGGCGTTCGCGCTGACCGAGCCGGACGCGGGTTCCGACGCGGCCGGAGTGAAGACGAAGGCGGTGAAGCAGGGCACAGACTACGTACTGAACGGGTCCAAAAGGTTCATATCGCATTCCGACGTAGCGGACATCATTCTCGTGTTTGCCCGCACCGCGGAGTCCGGCTTTGAGGCCCTGAGCTGCTTCATAGTCGAGAAGGGTACGCCCGGCTTGACCATTGGAAAGTCGGAAAAAAAGCTCGGCCAGAGAGCCGTGCATTCCTGTGAAATATTCTTTGACGACGTCCACGTGCCGGAGGAGAACCTGCTCGGCGGCAAGGAGGGCATCGGCTTCCTGACGGCGATGAAGATCCTCGAGATGACGCGCCCGGTCGTCGGCGCCGCCGGCGTCGGCCTCGCTGAGGGCGCGCTCGGCTATGCCCTTGATTACGCCAAAGAGCGTATCCAATTCGGCAAGCCCATAGTGGCCTTTCAGGTGACGCAATTCAAGATCGCACAGCTTGCGATGGAGATCGAGCAGGCGCGCTGCATGGTCTACGCGGCGGCCAGATGCTGCCAAGCCGGGCTTCCCGAAGCGAACAAGCTCGGCGCTATGGCTAAGGTCGCGGGTACGGACATCGCGATGAAAGCATCGCTTGAGGCGATTCAGATCATGGGCGGCTCCGGCTATATGGAGGACTATCCCGTGGAAAGGTTCTTCCGCGACGCCAAGCTGCTGCAGATTGTTGAAGGCACAAACGAAATCAATCGTCAGGTCATCGGAAGGGCCGTGATCGGCAAGCTGCCGAAGAAATAGGGAATCGCACTATGATCGTCAAATATAAAAACGAAAAATTCAAGGACGAATACAAGCGGAAGTTGCTATCGCTTGAGGACGCCGCAAAATTGGTCAATTCAGGCGATCTGCTGATAGGCTCGATGTGTGAGACCGAGGCCACCACGCTGACCGACGAGGTCGGGAAGCGCTCGCTGGCCGGCGAGATCACGGGCGTCGAATACAACTGCATGGGCCCGCACCGCACGGTGGACTGGATCACGGCGGAGAACAAGAAAAATATGTGGCTCAACGTGAGCTTCGTTATCAACGCGGAGGCTCGCAAGGCCGTGAACGATGGCGTCGGCGAGTATACGCCCATGCATGCCTTCGACAAACCGGACATCATCATCAATTACAAGATCAAAGGCAGGAAACCCGGTACGACGAAGGTACTGCTCGGCGTGTCGCCTATGGACGAGTGGGGGTATTTCTCCACGGGCTCGGCGCCCGGCTACACGCTCGAACCCGCGCGGGAGGAGAATACGACGGTCGTCGCGCAGGTCAACGAGCATTTGCCCTATGTGTACGGCGACAATTTCATCCACATTTCCGAGATAGACCACGTCGTGGAGGACAGTTTTGAGCTGCTCGAGCCGGGGCTCGCCCCCACGACGGATCTCGATATCGCGATCGCCGAGCAGGTCTCGGGATTGGTCGAAGACGGCGCGACCATCCAGCTTGGGCTGGGCAGCATGCCAAATGTCCTTGGGCAGATGCTGGCCGACAAGACGGATCTCGGAGCTCATTCCGAGCAGGTGGGCGACGCGTTCATGGCGCTGTGGGAGGCCGGGGCGCTCACCGGCAACTGTAAGACGGTGAAGCCACGCAAGATCACCGGCTGCTTCTCATTCGGCTCGCGGAAGATGTACGACTGGATCGACCACAACCCCGCAGTCGAGATGTACTCTCAGAAATGGACGAACGACCCCTTCGTCATCGCGCAGAACTACAAGTTCACGGGGATCAACCAAGCGCTCGAGATCGACTTCACGGGCCAGATTTCCGCGGAAAGCATGGGCTTCAAGCAGTACAGCGGCACAGGCGGGCAGCCTGCTTTCGTCGAGGGCGCGAGGAGGTCGCCGGGCGGCAAGTCCATCATCTGCCTGCGCTCGACGGCGAAAGGCGGCACGGTTTCCAATATCGTGCCTTTCCTGAGGCCGGGCACGGCGGTGACGACGTCGCGCAACGATACGCAGTACGTCGTCACGGAGCACGGTACGGCGCAGCTTGAGGGCAAGACGATCCCGGAACGGGCGAAGGCGCTCATAGACATCGCGCACCCGGATTTCCGCGAGGAGCTGCGCAGGGAAGCCGAAAAGATAAAGTATCTATAAAGAACAGAACTTCATTCGATAGCGTTCGCCCAACGGTGAGGAGGCGGGCGCTTACCTTATAAGGAGGAATACCAGATGGCAATAGGATCAGCGGAGGCTTTCCGTGAAAGGCTGAACAATATGAAGCCCAACGTGTACATCGACGGCAAGGCCGTCGATCGTACGGGGAGTTGGAACGACGCCGGTTACGGCTGTATGAAGATCACCTATGATATGTGCAACGAAGCCGAGTTTGAGGACGTCTGCACGGCGACGTCGCATCTGACGGGTGAAAAGGTCAGCCGCTTCAACCATATCCATCAAAGCAAGGAAGACCTTCTGAAAAAACAGCTGATGACGAGGCTGCTCTGCCACCGCGTCGGAGGCTGTACGCAACGCTGCATGGGCGTCGACGCGCTGAACGCCTTGGCCGTCGTGACGCACGACTGCGACGAGGCGTGCGGCACGGAGTATGAGGCGCGCTTCGAGAAATACCTGTTGTATTGCCAAGCCAACGACTTGGTTCACAACTGCGCGCAGACCGACGTGAAGGGCTCGCGCAATCCCAAGTACAAGAGGGCGCACCAACAGCCCGACCCGGATCAATTCCTGCACATCGTCGAGACGGGCGTGGACGGCGTCGGGCTTGACGGCAAGCCGACAAAGGGCATCATCGTCCGCGGCGCGAAGGTCTGCAACTCCTGTGCGCCGTACGTGGACGAGATCATCGCGACGCCGACGAAATTCATGGGCAAGGGGGATGAGGCATACGCCGTTTCATTCGCGCTTCCGGCCGACTGGGACGGCGTCATGCTCATGGCCCTGCCGGGCCTTCACCATAAGAGATCGCGTCTGGAGGCGCCGTACGCCAATGCGGGCGACGTCGAATCCATGACGATATTCAATGATGTCTTCGTACCGGACGAGCGGGTCTTCCTGAACGGCCTCGACACGCCCGACGTCGTGCAGTACGCGGGCTACCTCGCCCTCATGTTCGCGCATTTCCATCGCCATTCCTACTGCGGATGCAAGGCCGCCATCTCCGAGATCATCGCGGCGCAGGCCGCCCTGATCGCGGATGTCAACGACATCGCGAAGGAACACCATGTCAGGGAGAAGCTGAGCGACCTCGTCGGAACGGCGGAGCTCGTATTCGCCGCGGGCCAGGCCGCCGCGCACCGCGCGGTGCAGTTCCCGAACGGTTCCTATGTCCCGGACGAGATACTGACGAACGCGGGGCGCAAGCTCGCGGGGACGAAGATATACCACGAGTATGAGATACTGGCCGACCTCACCGGGGGCATCTGCGCCTCACTTCCGACGGAGGAATGTTTCTTCGCTCCGGAAACCGCGGAATTGGTCAACAAATACATCATGCGCAACCCGGACTACACGGCCGAGGAGACTCATAGGGTGCTGCGCATGATGGAGAACAGGCTATGCGATCCCTTCGAGGCGGCGCAGGCGGTCGCGGGAGTGCACGGCGGCGGATCCCCTCTGATGGAAACCATCACGATGATGAGCCGCTACGACCTCGATCCTTTGAAGCAGATAGCGAAGTACCTCGCCGGCTTCCCCGGAGTGGAGTGCCCGAGGTTTGAGCGCGAAACGGTGACGCCGCGCAAGATGCTGGAGCGCTTCCA
>JAISAI010000029.1 GCA_031266795.1 Eubacteriales Family XIII. Incertae Sedis bacterium
GAGCAACGGGTTCATCGTCGTGTGCCGCTCGGAAAGCGAGATGACGGACATAGCCAACGAGGTCGCGCCCGAACATCTCGAAATACTGACGGAAGAACCGCTCAGGCTCGTTCCTGAAATCAAAAACGCGGGCTCCGTGTTCTGTGGTCCGTACAGTCCGGAGCCGCTCGGCGACTATTACTCGGGAACGAATCACGTGCTGCCTACATCCGGGACCGCGCGCTACGCTTCGCCCCTCGGCGTGTACGACTTCATAAAGCGCATGAGCTACACGTACTATACGCGCGAGGCTCTCGAGGCCGCGAAGGATGATATAATCGTCATCGGAGAGGCGGAAGGACTGACGGCGCACGCGGAGGCGATACGAAAGAGGTTTGACGGGCGAAGTGAGGCAAGAAATGAGGAAAGCCATGAGTGAATCGAACATCGAACGCAAGACGACGGAAACGGATATCGGCGTCGCGCTGAACATCTACGGCGCCGGAAACGCCGACGTGGACACGGGCATAGGTTTTTTCGACCATATGCTGACGGCGCTCGCCGTACACGCGGGCTGGGATCTGTCTCTGCGCGCGAAGGGAGATTTGTACGTCGACGGGCACCACACGGTCGAGGACGTGGGCATAGCTCTCGGCCGGGCGCTGAAAGAGGCGCTCGCAGGCAAGTCCGGCGTCGCGAGGTACGGATATTTCACGCTGCCGATGGACGAGTCTCTCGCTACGGTCAGCCTCGATCTCGCGGGCCGCGCCTATCTCGTATTCGACGCGGATTTCCGTCCGGAGCCTATAGGCGAGCTCGACCCGGCTCTGATCGTCGAGTTTTTTCGCGCGTTCGCTTTCAACGCGGAGATGACGCTGCACGCGCGCGTCGTCTACGGCGTGAACGACCACCACAAGGCCGAGGCCCTGTTCAAGGCGCTCGCGCACGCGCTTAGGAACGCGGCGGCAAAGACGGGCGGCGGCGTGCTCTCGTCCAAGGGCGTGCTGTGAGAAGGGCGCGATGCGGAAAGGGCGCCGGGGGCCGAACGCCTGTGATAGTTGCGGAGGCGGAGGCGCGATGATAGCGGTCATAGACTACGACGCGGGTAATATATTCAGCGTAAAGAACGCGCTCGACCATCTCGGCTTTGAGAGTGTACAGGCATGCCGCCCGGATGATGTAGTGAAGGCCGACAAGCTCATACTTCCGGGCGTGGGGGCGTTTCCCGACGCGATGCGCAGCCTGCGGGAGAGAGGGCTCGCGGACGCCATCGTGAGAGAGGCGAAGCGCAAGCCCCTGCTTGGCATCTGCCTCGGCGCACAGCTGCTTTTTGAAAAGGGCTACGAGTTCGCGGAGACGGACGGCCTCGGGCTCATACCGGGATACGTGGACGCCATCGTCGCGCCGGGGATGAAGATACCGCATATGGGCTGGAACAGCGTGCGCGTCACGAATCCGTCGCCGCTGACAAAGACCGTGCACGACGGGGACATGCTGTACTTCGTCCATTCGTACAAGGCGGTCACGGACGAGCGCTACATCAGCCTCGCGTCGGAGTACGGGCAGCCCCTACCCGCGCTCGTGCGGGGCGGCGCGGACGGACAGATATACGGGGCGCAGTTCCACCCGGAAAAGAGCGGGAGCGTGGGGCTCGGGATACTGCGCGGTTTTGCGGAGTTGTGAAAGAGTATGATACTATTACCGGCAATCGATCTTATAGACGGCGTCTGCGTGCGGCTCACGCGCGGCGACTACGCGACATCCGCGAAAGTGGCCGACGACCCCGTGGAAACGGCGAAATCGTTCGAGGCGATGGGCGCGGAGTGGCTGCACGTGGTCGACCTCGACGGCGCGAAGGCCGGGGCGCCGGTCAATGTGGATGTAATAGAAAAAGTGCGCAGGGCCACGGGCCTCCGTATAGAGGTAGGCGGCGGCGTGAGGACGCTGAACGCGGTGAAACGCTATATCGACTTGGGCTTGGATCGCGTGATACTCGGCTCGGCGGCGATAAACGACCCCGAGCTCGTGCGCGAGGCCGTGGACAGCTACGGCGGCGCCATAGCCGTGGGCATAGACGCAAAGAACGGGCGCGTGCGGGCCGGGGGATGGCTCGAGGACGGCGGGACGGATTACCTTAAGCTCGCGGCCGCCGTGGACGGGGCGGGGGTTTCTACTATTATATATACGGACATATCGAAGGACGGGATGCTCGCGGGGCCGAACCTCGGCGAGCTGTCGCTCATAAACGATAAGGTGGGCGCCGACGTCATAGCGAGCGGCGGCGTCAGGGACTTGGGCGACATACGCGACCTGATGAATATCGGCGTGAGCGGCGCGATATGCGGCAAGTCCGTGTACGCCGGTACGCTCGACCTCGCCGCCGCGATACGGCTGAGCGGCGCGGGTCCGGTAACAGCAAACAGCACGAAGTAACGCGGGAGTATTACAGAAAGGGAACTATGCTTGCCAAACGCATCATCCCCTGCCTCGACGTCCATGCGGGCAAGGTCGTGAAAGGGGTGAATTTCATAGACATCACGGAGGTCGGCGACCCCGTGGCCTGCGCGATGGAGTACGACCGCCAGAGGGCGGACGAGATCGTGTTCCTCGACATCACGGCCACGCACGAGGGCAGGGCGACGATGAGAGACGTCGTCCGCGAGACGGCGAGGAACGTATTTGTCCCGCTGACCGTCGGCGGCGGCATCAGGACGACGGACGACTTTCGCGATATGCTCAGGGCGGGCGCGGACAAAATATCCGTCAACTCGGCCGCCGTCTACCGGCCCGCGCTCATCGGTGAGGCGGCGGGGAAGTTTGGCAGCCAATGCGTCGTCCTCGCCATTGACGGCAAGAAATCCGGCGAGGTCACGGACGCGGACGACCCGCGCTTCGGCATGGCGCGCTACAACGTGTACACGGAGGGCGGCCGGAAGGACTCGGGCATAGACGTGGTCGAGTGGGCGCGGAGGGGCGAGCGCCTCGGCGCGGGCGAGATACTGCTCACGTCCATGGACACGGACGGCACGAAGTCGGGATTCGACCTCGGTATGCTGAACGCGGTCTGCGGCGCCGTCAGCATCCCCGTCATAGCCTCGGGCGGCGGCGGCGACCTGCCGTCGTTTGCCGAGCTGTTCGAGAAGACGCCCGCTGACGCCGCCTTGGCCGCTTCGGTTTTTCATTACGGCACATACACCGTGGACGATATAAAGGCCGCGTGCCGCGCGCGCGGCATAGCTGTCAGATAGAATGGAGGCGCCTATGTATGATATGCGAAAATTGTTTGTGAAGAGCGAGCTCGTGCCTGTCGTTGTTCAGGACGCGGCGACGAAGGACGTGCTCATGCTCGCGTACATGAACGAAGAGAGCCTGAGGAAAACGCTCGACACGGGCTACACGTGGTTTTACAGCCGCTCGCGCGGGCAGCTGTGGCAAAAGGGCGAGACGTCGGGCAACGTGCAGCGCGTCGTATCCGTCGTGCCCGACTGCGACGACGATACATTGCTCGTCACGGTCGACCAGACGGGCGTCGCCTGCCACACGGGCAATTGGAGCTGTTTCTTCGCTGAGCCGATACTACGAAAGGGGCAATAACAAATGAGCGATGTGATGAAGGATATTTACGAGGTGATACTGTCGCGGCGCGAATCCGCCGACGAGAACTCCTACACGGCCTATCTGTTCAGAGAGGGCCTCGACAAGATATTGAAGAAGGTCGGCGAGGAAAGCAGCGAGACGATAATAGCGGCCAAGTCGCTTGAAGCGGCTCGCGCGAACTGCGTCCACACGCCGGCGGCCTCGGGGAATGGGACGGCTTCGCCTGGCGACTTGACGGAGAGCCGCCGCGTCGACCTCGCGAACGAAGTGGCCGATCTGATGTACCACATACTCGTCATGCTCGCCGAGCGTGGTATGCCGTGGGAGGAGATAGAGGATGTCCTCGCCGAACGCGCCGGCAAGGCGGGCAATCTGAAGCCGCGTAGGCCCGACTGATCCACGAAACACCACAGCAATAAATGCCAATAAACAGGTTAAGAAAAACCAGCAAAAACCTCTTGACTCTTCAGCAACTTTAACCTCTATAATTTTATTATGGAATCGAGAGCGATTTCATACGAATTTCCCTTTAGGCGCGTCGCCCCCTCTATTTTATTCGACGCGCCTTTCTATTTCTTGATTTTCAGGCTGATTTCACCGGAGTGCAAGAACTCTGAGCGTCCGTCCGCGTACCGCGCGAGCAGGCTTCCGTCGTCCGCGACGCCCTCGGCCACAGCGCGCGCTTCCGTACCGTCGGCCCGAATGACCGCGATCTCCTTGCCTATTACGAGCGACCTCTCACGGTACGCGCCTATCGGGGATATGCCGCGCGACAGTTCGTCGTACCGGGCGTTTACGCGAGCTATCAGTTCGGCTACAAAACGGCGACGGTCGCGCGGATCCATGTCCACGGCGCCGGCAATCGCTCGTATCTCTTCGGGAAAGCCGTCTTGCGGCACATTGATGTTTACGCCTATCCCGAGCGCTATCCCGTCTATGGCCCCGCTTCCCGACGCGGAAACGCCCTCCGCCAATATTCCACAGACTTTTTTTTCATTACTATAGATGTCGTTGACCCACTTTATGCGTGGCTGCCCTCCGGCTATCGCCTCGATGGCCTCGCATACGGCCACGGCCGCCATGACCGTCACGAGCGGCGTGTCCCCGGCAGCCCCGACGGGCCGCAGTATGAAGCTCATGTATACGCTGTCCGCCGCCGGCGACGCGAAGACGCGCCCGAAGCGCCCGCGCCCGGCCGTCTGTTCATCGGCGACGATGACGGTTCCGAACGGTATGTCCGCGGGCGTCCGGGAAGCGGCTATCAGCCGCTTCGCTTCGTCGTTTGTGGAGTCTATGGTTTCATATTCATAGTAATGGCCCATCCTTAGATTTTAGCATATCGGGGATGTGCGGAGGGAATACGATAGTGGGAAGCGAGGGCTTCCGAACAGGTATTACAAGATGTTAAAAGCCCTGTCACCGCTTATTTTCTGAGCCCCTGCCATGCGCAGGGGCTTGTTTCCGCTGTGGAGCTCTTGTGTTCCGGCGGCTTGCTTTTCTTCACAAAATTCACTTTCGGGGTTTTTTATTTCATAAAACCTCCCTGAAACCCACTTAAAATTCCCCATTTGTTTCCACTTTTCGGACACCTATCCCCCCGCCCGTCTTCACGGTGATATGCGATGATGTTTGAGCGAAAGGGGCTCGCTGTTGTTCGGGTTCCTTTTGTATGGGCAGAGGCGACGGGGTTTGGCCCCCTCTGCTTAGGGTAGGCGGGGGCCGAGCAATCCCGGCCGCCCTATCGCAAAAGGCATAAAGTGAGGAGAGATTAAGGAGATTTTTATTGTGAATTTTAGTGAAATGAAGAAAGATGTGTTGAAATGCCCGATAGCCGTGCTCTGTGCGCTGAGCGTGTCCGTCCTTGCGGGCGGAGGGGCATTCGCGTACGCGTACGGCGCCGAAGACGGGTCCCAAAGCGTGGCGATCGAGAATAACGTAGCCGGGAATGAGGTAAGCCAGCCGCAATCCGAGCCCGGGAATAAGGAGAGTAAGAAAGAAGGCAGGAGGGAAAGCGAGAAAAAGAGCGTTCCCGCGAAAGAATACAAGGCCGACGTCAAGGCCACATGGTACACGGGCGATGTGCTGGGGTTTCGCGGGTCGTACGGCAAGCTGACGCACGGCAATACTGTGGCGCTCAACGCTGGCCAGCGCAGCGAGCTCGGCGTTGATAAGAAGGAAACGGTCTATCTCGATTTTCCCGGCGATCATGGCGATCTGTCAGGGCGGTACAAGGTGATG
Organism: Eubacteriales Family XIII. Incertae Sedis bacterium; assembly: GCA_031266795.1. GTDB lineage: Bacteria > Bacillota > Clostridia > Peptostreptococcales > Anaerovoracaceae > JAIRPC01. The sequence goes on from JAISAI010000029.1 coordinate 5,815, forward strand.
GACAGCGGATGTTCGTCGGGCGTAGTCGATCTGTTCTATGCGTCGAAGAGCGCCGTGCCGAAAAAATTCAGAAGGGCGGGGGTGGTCCGCGGAGTCAAGCTCTACCGTTATGAGTGAGGGCGGGCGCGTTGAGGGCGCGGCGGCCACCGCGCCCTCAATGCTCGCAACGTAGTTGAATTTACCTTGTTGTTATGATAAAATTTTCACATGCGGCGTTCTGTATATAGGCATAGGAGTACCCGGATTTGAAAAAAAACACGGTGAGAAACATCACATTTTACATTCTGATTATCGCGGTCGTTATAGTGATCGCGTTTGTCTGGAACAACGTCACCTCGGGCGAGGAGCCCCGGGAAGTCAAGGTCTCGGACGTGGTTCGTGAACTGAAAGGGAAGAATGTCGAGAGCATAGAGCTCTCGGACGACAATTCCATCACAGCCGTGCTGAAAAGCGATGAGGAGATCATCAGCCCATCGTCATATCTGTACAACGCGTGGCTCATGGAGAACTACGTCGGGCCGCAGATAACCGCGGGCGAGATCGACGCGTCCGAGAAGCCGCCGTCCAGCAACAATATA
>JAISAI010000077.1 GCA_031266795.1 Eubacteriales Family XIII. Incertae Sedis bacterium
TACGCGTAGTCGTAGTCGTTTGCCTCTATGAGGCGGGCGAGCGCGGCCGCGTCCCGCGCCGCGTATTTTCCGTATTCCTCCTCCGGGTCGATGTTCAGCCCGGGCGAGCCCCGGTATTCCTCTATGTCGTATATATAGAAGTACAGCGGCTTGCCGAGCAGCGCGGCCGTGATCGCGAGGCTCGAATAGTCCGTCACGACGACGTCGGCGCGGCGCATGAGCTCCTCCGCGGAACATTCAGGTGAAGGGGCGTCTTCCCCTTCGTCTATCGGGTGCTTCCTCTCAATGACGACGTACCCGTCCGCGCCGAGCGCGTCACGCAGCGCGGCGCCGCCCCGCTCCTCCGGGGTATTCTCACCCGTACGCGCGTCCGCGCGCGCCGCCTTGCGGTAGGTGGGGACATACAATACGACCTTGGACGGGCGCCCCTCCGCGTCGTTTCCCGCGATGCCCGGGTACGAGGCCGCTCTCTCCCGGGCGCTGTCCGCGCTTCCGGCCTCCCCCTTAGGGAAACACTGATTAAATCTATGCCGCGCGCCTTCACCGCCGATTTGGCGCCTATCTTCGGAAAAAAGCCTCGTGATACCACCAGTATCCCTGCGTTTTTTCCCTGCGATATGCACCAAATCCATCGGCGAATCCGGCGACACATATTTAATCAGTGTTTCCTTAGCCAGCGCGTCGAGAGAGGGCGTCCCCGTGATGAGCGCCCTGCCCTCGTCCATGCCGAAGGCCTCGGCGAAAAAGCGCGCGGTAGCCCGCGACGGGGCGACAAAGTAGTCGTAGCCCCTGTGCATATTCAGCATATCCGCCCGTTGTCTCTCGCCCTCGCTCATGGACGGCACGGTCTGGAGGCCGAATTTTTTCACAGCCCCTATGGCGTGCCATACCTGAATGACCGTGAGCGTCTTCCTGTGTTTCAGTATGCTGACCGGGATCGAGTAGCCGTCTGTCACGGCGACGCGGGCGCCGGCGAGCGCTTTCATCTGGCGCATGATGGCGCGCAGATTCGCAGCCGCTTCGGCCATGAATCGCGCGTTGTCCTTTTCCTGCCTGCTCAGATACATTTCCGTCTCGAAGCCCTTCGCCCTGAGGGCTTTCGCGAGCTCCTCGTAGTCGACCGACGGCTCGTCCCCCTGACGGCTGATAAAGACCGCCCTGTTACAGGCCGGGCCGAGCTTCATGAAGAAATACAGGGCTCTTAAAAAGGGCTTGGCTATTCTTATCAGTATCAGATTTTTAAAGGTTCCCATCTATTAGGCTACACCTTTCGCGCCATTCTCCTCCGCGTAGGTGTCGAGCAGTTCGTTCATGCTGTCGATCAGCCTCGCAAGCGCGACTTCCTGATCGTTGTAAACGTTCCTCAGCGTATTCTCCTGACCTTCAATCAGTTCCTCTAGCATAAGAAGCTCATCCGAAAACGGATATTCTTCAGGCCCCATCACGGCGCCGCCCGCTTCCTCTCCCTCCACGGCGGACGGCGAGGCCTCGTCGCCATATATGGCGGAGCCTGACGCGCCGTCGATCGCGGGCCCTGTAACGGCGCCCTCATCCGCTCCCGGGCTCTCGGCCGCCGATGAGGTCGACGTCTCGCCGTATAGAGCGTCAGCCGACTCGTCGCCCGCCTTTTTCATGAGCGAACGCACGACGGCGTCGGCGCGGCAGGCCTTCGACACGAGCCGGCCCTCCGCCCACGTGCCCTCGACGCCCTCATCGAGCCCCTCGGCGAATTTGTCGTATACGTACTCGTCAAACGCAGTGGCCGCGTATACGGACTCTATCTCGGACAGGTACGTGTATACCGTCGACTCGGCGTCGCCATCCGACAGCGCGTCCCTCGCGCCGTACAGCATCGTCAGATTGTTTTGCAGGCCCTCGTTCGCAAATCCCGGTTCCAAATTTCTGTCGAGACGCAGAAGCTCATCCTGCATCGCGCGATAAACCCCGTATATATCGGCGTTTATCCTCATCGCTAGATTTTTCATCTCATCGAGCTTTTCCGCCGCTCCCTCGTCACCGGATGATTCTCTGTTCGTCTTGTCCCTCTCCGCCTCGGCGACGGCCAATTTGTAGTCCGCGTTGAAGTCGGAGATAAAATTGTCGAGCGCCTTTGCCGACTCTATAGCCCTGTCCACATTGGCCATGAGATGGGGCGCGAATAAGGGGTCGGCGTAGTCCTGTAGCGTTTCCTTGAGGACATCCAGCCTGTCTGCGAATTTCAGCGGGCGAAGCGGCGTCCTGTCGAGAAGGAGCGCGGTATAGCCGATGTACCTGCTTATGCCGAGCGCGCCGGCGTCGCTGTAGCCGCCGACCTCCATATCGTCCATATTGGAGTGGTACATGGACGCAAAATATTGTTCGTCGCCCTCCCCGCCTTCCGTGGCGAATGTCGGCACGCCGCAGGCGTTGTAGATGAAGTCCTCCCTGTACGAGCTCGGTGGAGACATCTCGGGCGTGACGGATACGCTGCTGCGGTCGCCGAACGAGGAAACGCTCGCCCTCGCGAAGTCCTCGAGCTCGGCCGGGACGTTGATATCGAAGCCGCGCATGGATGCGAGCGGATACCCGCTGTCTATGTTGAACAGCGCGAAGGCGCGTTCGGCCCACTCGGGCCTGATGTTCACTATCTGCTCATACGCGCCCGTGGCCCAGTCCGCCTCCGTGCCCGTCCTCCCCCATTCCTCGGCGCCGTGCAGGATAAAGCGGAAGGTCTTTTCGGGCTTGACCCCCCCGTCGCGCATCGCCTTCGCGATGCCGAGCACGATGCCCACGCCGGAAGCGTCGTCATAGAACGAATGGTAGTAGCCGTCGTAGTGCGCGATGAACATGATAGACTCATCCGTCTCGCCCGGAATCTCTCCCCATATATTACGCGAACCCTTATCCTCTTCTACGACGCTGTCCGCGTTGAGCGTGACGTCTATCTGTCTGGCGCCGCCCGATTCATAGCCGTTTTCGTAGATGGCGCGGCGGATGGCGTCCCTGTCGCTCGCGCTGATCGCGAGCGCGGGCGCGTCCGCGCCGCCGCATATATCCTGGCTGCCTATGCGGGCGTCTATGCCCTCTTCCATCCCACTGCACGCGACTATGGCCCGGGCGCCCTTGATATGCGCTTGGTACGCGGGATAGTTTATCCACCACTCGCCCTCCTGGTCTATGTCCATGAGCACGAGCTTTCCCGCCACGTCCACGCCTTCATAGCCCGCCGCAGTCCCGTCGAGATACACTAAGGGCAGCCTCTCATTGTCCGCGACTATATTCGTCTGATACCCGCCGAGAACCGCCGTGGCCGCCGTTCCGTCCGCGCCCTCAAATGTGATGTCGGCGCCGCCGAACGTCCACCCATCCGTTTCGCTCCTGTCGACTGTGACGTTCTCAAGCCCTATGTCCTTCATGGTCTGGGCGAGCAGGTTCGCGGCGTCCTCCTCGGCCGGGCTGCCCGCGCTGCGAAACCCGAGGGCGGGATCGTCGCCGAGCGCGGCGAGCTGGGAGGCGACGGTCTTGCAAAACTCCGTATCGACGGCCTTCGCGTATTCATCATACCCGGCGGGGGACGTACCCCGCTCAGGCGCCTCTTCCCGGGGCTGCTGCATGACGACGATGCCACCGATCGCGATGACGGCGATGGCTATTACCGCGAAAATTTTGAATCCGTTCCTCATGAGCCCGATACTTCGCCCTCTACCTATGTTACGTCTTTTACGTCACGCGCTATCAGAGCGGCCACTATCGTCTTTTGATCGATCAGCTCACCGTTCACGGCCATGGAATACAGCTCGTCCGGAGTATACTCCTCTATCTCTATCGCCTCGTTTTCATCGAAGTCCGTATCGCCGGCCACAAGCCCCTCGGCTAAGTAAAACCTCAATATCTCCGTAGAATACCCTATGGAGGAATAGCCTTTGAACAGATAGCTGATGCTCGCCGCCGTATATCCGGTTTCCTCTTTGAGCTCGCGCGCGGCCGCCTCGGCCGGGTCCTCGCCCTTTTCGAGCTTGCCCGCGGGGATCTCGAGGACGGCGGCCTCCGCCGCCTTGCGGTACTGCCTCACCATCGGCACCCTGCCCTCGTCCGTCAGGCCGATGATGACTATGCCTCCGCTGTGTTCGACGATCTCGCGATACGACAGGCCGCTCCTCGACGTCACCTTGTCCCGGCGCAGATTGAGTATCTTGCCCTCGTATATGAGTTCCGACTCCACTGTCTTTTCTTCTATTATCATATCCTCATTTTTTTGGACTTTTCCACGCACGCGTAGACCGCCCTTTTGACGATGTCCATGAAACCTTCCTTTTCGAGCGCCCGCACCGCTTCTATCGTCGTGCCTCCCGGGCTGCACACGTTGATCCTCATCTGCTCCACGCTGACGTCCTCATTTTCGAGGACCATCTTTGCCGCGCCGAGCGTGGACTGCGCGGCCATGGCCCGCGCGTCTTTCTCGGTGAGCCCGTGCCTGACCCCGCTCTCGATCAGCGCCTGGATATACATATACGCGTACGCGGGGCTCGATCCGCTGATACCGGTGACGGCGTCGAATAAACTTTCGGGAACCTCTACCGCGCGGCCGACGGAAGCGAACACCTCCGACACACCGCTAAACTCCGCGTCGCTGACCGACGGGCTGCGGGAGATGGCGGACATGCCCTCCCCCACCATGGCGGGGGTATTCGGCATGACGCGGACTATCTTCGCTCCCGGGCCTATCGTATCCAGAAGCCACTCTATGCTCACGCCGGCCGCTATCGACACGAACACCTTCCCGCCGGGTCCCGCTCCCGAGAGAAGGCCCGCTATGCGCGGTACGACCTCGCCGAACATCTGCGGCTTGATCGCGAGAATCACGGCGTCCGAGCTATCTACCAGCTCCGCCTCGCCGGAAACGACCGCCACGCCCGGGAATTTCCCGAGCGCCTCAGCCTTGGGCGTGTCGATGTCGAATACAAAGACCTGCCCTCCGTCAGCTCCTGCGGCAAGGCTCCGCGCGTAACCGCGGGCTATGGCGCCGCCCATGTTGCCGGCTCCGAGTATACCTATTTTCATAATGTGCCTCATTTCTTCCTCTTAATACGCCGGCGCCCCGCCACACGCGCCATTACTGACAATGCCTCATCCGGCAAGCGGCGGCGGGTCACTTGCCGTCGGGGATGAATATAGTGCCGGCCTGCTCGCCGTCCGCTATGCGCGTGAGGATGCCGGGCGATTTGCCTCCTACGAGCAGCAAAGCCGCCCCGTGCTCGGCTACGGATTCGGCGGCGTCAAACTTTGACTCCATGCCCCCGGAGCCGAAGCTGCTTTTGCCCGCGATGTCTATACTGCCCCTCAGCGCGTTTGTATCCGTCACCTCTCCGATGAGGCGCGCGTCGTCGTGCTCCTTCGGCGATTTGTCGTAGACGCCGTCTATGTCGCTCATCAGTATGAGCAGATCCGCGCTCCACAGGTTTGCGGTAAGCGCCGCGAGTATATCGTTGTCGGAGATGCCGAGCTCGAAAACGCTGACGCTGTCGTTCTCGTTTATGATCGGCACCACGCCCTCGTCCAAGAGCGTGAACAGCGTGTTGCGTATATGCAGCGTCGTATTGGGATCGCGGAAATTCGCGCGGGTGAGCAGCAGCTGCGCCACTATCACGCCGTATTTCGCGAAGCAGCGCTTGTAGGCCATCATCAGCTCCACCTGGCCTATGGCGCACATCGCCTGCTTGTAGTTGATGTCCCCGTGCCGGCTCCATACGCCGACCGCGCTCACGCCCGATACCTCGGCGCCCGAGCTCACTATCACGATCTGCTTGCCCCTGTCGCGCAGCCCGGATACTTGGGCGGCTATATCCTCCACCACGGCCATATCCATATTTCCATCCGCGCCCGCGAGTACGTTGCTTCCTATTTTCAGGACTATCTTCCTGCTCGAATTTAATATTTCGTTTACCTTACACATGTTCTCTTTTCCTTTGTTATATGTCCAAAGCCGCGCCTACGCACAGAGTGCGCTTTCGGTGGCAATCGTCCGGCCGGCTAAGCCCGTATGCGGCTGCGCTGGACGCTATACCTTCAGCTCGACTTTTTCGTCGTCAGTATACCCGCCTATGATCGGTCTGATCTTCTCTTCGATAAAATCCTCTACCTGCGCGGCGCTCCTGCCGATATACAGGGCCGGATCAAGCAAACCCGCTATCTCCTCCGCGCTGAGCCCGAACGACGGGTCGCCCGCGATCCTCTCCAAAAGATCATTCGATTGGCCACGTTCCTTGACCTCCTCCGCCGCTGCCTGCGAGTGTACCCTGATACGCTCATGCAGCTCTTGGCGGCTACCGCCTTTCTTCACGGCATTCATGAGGATGTTCTCCGTGGCCATAAACGGCAACTCGGCCATGATGCGCGAGTGTATCACCTGCTCGTGCACGACGAGGCCGTCCGTCACATTGCGCAGTATATCGACTATGGCGTCCACGGCCATGAACGCCTCAGGGATCACAATGCGGCGGCTCGCGCTGTCGTCGAGCGTGCGCTCAAACCACTGCGTCGCCTCCGTTACGGGCGGCACGGCTGACAGCCCCATGACGTATCTCGCCAAGGAGCTGACGCGCTCGCTGCGCATCGGGTTCCTCTTGTACGCCATGGCCGACGAACCGATCTGGCCCTTTTCAAACGGTTCCTCGATCTCCTTCATGCCCTGAAGCAGCCGTATATCGTTCGTCATCTTCGCCGCGCTCTGCGCCACGCCGGAAAGGGCGGAAAGGACCTTGCTGTCTATCTTTCTCGTGTAGGTCTGCCCGGACAGGGCGACCGCATTTGCAAAGCCCAATTTGTCCGCGACCAAGGACTCGAGTTTTTTCACTTTCCCGTCGTCCCCGCCGGCCAACTCGAGAAAGCTCGCCTGCGTCCCCGTCGTCCCCTTGACGCCGAGCAGGGGGAGCGACCCCGCGAGCCAAGAGGCGTCCATGTGGTCGTAGTAAAAGTCCTGAAGCCACAGCGCCGCGCGCTTGCCGACCGTCACGAGCTGCGCCGGCTGGAAATGCGTGAATCCGAGGCAGGGGAGCGCCCGGTATTCCATGGCGAACGACGCGAGGTTTTTCATGAGCCGCGCGAGCTTGCCCGCGATGAGCGTCAGCGCCTCTTTCATTTGAATAATATCAGTGTTGTCGCCAACGTACGCGCTCGTCGCCCCGAGATGGATGATGGGCGCCGCGGCCTTCGCCTGTAGGCCGTAGGCGTGTATATGGGCCATCACGTCATGCCTGACTTCCCTTTCCCGCGCCTCGGCGTCGGCGTAGTTGACGTCGTGTTCGTACCTTTTCAGGTCGTCAATCTGCTCCTGCGTTATATCCGCGAGCCCCAGCTCGCGCTCCGCCTCGGCGAGGGCTATCCACAGCCGGCGCCACGTCGTGAACTTCTTGTCCGGCGAGAATATACGCGACATCTCGTCGCTCGCGTATCTCGCGGTAAGCGGATTTGAATAGGTATCGTAATCGCTTCTTGACATCCTTTTCTCCTCGAGGGGAAACAAACTCCAATCATTTTACACCATTTGGGCGGATTTGCCCACAGGCCAAACGATCAGAAACAATTATTTATTGTAAACACGCGACATCTAATTTATTGTGGTATAATAGTTTTAATCGTTCAGACTCTGACATGCAACGCGCCGTTGGCGTCTGCTATGATGGAAATCGGGGGCAGCGGAAGTTTTCCGTACAGGGTACATTATTAGTGAGGCGGACCAATGTTAATTACGAGAGAAATAGACTACGCACTTAGGATATTAAGAGGGCTTAAGCATGGGGAGTTGATGCCTACTCCTGAGATTTGCCGCAACGAGAACCTGCCTATACACTTCGTATACAGGATTCTGAAAAAGCTCGACAACGCCGATATTGTGGACATATCGCGCGGCAAGGACGGAGGGGCGAAGCTATCCTGTGGCCTCAGCGATATCACGATGTATTCCCTCGTGGAAGCACTCGGCGAACGCAGGTACGTGAGCGCGTGCACGAAGCCCGGATATGAATGTGAATACAGGAAGAGTCACAACGGAAAGTGCGGGGTACACGACAACCTATCGGTAATGCAAAGCGAGCTCGACAGCCTCTTTCAGAACAGGACGATACTCGAAATGATCAGTGAATAGCGGCGTCGTTCGATCTCCGTTTTCAAACTCACCACACTCCCTTCTACGCTAATAGCGTGACTTATTTTCACACTCAAAATTTTATTGGAATTTATACTTGACTTCTTTTGACAAGAATACTATTCTAATAGCATAAATATTATTTATTGTTCCTGTGCCAGACATCGTATCAAGAGAAGGAGGCGATTCAAGATGCTTTACAAAACAACGGACGAGCACGAGGCGTTCAGGGCCAAAGTGCGGGAGTTTGCCGAAACGGAGGTGAAGCCGCTCACGTTCCTCATGGACAAGGAGAACGGGTTCCCGGCCGAGCAGGTGAAGAAGATGGGAGAGTTCGGATGGTTGGGCATACCGTTCCCCGTGGAATACGGAGGGATGGGGCTCGACTACATCAGCTACGCGGTGGCGGTCGAGGAGCTCGCGAGGGTGGACGGCGGCACGGGGGTCATAGTCTCGGCGCACACGTCGCTCGCCGCGTGGCCTATCTTCGAATATGGAACGGAAGAGCAGAAGAGGAAGTACCTCGTACCGCTCGCCAAGGGTGAGGAGCTGGGCGCGTTTGGCCTGACCGAGCCGAACGCGGGCTCGGACGCGGGAGGCACGGAGACGACGGCCGACCTCGACGGAGGCCACTATATCCTGAACGGCGGCAAGATATTCATCACGAACGCGGACAAGGCGAAGTATTACGTGGTATTCGCTTCGACGTCGCCCGAGCTCGGGACACGCGGCATCAGCGCGTTCATCGTGGAGAAAGGATGGGACGGTTTCACATTCGGGGACCACTACGACAAGCTCGGCATCCGCAGCTCCTCCACGGCGGAGCTCGTGTTCAACGATGTGAAGATACCCAAGGAGAATCTGCTCGGCCGCGAGGGCGAGGGATTTCGCATAGCGATGGCGACGCTCGACGGCGGGCGCATCGGCATCGCGGCACAGGCGCTCGGTATCCAGCAGGGCGCTTACGAGTCGGCGCTCGAATACGCGAAGGAGCGCGTGCAGTTTGGCAAGCCGATAGCGTTCCAGCAGGCGATCAGCTTCAAGCTCGCGGACATGGCGACAAAGATACGCGCGGGGCGCCTGCTCGTATACTCCGCGGCGAGCCTGAAGAGCGAGCACCTGCCCTACGCGGTAGAGTCGGCGATGGCCAAGCAGTATGTCTCCGACCGCGGGCTCGAGATCGTGAACGACGCCTTGCAGATATACGGCGGCAACGGCTACCTGAAGGGCATGGACGTGGAACGCATGTATCGCGACGCGAAGATATGCACGATCTACGAGGGTACGAACGAGATACAGCGTGTCGTCATCGCCGCGCATATCGTCGGCAAGCCGCCGAAGGAATCGGCCGCGCGCGCCGCAAAAGCCGGCGCCATCACGGGCGAGCGCAAGAAGGAGATATTCCGGGACGGCAAGCCGAAAGACCAAGTGCAGGCTCTCGTAGACGCTCTCGTAAAAGACGGCTACGACTTCACGGTCGGTATCGACATAGATACGCCGATCGCACAGGCCGAGCGCGTCGTCAGCGCGGGCAAGGGCATAGGCGAGAAGAAGAACATGAAGCTCGCGGAGGATCTCGCTAAGCAGGCGGGAGCGGCGATAGGCTCGTCGAGGCCCGTCGCGGAAACCCTGAAATACCTGCCCATCAACCGCTACGTAGGCATGTCGGGCCAGAAGTTCACGGGCAATCTCTACATCGCCTGCGGCATATCCGGCGCGGGCCAGCACCTGAAAGGCATCAAGGCCGCGTCAACGATAGTCGCCATCAACAACAACGCGAACGCGCCGATATTCAAGAACTGCGACTACGGCATCGTCGGAGACGTCATGGAGATACTTCCCCTGCTCACGAAAGCGCTCGACAACGGAGAGCCGAAGAAGCCCGCGCCGCCGATGAAGAAGGTACGCCGCTCTACGCCGAAGAAGCTGCCGCCCGTATGGAAGCAGCACATCTGTAACGGCTGCGGCTACGAGTACGTGCCGGACATAGGCGACGAGGAGAACGGCGTCACCCCCGGTACGCTCTTCGAAAACCTTCCGGACGCATGGATATGCCCGGAATGCGGCGAGGAGAAGGATCAGTTTATTGAGGTATAGTAGTAAAATCAAAACTACGTGAATATAAAAGGAGGTAATATACCATGCATAGCGTTAGACTTGTTACCGAAAATCTGTACTGGGTCGGGGCCAACGAACACCGTCTCGACCTGTTTGAGAACATCCATCCGCTCGACGGCATAGGGGTGTCCTACAATTCGTATCTGCTGCTCGACGAAAAAACCGTGCTGTTTGACACGGTGGACTGGGCCGTATGCAGACAGTATCTTGAGAATATAGACTTCGTGCTCGCAGGCAGGCAGCTCGACTACTTAGTCATCAACCACCTTGAGCCGGATCACGCGGCCTCCATCGAGGAGGTGCTCCTCAGGCATCCTGAGACGAAAGTAATATCCAACGAAAAAGCGTTCATGCAGATGAGGCAGTTCGGATTTGACGAGATCCTCGGCGAGCGCTACGAGGAAGTGCTGGAGGGCGACACGCGCACATTCGGCGACCACACCGTCGCGTGGGTCTATGCGCCGATGGTGCACTGGCCCGAGGCCATGGTCGCGCTCGACGTGACGAACGGCGTGCTGTTCTCAGCTGACGGGTTTGGCAGCTTCAAGGCGCTCGACGGCGTGCTCTTCGCGGACGAGGTGGATTTCGACCGCGACTGGCTCGACGAGGCGCGCCGCTATCTGACGAACATCGTCGGCAAATACGGGCCGCACATTCAGGCGCTTCTCGCAAAGGCAGGCCCGCTCGTGCCGAGCATCAAGTATATCTGTCCGCTGCACGGACCCGTCTGGCGTAAGGATTTCGGCTACATTATCGAGAAATACGACAAGTGGAGCCGCTACGAGCCGGAAGTCGACGGCGTGCTGATTATCTACGCGTCGATGTACGG
>JAISAI010000091.1 GCA_031266795.1 Eubacteriales Family XIII. Incertae Sedis bacterium
GGTCATGCGCGTGACGTCGTGATTGCGCGTCGGGCCGGCCGTGATGCTGTCGATGTTGAACTCCCTGCGCGCAAGCAATTGCGAAATGCGCGAGAGCACGCCGGGTTTGTTGTCCATGATGACGCCGATTGTATGTCTCATATCCTGACCTCCATGATGGTTACTACTAAACTGTCACGCTATTTTTGCGCATTCCGTGCCCAATTCGGATTTTGCCTTCCTCACGTACCTCTGAGTACGCTCCGGGGAGCCAAAATCCGAATTGGGCCCGGACTGCATCAAAACTATCGCGACAGTTTAGTAGTTTCGATTTAAGTTTTGATTTAACACTTGCGCAGTAACTTGTTACTGAAAGCTCTATCGTAATAATATCACCGCGCCCGCTGTTTGACAAACTAAACGCAGTATTCGTCCATGTATGACCGCATGAGCGGTATCACTTCGCCCTCTATCGCCGGGCGTCCGTCTATATCTATGTACGGCGCCGCGCCGAGGATCTCCTTTACCGTCACTATGGGATACACGGGGACGCCGAGCCCCGCGCGCACCTCGTCCACGGCGGACAGGCCGCCGGTGCCCTTGCCGCGTTCCATGCGGTCGACGGATATGAAAAGCCCGGGTATGTCCACGTCCGCGGCGGAGCGTATGAGCGGCACGACCTCGCGCGCGGCCGTGCCCGCTGTTATGACGTCGTCAACGACGACGATCCTGTCGCCGTCTTTCGGGGCGCGCCCGACGAAGCCGCCGCCCTCGCCGTGATCCTTTACTTCCTTGCGGTTGAACGCGTAGCCTATGTCCTCGCCGTACTCGTTCGCGAGGGCGGCGGCCGTCGCTACGGCGATGGGTATGCCCTTGTACGCGGGGCCGAACACGGTCGTTATGCCACCCGGTACGTCGCCCGCGTCCATAGCTTCCTTTATCCGCGCCGCGTAATAAAAGCCGAGGCGCGCGATCTTATCCCCCGTATCGAAGGCGCCCGTGTTGATGAAGTACGGGGATCTACGCCCACTTTTCAGCGTGAAGTCACCGAACTTCAGCGCGCCGGCGTCTATCATGAATGTTATGAAGTCCTGTTTGTAGCCCATGGTAGCCCGATTACCTTTCCGTATAGCTTAGTCATAATGGGTGAGGTTTTCACTTCGTCCGCGCGGTCGTCACGCCGTTCGCACGCGCGCCGCGTCTATGGCAGCCGCGACCTGTGGATTCGATATAAGTTCGCCAAGTTCACGCGCGACGCGGACGGGCGCGGCGGGATCTATGAGCGCGGCCGTGCCGACGGCGACCGCCGACGCGCCGGCGAGCAGAAATTCGAGGGCGTCCTCCCCCGTCATTATACCGCCCATGCCGACGACCGGGACGCTGACGCTCCGCGCGACCTCGTACACCATGCGCACAGCGACAGGACGTATGGCCGGGCCGGACAGCCCGCCCGTGATGTTCGCGAGTATGGGTTTGCCCGTCCGCGTATCTATGCGCATACCGAGCAGCGTGTTGATGAGCGACAGCGCGTCCGCGCCCGCCCGCTCCGCCGCCGCCGCGAGTTTCGTTATGTCCGTCACGTTCGGCGAGAGCTTCACGATGAGCGGCTTATCCGTGACGGCCCTCACCTTACCGACGAGCCGCGCGAGCGTATCCGCGTCGGTTCCGAAGGCCATGCCGCCCTCGCGGACGTTCGGGCATGACACATTGAGTTCGAGCATATCCGTATCGGTCGCGTCGAGCCGGCGGCACACGTAGACGTATTCGTCCTCGCTGTGCCCCGCCACATTCGATATGACCGTAGCGCCCCTATCCTTCAATACGCGCAGGTCTCCGGCGATATACGCGTCCACGCCGGGGTTTTCGAGCCCGACGGCGTTCAACATACCGGACGGGGTTTCCGCTATGCGCGGGGTGGGATTGCCGGCCCACGGCTCCGCCGACACGCCCTTCGTAGTGACGGCGCCGAGCTCCGCAGGGTCAAAATACTTCCCGCTCTCAGCCACGGCGAAAGTCCCCGCCGCCGTAGTGACAGGATTTCTCCACTCGACCCCACAGATATTTACCCGGTAACTATCATCCATAAAAACACGCCTCACCATACTATAGCTTCTGCGGGGAATACCGGGCCATCCTTGCATACTTTTCGCTGGGCTATGGATGGATGCTCCGTCAGGGATTCGTCGCTTGGCGACACAAAAAGAACCGTCCCTTTTGTGTTGGCGGCGGATGCGATGGGTTCGGCGGGCTTGACCTCTATCGTGCATCCTACGCAGGCTCCGTAGCCGCAACCCATGCGCGCTTCTAAAGAAACTTGTGCGGGGATGCCTTTCGATTTTGCCCACTCAGCTACGGCGCAGAGCATAGGCATGGGCCCACAGGACAGGATGCTTGCATCCGTGAGATCGAGTCTGCCGTCGGAGACGAGCCGCGCGGCGAGATCCATGACTGTCCCATTCACTACACAAAAGGGACGGTTCTTTTTGTGTTCGTGTTCCTTTTTGTATTCGCCGATTCCGGACGCAGTCTCGCTGATGCTGAATACCTCGTCGCAGTATAAGCCCATCCCGCCCGAGTAATAAGGGGCGTCGCGATAGCCGAGCAAGGCCGTGAGCCTCGTATCGTCGCCGGGAGTCAGTCGCTCCCTTATCCTGCGCGTGGCAAAGAGCAAAGGGGGTATGCCGAGCCCGCCGCCGATGAGCAACACGTTTTTGCCAAGCGGCGCAAGCTCATACCCGTTGCCCTGCGGCCCGAGTATGCGTATAGCCGCGCCGGGCGCGTAGGTCGAGAGCTCCGCCGTACCCGCGCCGACGACGGCGTACACGAGCACGAGCCGCGGCCCGCGCTCCGAGGCCACGACATCGGAGATACCGAATGGACGAGGCAGCAGCATGGACGCCGAGTTGAGGTACACGTTCACAAACTGCCCCGGCGCAGCCTCCGCAACAATGCCCGAAACCATATCCGAGCCCCGCGAGTCCGCAAGCGTCAGGCGATATACGCCCGAAGCGATCTCCAAGTTTTCAACTATACTTGCTGTTGCACGCTCTCTCATGGGGATAATTATACTATATATAAGAGTAGCGGCGGGTGGCGCTGAGAGACCAAAGGGGGGCTGTTCTTTTTGTTGAGTAAAATAAAAATGACGGTTCCCGCGTCTTGGATTAAATGGTGGGATAGAGGCGCTTGCGGGCGCCTCTATCCTCCAATCTAAGATGAGGGCTATGCCCTCATTCTCCCGCCGGGGACACCCCGGACCCCGACCCGCTACGCCAGACTGACTTCTTGTATGACGGAACTTCGAATGACATCCAACCAAACTTAATTTTTTTCAAGAAGCCGACTCTGCATAATCATGTTATCGAGTACAACACTCTCAACACCAATATATCCGTTTCATGCAAGACGCCGATTTGCTTTATCAGTTTCCCCTCCGGTAGATAAATCATTCTCCCACTCGGCGTCTTCATCAGAATCATACCACTCTTTTGGGAAGGCTTCCCCGGCCGGAACATCGTGGAATGCGGTGCTGAGAATCTCATCCTCAAAATACCTGCGGATGCTCTCCGACGTGATCACATCGTTCATTCCCGCGTCTTTCCATGGAGCTTCCCGATGTGTCTTGTCGACCAACTGCCAAGGTGAGAACCCTCGGTATTTCGCATATACGGCGGAGAGGATAGCCTCCGTCTGTTCATCAAGGCCGGATATTTTCCCCTCTTTCGGGATAGGGCTGTCGCCGTACCTCTGATATTTTTTATAAATAGAGTAAATGACGGGCCCATGCTTCCACGCCAACACTTCATCGTCAAAAAGCGCCTCGTGCTTCAACGCCAAGAATGTTCCTTGTGCATAATAAAGCAGCTTCTCTAATTTTAACGGAGTGATTTCATCCCCGTTTTCTTCTGATAATTGGAGGATGTAGGACGCAATATCATTTGCACTATATGCCATTGCTTTCACCTCATTCGATAGTTCATTTTCTATTATAATTATATCATCCGATAATAATTTCGCAACATATCGTTTCTGACGTCTGTTCTAAGTCGCGTCGTAGACTATCTCCCCGTTCCTCAGCGTCATCCGCACGCGGCCGTATACTTCTCGGCCTTCGAACGGCGTGATTTTCCCTTTTGACTGGAAGTCCTTGCTGTCAACTTTGTACTTGCCGTCTATGTCTATGACTGCGAGGTCGGCCGTCGCGCCTTCTTTTATGACTCCGCGGTCGAGGCCTATGAGGCGGGCCGGCGCGGCGCTCATCTTTTCTATCAGTTGCGTGAGCGTCAGTATCCCGCCGCGAACCAATTCCGTATAGGATACGGCGAAGGCCGTCTCGAGGCCTACTATGCCGAACGGCGCTTCTTCCAAGGGCCGTGATTTCAGCTCCGCCTCGTGCGGCGCGTGGTCGGTCGCTATGACGTCTATGGTTCCGTCCGCCAGTCCGCTCACTATGGCGAGCCTGTCTTTCTCCGTCCTCAGCGGCGGGTTCATCTTCGCCCTCGCACGCATGGCGGGCGGCAGCGCGATCAGCGTCTCTTCCGTGAGCGCGAAGTAGTGCGGCGCTGTCTCGGCCGTGACCGGAATCCCCTCAGCCTTTGCTTCCCGTATCCGCGCGACGCTCTCCGCCGCGCTCACGTGCTGGATGTGTATGAGCGCGCCCGTTTCCGCGGCAAGCCTGATGTCTCTCCTTATGATGCTCGTCTCGGCGCGCGCGGGCAATCCTTTCACGCCAAGTTTTCGGGAAACCGCTCCCTCGTTCACGCAGCCGCCGGCCAAGGACGCGTCCTCGGCGTGATCCATGACGAGCAGGCCGAGCGACTTCGCAAGCTCCATGGCCTCGCACATGAGGCCCTCGTCCATGAGGCTCTTGCCGTCCTCCGACACGCCGGCTATGCCATGGCCCGTGAGCGCGCGGCAGAGCGTTTTTGCCTCATTCATTCCCGCCATATCGGACAGGGCCTCGCCCCGCTGCCCCATCGTGAGAGCGCCTACGGAGAAGACATTCACTATGCCTGCATTTTGTTCCGTTCGATGGATTGGATTGCTTCGCTCCGCTCGCGACGACGGATTTTCACACAGGCCGCCGTCCCCTTGTCTTACTGCGCGCGCGTCTATGTATTCCACTACTCCGGCGTCGTCGATGGCAGGCGACGTGTTCGGCATACAGCAGACCGTCGTATAGCCTCCGCGCGCCGCTGCCCGGCTGCCGCTCGCTATATCCTCTTTGCCCGTGAATCCCGGGTCGCGGAAATGGACATGGAGATCGACGAAGCCCGGCGCGAGGTACAGCCCGCTGCCGTCGACGACGCGCGCGGGCCCGCCGCCCACGTCCGCGTGATGAACGCCTACATGGCGCATAGCGCCGTCGTAAGCCGCGACGGATTGTATCTTTCCAGACGCAACCGTCACGTCAAACGCTCCGTCGCCGCCTTCGCTTTCCATTCCAATTACTCGTATATTTTTTATTACGATCTTCATCTATAGGTAATCACGATAGCTTCACGATCTCGTCGCAGTATTCGCAGCGGTACTCCTCGCGGGCCGCGTCTACGAGCCGGAATATGTGCGGGATCGCCGGCTCGACGGACGTGACGCAGCGCGGGTTCTTGCATTTGATGACGTCCTTCACGGTCTCGGGGAGGCTGAGGTGTATCTTCTGCCTGATCTTCCCGTCCTCTATGACGTTCACGGTCGCGCTGTGGTCGAACAGGCCGAGGGCGGCTATGTCGACGTCCGTGAGATTTTCGATCTTGATGATGTCCTTGCGGCCGTGCTTCGCGCTCGTCGCGTTCATGATGAGCGCGACCGTGTCCTTCGACGTGTCGACGCCGAGGTACGACAGAACTTTCATGCCGCAGCCGGCGCGGATGTGATCTATAACAATGCCTCGGTTGATGCTGTTGACTTCCATTATTTTCTCCGTTCCGCCGCCAAGCGCAGCGTCAATCATTCCTCACCGAGCAGCGCCAGTATGAGCGCCATGCGCGCGTACATGCCGTTCTCCACCTGTTTGAAATAGACGGCCCGCGGGTCGGCGTCCACCTCCGGCGCTATCTCGTTGACGCGGGGGAGCGGGTGCATGACTATCATGTCTTCGGGCGCGAGCCGCATCTTTTCCGCGTCGAGTATGTAGCTGTCCTTGAGCCTGATGTAATCTTCCTCGTTGAAGAATCTCTCCTTTTGGACGCGGGTCATGTAGAGGATGTCGAGTTCGGAAAGGACGTCCTGCATGCGCTCGGCCTCGCGGTACGCGCCACAGCGGCCGCGGCCAATATCGGCTTTCACGTAATCGGGCGCGCGGAGCTCTTCCGGCGAGATGAGGATGAACTCGATGCCCTCGTAGCGGCAGAGGGCGCGCACTAAGGAGTGCACGGTGCGTCCGAATTTCAGGTCGCCGCACAGCCCGACTTTCAGATCGCCGAGGCGGCCTTTCTCCGTCATGATCGTCATGAGATCCGTCAGCGTCTGCGTCGGGTGCTGATGCCCGCCGTCGCCTCCGTTGATGACGGGTATGCCGGCGGCCGCGGCCGCGACTCTCGCCGAGCCCTCCTTCGGGTGCCTTATGACGGCGATGTCCGCGTAGCAGGCGACGGTCTTCACCGTGTCCGATATGCTCTCGCCTTTCGCGGCCGAGCTCGAGTTCTCGCCCGAAAACCCTATGACCTGGCCGCCGAGCTTCAGCATCGCGGCCTCAAAGCTGAAGCGCGTCCGCGTGCTCGGTTCGTAGAAGAGCGTGGCGAGCAGCCTGCCTTTCGCGCGTTCGGCATAGTCCCCCGGCGCGGCCATGATCCGCTTCGCAAGCCGGAATACCTCGTCGGTCTCTTCGACCGTAAAATCCGGCGGTTCAATAAAACTTCGTCCTTGTAGCGTCATACTTCCCTCTTTCGAACTGCCTCGTCACCACAAATATTATACCTAAAAAAAATCACCCCGAAGGGTGATTTGTCAGTAACGCTCAACTCCAATTGTAGTCTTCAAAATCGTATCCGTAGCCTCCTTGGTCGAACAACGAGAGTGAGCCCCATAGGACGATGTTGAATACCATCACGATGATTATCACGATGTACGCGATGTTTATGATAAACATGATGAGGCCCGCGATGTTCCACGTGCGCTGCGTCGTGAGGAAGGTGTCGAGGTCTTTGAACTTGCCGGACTTCCACGCCCACTCGTTGCCCTTCACGCCGCAGACGAATATCCACACGATATTGAAAAAGGGGATGAGGCAGAGCAGCGCGAGGTAGGCCCCGTTGCCGCAGCCCCA
This sequence comes from Eubacteriales Family XIII. Incertae Sedis bacterium, assembly GCA_031266795.1. Classification (GTDB taxonomy): domain Bacteria; phylum Bacillota; class Clostridia; order Peptostreptococcales; family Anaerovoracaceae; genus JAIRPC01. The sequence continues at coordinate 7,244 of JAISAI010000091.1, forward strand.
TATCCAGTTGAGCGCAAAAGCGCCCCAGTTCCACTTTTTGACCTCGGGCGGCACGGGCGGCTCATACGGCCCTTGGTAATACGGCCCGCCCGGCCCGTTAGGATCGTACGGCCCGCTCTGCCCGTTGGAACCGTATGGCCCGCTCTGCGGAGCCGAGCCGCCCTGAGGCGCGGATCCGTACTGGTATTGATATTGAGGGGACTCGTATTGCCCGCCCTGCGCCGGGCCACCCTGCGCCGGTTCACCCTGCATCGGGCCGCTCTGTACCGGACCCTCCTGCGCCGGGCCGCTCTGCATCGGCTCGCCCTGCGCCGGGCCGCCGCCCGGCACGGGTTCGGGCCTTGGCGTAGTATCGTCAGTGTAATTCATGACTGGCCGTCCCTATCCTTTCCACTTCGCCGCCGACGTTTCATCCATGAGTTTGTCGTGCGTCAGCTTCGAATATTTCTTCACGCGCCCCAGATCGAGGCCGAGCGCCTCCGTGATGCGCGCGCCGTAATCCTTGTCCGCAAGATAGCAGTGCGCCGCGTGCCGGTACTTGACATTGTCCGTCACCGGCCCTATGTTGCGCGCCGTGTTCTCGATCAGCAGCTGCTTCTTGTCCTCGGCCATCAGCCGGTACAGATCGCCCGCCTGATAGAAGCAGTCGTCCGTCTTGTCGTCCTTGGGCTCGTAGACGTCGACGGCGCCCATGACCTCGAGCGGCGGGTCGTGCTGCGTCTTGTCGTCCTCCCACTCGCCGTACATATTCGGCTGATAGGATGTCGCCGCCCCGAAGTTGCCGTCCACGCGCATCTGCCCGTCGCGGTGGAAGTAGTGGGGCTCGTCCTTCGTTCCCTTGGGCGAGTTGACCGGGATCTGGTGGTGGTTCACGCCGAGCCGGTGCCTATGCGCGTCGCCGTAGGCAAAGAGCCTGCCCTGCAGCAGCTTGTCCGGCGAGAAGCCGAGCCCCGGCACGACGTTGGCCGGGTTGAAAGCCGCCTGCTCGACGTCCGCGAAATAGTTCTCGGGATTCTTGTTCAGCGTCATGATCCCGACGGGGATGAGCGGATACTCCTTGTGCGACCATATCTTCGATATGTCGAAGGGGTTCTCCCGGTGGTTTTTCGCCTGTTCCTCCGTCATGACCTGTATGCACAGCCGCCACTTCGGGTATCTTCTCTTCTCGATGGACTCGAACAGGTCTTTCTGGTGGCTCTCGCGGTCAACGGCCACTATCGCGGCCGCTTCCTCGTCCGAAAGGTTTTCGATAGGCTGTTGGCAGACCCAGTGGTACTTGACCCAAACGCGCGCTCCCTTTGCGTTTACCATGCTGTACGTATGCGAACCGAAGCCGTGCATATTGCGGTAGCTCTTCGGCAGCCCGCGGTCGGACATCGTGATCGTGACCTGATGGAAGGCCTCGGGCAGCATGCTCCAGAAGTCCCAGTTGTTCTGCGGGCTGCGCATATTCGTCTTGGGGTCGCGTTTGACCGCGTGGTTGAGGTCGGGGAAGCGCAGCGGGTCGCGCAGGAAGAACACGGGCGTGTTGTTGCCTACGAGATCCCAGTTGCCGTCCTCCGTATAGAACTTTGTGGCGAAGCCGCGTATGTCGCGCTCCGCGTCCGCGGCGCCGCGCTCTCCCGCGACCGTCGAGAAGCGGACGAACACGTCCGTACTCTTGCCCACCTTGCTGAAAAGTTTCGCTTTCGTGTACTTCGTGATGCCGTTCGTCACCTTGAACGTACCGAAAGCGCCCGAGCCTTTCGCGTGCATGCGGCGCTCGGGGATCACCTCGCGGTCAAAGTGCGCGAGCTTCTCGATGAACCACGGGTTTTGCAGCGTCATAGGGCCGCGCGAGCCCGCCGTAGTGACGTTCGTGTTGTCCGCTACGGGAGCGCCGGCCGTATTCCTCAGCTGTTTCTTTTTGTCTTTTTTATCTGTCATGGCATTATCCCTTTCCGCAAGAGCTGTCTCTCTGAACTTTTCCGAACTACCACCCTTTACCGCGCGTTGCGGGCAAGCCGGCCGCGCGCGGGATTATATTAGAATAAGTATAACATAAGGCGTCAGCCATGCGCTCTATTGGGAACTTCTAAAAACCCTATTAGTGTTCCCCTAAATACTCAAACATTACTTCCACGAGCCTGTCCGCATCCACCGGCTTCGCTACTTGGGTATCCATGCCGGAATCCTTTGCCCGCTCTATATCGTCCGTGAACGCGTTGGCCGTGAGCGCCACGATGACGACCTTGCCCGCGTCCTCCCGGCCCTGCATCGCGCGGATGACCGACGACGCGGCGTAGCCGTCCATCCTCGGCATCTGCACGTCCATAAATATGATGTCGTAATACCCGTCCGGCGAGATGCCGAACTTCTCGACCGCTTCCACGCCGTCCACCGCTTCCTCTATAGTGACGCCCGTCTCTTCGAGCAGATCGGCGATGACCATGCGGTTGACCTCTATGTCGTCCACTATCATGACGCGCTTGCCCCGGAACTTCCCTATCGCGTCGTCATAATTCGCGTAGGCGGCCGACGAGTAGGAGGTCTTTTCCATCCTGATGGTGAACGTAAAGGCGCTTCCCTCGCCCACGGCGCTCTTCACCTCGATGCGCCCGCCCATGAGCCCGACTATATTGCTGCTTATGGCAAGGCCGAGGCCCGTGCCGCCGTAATCGCGCGACGTCATGGACGCGGCCTGTTCGAAAGGCTTGAATATCTTGGCTTTCGCTTCGTCGGATATGCCGATGCCCGAGTCGCTCACGGTGAACCTGACG
>JAISAI010000038.1 GCA_031266795.1 Eubacteriales Family XIII. Incertae Sedis bacterium
TTCTACGCGTCGAAGGCGCGCAAGGACGGCTACGTGCAGATCGCGAATATCTTTGAGGAAACGGCGGGCAACGAGAAGGAGCACGCCGAGCTCTGGTTCAAGTATTTCCACGGCATAGGCGACACGCCGGCGAACCTCGCGGACGCGGCGGCCGGCGAGCATTACGAGTGGACCGAGATGTACAAAGAGTTCGCGAAGACTGCGCACGAGGAGGGCTTCGACGAGATCGCCGTGCAGATGGAGAACGTGGCGAAGGTCGAGGCCGCGCACGAGAAGCGCTACCTGAAGCTCAAGGACAACATCGAGAGCGGCAAGGTATTCAAGCGCGACAAGCCGGTCAAGTGGCAGTGCGGCAACTGCGGCTTCATCTACGAAGGCACGGAAGCGGTCGACACATGCCCGGCCTGCAAGCATCCGAAAGCGTACTTCCAGCTGGTCGAATCGAATTTCTAAGGGATCAGCGTTTTCCTAAAGGGACGATCAGAGTTCCGACTATGATGGAAAGCCCGTCGCCACCGCGCGGCGGGCTTTCGCCTGCGCTTCATCGCGTCGCGTCAGACCAAACGGCTTCCGCCGATGAACTCGCGGATCACGGACTCCGGCGGGATCGCGGATTCGTCGTTTATCGTTTTGAAAAAGCGCAGGAAATGGAGCAGCCGCCTCGCGTCGCCGTACTCCGGCATATCCGGCGTGACCTCGGCGAGCAGCCCCTCCGCGTGCGCGCGCAGCGCCGGCAGCTCATACAGCAGGGCAGAGTTGAATATCGCGTCCGCCACGCCGTAGTAGGGAAAGACGTGTGTATTCTCCCCGCGCCTGACCGTGGGCCACGCCCTTATCGTGTGCGCGACCGAATTGCCGCGCGTGCGATAGTCCCTTATCATGCGCCTGATGAGCCGTAGGTCCGTCGTCGGGATGCGGTTGTGGTCGTCGAGGTTTATCTGCGTGAGCGGGCTGATATAGATGCGGTATTTCTCGTCGTCCGGCAGGTTCGTGGTCATCGCGGGGTTCAGCGCGTGCAGCCCTTCTATCAATATAGGGTGATCCGACTCGATCCGCGTGACGCGCTTTCCGAACACCTTATGGCCAGTAATAAAATCAAAGGTGGGCAGATCGGCCTCCTCTCCGGAGAGGAGCGCGTCGATGTTGTTCATGAAGAGGGTCGTATCTATCGCATCCAAACCCTCGTAGTCGTGTTCGCCTTTCTCGTCGATCGGGGTCTCCTCGCGCTCGACGAAATAGTCGTCCGTGCCGAGGTAAAGAGGCGCCGCTCCCTGCTCCGCGAGCGCCTCGATGAAGCGCTTGGCCGTCGTGGTCTTTCCCGACGACGAAGGCCCCGCGAGAAGTATCACGCGCTTTCCGCGTGAGAGTATCTTCGCCGAGATGTTCTCGATCTGTGCGTTGTGCATGCGCTCCGACAGCCTGATGATGTCGCTTTCGAGCCCCTGCTCGATCTCCTCGTCGAGGTCTCCCGCGTATCTCAGCCCGAGCCCGTGCGCGATGTCCCAGCCCTTCTCGAACGCATCGTAGAGCTTGTCGTTCTCGGGCATATCCGTCAGCCTGTCCGGCGTCGACGGATGCGGATAACGCAAAAGCACCCCGTCGGCATAGCGCGCGAGCCCGAACAACTTGAGAGGCCCGGCGCTTTCAAACAGACGCCCGAAGAAAAAATTGCGGTAGCCGTCGAGCTCGTACACAGCGATATGGCTGACGTCGGTGGCGTATTTGAGGAGAGCGAGATGTTCGCGCGAGCCTTTGTTCTCGCTTTCGAGAAGGTCGAGCACATCGCGCCGCGACGCGCGCCGGCGCGAGATCGGGGCGTCCGCGAGCACATATTCGCGTACCCTCCCTTCGATAAGGCGTATCTGCTCGTCCGTAACGGGCGCCTCCGAATCGATCTCCGTATACAGGCCGCTCGTGAGCGAATTAAAAACGATCGTATTCGCGCCCACGACATCGCGTACAGCCTTCAGGTAGACAAAAGTAAGCGTCCGCTGATACACGCGATTCAAAGCCTCAGCGCGCTCGTCCCCCTCATCAAAAATACCCAAATCAAAAGAACCCATGACGTAATTGTAACACATATTTCGGTTGATGAAGAAGCGAGCCGGGGCCGCCAAAAGAAAAGAGGGGATAGTGAGCTACCTCTCCGCCGCTAAGCGAGGTCTCACTTATCGCCGTAGTGCCCGCGGCAAGACATGATTTCCAGAACGCCGTCTTCGATGAACCATAGCAAACGATTCTTCTCGTCGATTTTGGAACTACATACGCCGGATAGTCCGCCCTTCAGTCTTTCCGACTGTCCGGGCGGCTTTCCCTTCTGTCGCTCAATCTCTTTAACAAGGTTATTGATTTTTCTTAGGGTGCGCCTGTCCTGCCTCTGCCAATACAAATAATCATCCCATGCTTTATCATTCCAGACTTTTTTCATCTTCAAACCTCGATAAGCTCATGCTCGTGGCTGTTGCGTCCGGCTTTCATATCTTCATAACGTGTTAAGAGTTCGCGTTCGGAGAGCGCATAATCAGACTCGACATCGAACGGCAATCGCCGGTTTCTCACGACGTTCTTTGCGAACATCTTAAACGCGGTTGACGTATTGAGCCCGACATCTTCGCAAAAACTATCCATTTGCGCTTTCGTGGCCTCATCAAGCCGTATACTTATGGTCTTCGTAGCCATGATTTCGTATCCTTTCATGCTGTAAACATTTGCAGTCAATATGCTTCTATTGTAAAGAGATTGAAATCGACTGTCAAGAGAGCCGGCGCTCACGGACGCTTTCACTCATCACTCCGGATTCCACGCCTACCGGCCTCAAAAACTCCCGCCTCATGTTACAAACGCGATTTTTTGAGTATACATATATCGACGAGTAATTTGTTGGAATGGTTTCTACTTGCGATTGGAGCAGATCAAGGGAAACGGCATACCGACCTTCAACCTCGGCAACACAGAAATCCCGTTCTCAAGCGAAGGCCACCCCTATGTATGGGCGCTCGCAAACCCCGCCATCCTCGCAGCGGAGATAGTGGGCTACCTCTCCGCCACGAGGCACGGGAAGCACCGCGGAAACGACTACGCGGGAGAAGGCAAAACAGCTAAAGCGGCAGGACTCGTCTAAACGGCTCAATTATTCTGAGCCGCACTATTATTACTGATAAAATTTCAAAAATCGCCGGCTGCCCGCTTGCGGCGCCCTCTTGTTCCTCAGCAGGATGAGGTCGCCCTCGAAGGCTATCCGGCCGTTCACTTTCAGCAGCATTTCCGGGCGGATGCCTTCTCTCAGCATTCCGAAGTCGCAGACGCCGCTTTCGTTGAGCACGTAGTACACGAACTCGGAGCAGAAGAATCTCTTGTCGTTTTCGGCCGGTACGCGCGCGAGGTTTCTGATCAGCCCCAAGGTGTTGTAGCTGTAATTGTGGTGGTTGAGCAGGAACGACTCTATGATGCCGCAGATTTCGGCGTACTGGGCGGGCGTCACGGGGATCTCCGCGACGACGCCGGGCAGCTCCGCGCAGGCGCCGTATATGTCGTCGTTCAGGCTTTCGCGCTTGAAGCAGCCGACGAACGGGTTTGACGCGCGGCGTCTGCCGAAGCTGAACATATACTCGAGGCCCTCGTCGAGCGCGAGCGCCGCGTGCGTGTACTTGGCCCGCGTGACGCGGCGCACGAGCCGTGACAAAAGCGTCGGGCTTCGCGTCAGGACTATAAAGACTTTAGCTTGCGTTTTCACCTACCCCACTCTCACGCCACAAATTACATTACATTATGTCCCCATTACCGGTTTATTCAATGCTATAGGACGATTCTTACGAAGCGCCGGGCGCGTTCCTTACATTTTTCTTAATAAAATCTGACCGAAAGCCGATGTGGCGGCCGATTTGTTTTTTGTGTGGGGCGCCCGCTGTGTGGCCTTAGCCCACTCTCGCGCGGAGTCAGCCCCTGAACGCCACGTCCACGTCGCCGAAGCTGCTGTCTATCGAAATCTTGTCAGGCGCGGACGACGGCCCGCTTTCAAAGCGCCCATTGAAGCCGCCGGCGCCTCTGCTGTCGTCGAGGCGGACTTCCCCCGCGTCCGATTCCACGGAAATCGCGTAGTCGTCCCTTGCGCCGCTCAGCGTCAGGTCGAGGTTGCCCGAGTCCGAATTTATCGCGCTGTCGCCGCGTAGGTCGCCCGTGATCTTTATGTCGCCGAAGCTGCTGTTTAGCTTCATCCCGTTCGAGACGTACATACCGCCCGCTGAGAAGTCGCCGCTCGACATAGTGAAGTTCGACGTTACGGCATTGACCGCTTCGAGGTCTATATTACCGAAAGACGATGCGATCGTGAGATCGCCGGACGCGGTCAGATCCCATAGCTCGATATTGCCGGAATCGCTGTCTATGACGACGTTGCCCGCGTTGACATTCCGCGCGTCGAGCTCGCCGAAGCTCAGTTCCGCGTCGAGCGACCCGCACGTGATATTGCTTGCCGAGACATTGCCGGAATCAAGTTTCAGATCCATCCGCTCCAAGTCGACGGCGTCTATCTCCATATCGCCGAACGCGATGTCCGCGTTGACGGCCGTCAGAGAAACGCCGCGCGGTATCGTGATCTCGAGGTATGACGACGGGTACGGATTTATCGCCGCCCTGAATACGCTCGGAAAGTCGATGATCCAATGGTCGACCGCATTCTTGACGCTGTGCGTCACGGCAAGCGTTCCGTCCGCGCCGCGTTCCGCTTTCAAACCTCCGAAGAAGAGGAAATGCTGCCCTTTTACCCGCAGGGAGGGCCCCTCCTTTATCGTCACTTTTTCTATTCCGCCCAAGTTTATGTCTATGGCGGCGACGTTCTCGAAGACCTCGTCCACCTTCACGACCTTGGTCTCGTCCGACTCGTCTATCACGAGCGGCCCGCCCGCCTGCATTATCACGCTCTTCATCCCGCCCATCGCGTAGCCCGCCGCGCCGAGGCCGACGCCGCTCAGGAGCACGACGACTCCGATGATGATGATTACTTTGAGTTTGCTGTTCATATTTCCCTCGTTTCTGCTTAACGCGGCGAATGAATCGCCGCTTCTACCATAGCGCTCTTACGGCGCCGGCCTGTCCTCGACGCGAATATCCTGCGCGGGCTGCTCGTCCGGCCTCTCGGAATCATCTTCGGTACTCCCGTCGGTATAGGGATAATCCGCTTCCGCATCCGGCTGCGCTGTATAAGTTTCGGTATTCCCGTCAGTATAGGGATAGTCCGTTCCCGCATTTTGCTGCGTAGTGTAATAGTTGGAGTTGCCGTTAGTATGGGAATAATCCCGGCCCGCGCCCGTGTATGTGTAGTTGAAAATCTCCTTGCGGACCTTTACGCGTTTGTGCCTGATGCGCCCCGACAGGTTCGCTATGCCCTTGAATATCGCGCGGCCGAGCATGTAGTTCAGCGCGCCTATCAGCAGGCCCGCGCCTATGAACGCCATGCCGCCGCCGACAAGAAATATCATGACGGAGAGATCCTGTGGCGCTATCATGCCCGATACCACGGTGACGGCCACGCCGGCGGCGGCGAACGTTCCGGCGACAGCGTAGATGACTACCACCACTATCACGCCCATGATGAGCCCTATGATGCCGAGCACACAAGCGAGCACCGCGAGCGGCCTCGCCACGGGCATGGAGAGCATCCCGAGAACGCCGAGCCCGGCCGCGGAGAAGCTCTCGCCCATGTTCGGGCTTTCGGCGCTTTCGTCTTCCGGCCCTCCCGCGTCGTAGTCATATTCCGGAGTTTGATTCGCATCGTATCCTGCGCCATAGTCTGCGCTTTCGTTTCCCTCGCCGCTTCCGTAAGCGTAGTCCGTTCCGGCGTATCCGTTTTCGTTCTCTGCCTTGGCGTTTTGCCCTCGCAGCACGGCGTACCCGCTTTTCTTATTGGCCTTTCTTTCCTTTCGTCTCGCTTTGACGCTCTCGGCGATCTCCGCCTTGGCGTTGAGCTCGCGCAGCGCCGCGTCCGCCCTGATCTCCGCCGCCACGCGCTGTGGCGGCCCGAGTCTTGTGATGACCTCCTGCTCGCGTTCCGGCCCGGCGTCGGCTAAGTATTCACTGTAGTAATTCACCGCGTCGAGGCGTTCCTCGTAAGGCATCTTGCGCAAGCAGCGCTCGAGTTTTTTCACGTATGAGTATCCCGTGTATTTTCTCATGACCGGCGCCCTCCTTTCTCATCCGACGCGGATTCGCCCGCGCCCATGCCCGTGTTCACTCCGCCCGGCGCGATGTCCGATAATATCAGCGAGTCCACGCGCTCCTTGTACTCCTGCCAGCCCACGCGGTATACGTTCGAGCGGGCCATGCCCTTGTCCGTGATTTTGTAGTATCGCCTGTTGCGCCCCATATGCGGCGAGTCGTAGGTCGAGAGGAACTCGTCCTTTTGAAGCCGCCGCAGCACGGGGTACAGCGTCGATTCGGATATTTCGAGCGTGCCCATGAGCGTCTGCGTCAACACGTAGCCATAGGTGTCCCCATGCCTGAGCGTCGACAACACACACGCGTCGAGCAAAGCCGCTCCTACCTGAAAGATCATATTCTGCGTCTCCTTCCATGAACGCGCGCCGGGGG
>JAISAI010000052.1 GCA_031266795.1 Eubacteriales Family XIII. Incertae Sedis bacterium
TCTCATCTGTACGTCCTGATTCCCGTTCTCGACAAGGCGAAACATTACTGGGTAGGCGAAGCCGAGGTCGAAAAACTTCTCAGACACGGCGCGGGTTGGCTCGAATCACATCCGATGAAGGAGAGCATAGTATCCCTCTATCTGAAAAGAAAACGCGGATATATAGACAGCGCGCTTCGCGGGTTGCCCGGCGATGGCGAATTCGCCGACGATGAAGCCGAAGTCCATATGGCGGCGGCTTCCCATGACCCGATTACCGATCCGGTCACCGCGCCGGAAAAAGAAGAAGCGGAGAAAAAGATCAGTCTGAACCGGCGCAGATTGGACTGTGTCGTTTCCGCGCTTAAAGACAGCGGCGCGGCGCGCGTGCTTGACCTCGGCTGCGGGGAGGGCAGACTTCTCGAGCTACTGATTACCGAAAAACAATTCGAGTACGTCGCGGGCATGGACGTTTCTTTCACGGCGCTCGAACACGCGAGGGACAGGCTTCGCACAGATAGTATGTCTGATCGGAGAAAATCGATGATATATCTATTCCAAGGCTCTCTCAACTATCTCGACAAAAGGCTCGAAGGGTTTGACGCGTTTGCCGTAGTCGAAGTCGTGGAACATATGGATCTAGGGCGTCTGAGCGTCTTTGAAAAGATAGTGTTCGCCCACGCCGCGCCGCGAACCGTCGTGCTCACGACGCCGAACAGGGAATACAACGCGAATTACAGATTCGCCGCTACGAACAAGCTGCGCCATCAGGACCACCGCTTTGAATGGACGCGCGAAGAATTCGAGAACTGGGCCGGGCGTGTAGCGGATGAGTATGGATACACGGTGAAGTTTTCCGGGATAGGGGACGTCGATCCTGCGCTTGGCGCTCCGACGCAGATGGGGGTGTTCTCAAAATGACGCACACGCTTAAAATACCTGAACTGTCATTGGTGGTGCTGATAGGCGCGTCCGGCTCGGGCAAATCCACATTCGCGAAAAAACACTTTCTGCCGACGGAAGTGATTTCCTCCGACCACTGTCGCGCGCTCGTGTCCGACGACGAGAGCAGCATGGAGGCGACGTCTCCCGCTTTTGAGCTGTTGCACGAGATAGCGCGACAGCGACTGCGCTACGGCAGGCTCGCCGTGATAGACGCCACGAATGTCCGCTCCGATTCGCGCAAGCCGCTTATCGAGCTGGCGCGGGAACATGACTGCCTTGCCGTGGCGATTGTCCTCGATCTTCCCGAGCGCGATTGCAGGGAGCGAAATAGAAATCGCGCGGACAGGACCATTCCCGACCATGCAGTCAGGAATCATTGCAGGCAACTGAGGTCGTCGATCAAGCGGCTGAAGAAGGAAGGGTTTCGCTCTGTCCATGTCCTTAAAGGAGCGGATGAAATCGATGAGGCTGAAATCGTCCGGCAACCGCTGTGGAGCGACAGGCGCAATATTACTGGGCCGTTCGACGTCATAGGCGATATTCACGGGTGCTTTGACGAACTTGTCACGCTGCTCGAAAAGCTCGGATACCGCGTCTTCCGTGAGGATGGGCGCTATTCGGTAGCCCATGCCGGCGGACGCATTCCCGTATTCCTCGGCGATATTGCGGACAGGGGGCCGAAGATACTCGATAGCCTGTCCATAGTCATGGATCTCTGCGAGTCCGGCCAAGCGATGTGCGTCTGCGGTAACCATGACGCCAAGCTGCTGAAAAAACTCAACGGCAAGGATGTCCGGATGACTCACGGCCTCGACAGGACGGTTTCCGAGCTTTTACATGCGCCAGAGGGATACGAGGGCAGGCTGAAGAGTTTTCTCGACGGACTGATAAGCCATTACGTTCTGGACGGCGGCAATCTTGTGGTGGCGCACGCCGGTCTGATCGAGGATTATCAGGGGCGCAGTTCCCGCCGCGTTCGCGAGTTCTGTCTTTACGGCGATACTACGGGCGAGACGGATGAATACGGTCTGCCTGTGCTTTACGACTGGGCGAACGATTACAGGGGAAAAGCTCTCGTCGTCTACGGCCACGTGCCTGTTCCCGAGGAGCGGAGGTGCGGGCGTACCGTCTGCGTCGATACGGGCTGCGTGTTCGGAGGGAAGCTCACGGCGTACCGTTATCCCGAGGACGACGTCGTTTCAATATCAGCTGCGAAGGAATACTATGCGCCCATCCGTCCGGTCGTCGACGCCGAGTCTCGCGCGTCTAATACCGCTATCGCGCGCTCAAGCGATATTCCCGACATATCGGACGTTCTCGGCAAACGCGTCATAGAGACGAGGCTCGCGCACAGCATTACCATACATGAAGAAAACGCGATGGCGGCGCTCGAAACCATGAGCCGTTTCGCGGCTGACCCGCGCTGGCTCATCTATCTGCCGCCTACGATGTCGCCGTGCGAAACGTCGGCCAAGGAAGGGCTGCTTGAGCATCCGATCGAGGCGTTTTCGTATTACGGAGAGCGCGGTGTTGGCAAAGTCGTCTGCGAGCGGAAACACATGGGGTCGAGAGCGGTCGTTATCGTCTGCAAGGACGGGGATGTCGCGAAGGCTCGATTCGGTGTCGGCGATAAATCATCAGGCATCTGCTATACGAGAACAGGCCGGAGGTTTTTTGATGATAGAAATCTTGAAGAGGAATTTCTGTCGCGCCTGCGGGAAAACTTCCTTGCAAGCGGGCTGTTCGATGAATTCGATACTGGCTGGGTCTGCCTCGATTGTGAGCTGATGCCATGGTCGGCCAAAGCGCAGGGCTTGCTTGAACGTCAGTACGCGCCGACTGGCGTCGCGGGGCGTCAGGGGCTGAAACGGGCGGTGGGCGCCATTTCCTGCGCTCTCGAACGCGGCTATGATTCACGTGAAGTAGGCGCGTCCGTGTCGGGGCAGAGCGCCGACCTGCGGAAATTACTCAACCATTTCCAGGAGCGTGAGGCGGCGCTTTCCGGATACGTGGACGCATATAGGGAATATTGCTGGCCGGTCGAGAGCCTCGACGATGTCAGGCTCGCCCCGTTCCATCTGCTCGCTACGGAGGGGATGACTCATACGGACAAGGATCATATCTGGCATATGGAAACGATCAGCAAATACTGCGTAGGTGAAGACTGTGGCGAAAACAAGAACAACATCGTCATAGCGACGCCGTATCTAATAGTAGATACAATATCGGAAGACAGCATCGCCGAGGGTGTGGCGTGGTGGGAAAAGCTCACCGCTGAAGGAGGGGAAGGCATGGTAGTGAAGCCGCTGGACTTCATCGCGGAAGGTAAGAATGGGCGGGTTCAACCGGCCGTTAAATGCCGGGGCGCCGAATATCTACGCATCATCTACGGGCCGGAATACCTCCTGCCCGAAAACCTGCCGCGACTGAAATCGCGCAGCCTCGGCAGGAAACGGTTGCTAGCGCTGAGGGAATTTGCCCTCGGAATAGAAAGCCTCGAGCGGTTCTGCCGGAAAGAAGCGTTCTACCGCGTCCACGAGTGCGTTTTCGGCGTACTCGCGATGGAAAGCGAACCCGTCGACCCGAGACTGTGATCTCATACAAAACAATAGCATTCATAAATCCCTTTTACACCCACGGGCTTTGTTGATTGCTATACTGTCATTACCAATGCCGCCCCTCCACCTGACCGCGCCATACTCTCGTTGCCATAATTAAAATCATATGCCGTAAAATGCGGAAACGCATAAAAATTATCACGAAAGCGCATTTTACACTTGCAGAGTTTCTCTAATATCGTTATAATTTAAACATATTATGCTTGATGTACAAATTTGAATAATGCGCTTTCATGCAAAAATAACAGAGTTTGCGCATTTTTCATGAAAGGAAAATATGATGATCGGTCGTCGGGAAGAACAACGCCTTCTGCGGGATTTCGCGGGGCGCGAAGAAGCTCAGTTCATAGTGGTCTATGGGAGGCGGCGTGTCGGAAAGACATTTTTGGTGCGCGAAACGTTTGGCGACTCGTTCACTTTTTTCTATTCCGGCGTTGCGAATGTCGGCGCAAAGCGGCAGCTGCGTGAGTTCGGGAAAACGCTGCGCGCTCACGGCCACTCCGCGGAAAAAGAGTTCGAGGATTGGTTCGACGCTTTTGATGGGCTACGCGCCTTGCTCAAGGGCTCAAAGGACGCGAAGCGCGTCGTCTTCATCGACGAGATGCCGTGGATGGACAGCAAAAGATCCGGTTTCGTCCCGGCATTCGAGCATTTTTGGAACGGATGGGCCGCAGGGCAAAAAAACCTGACGCTCATAGTCTGCGGATCTGCCGCGTCGTGGATTACGAAAAAAATATTTCACAATCGGGGCGGGTTGTACAACAGGACGACGCTCCAGATACACCTGACGCCGTTCTCGCTCGCGGAGTGCAAGGAGTTGCTTGATGCCGACGGCATTCGGATGAACTTACACGATCTCATTGAGATATACATGATCTTCGGAGGTATCCCGTACTATTTGAAGATGATAGACGGGCGGTATGGCTTGCCGAAAAACGTCGATCACCTATGCTTTGCGGACAGCGCCCCTTTGCGTGCGGAGTTCGAAGCGGTATTTCAATCGCTGTTCCGGACGCCCGAAAAGCATATGGAGGTAGTCAAAGCGGCCGCTGAAAAGAAAAAGGGCTTGACGCGAAAGGAGATCAAGGCGCGGGTCGGCTTTCCGGACGGAGGCAATCTGACGCGTATTCTGAAAGAGCTCGAGGAGAGCGGATTTGTCCGGGCATACCTCCCGTTCGGAAAGAAGAAGCAAGGCATGCTCTATCAGTTATCGGATCCGTTCACGTTATTTTCCCTTACATGGATGCAGTATCCGGGAGGCGGCGCAGACGATTTTTGGAGTGGTTTCATGAAAAGCGGGGCATACAACGCTTGGGGCGGGTATGCCTTCGAGCAGCTGTGCCTCGCGCATATACCTCAGATCAAGCGCGCACTCGGTATATCCGGCGTACTCGTGAAAGCTGCGGCATGGCGGGGCTCAGGCGCAACGGGGGACGGAGCGCAAGTTGATCTGGTGCTCGATAGAGAGGACAATGTCATTGACCTCTGTGAGATGAAGTACGCGAGCGACGAATATGCGGTCGACAAGAAGACCGATCTTGCCCTGCGAAACCGCGCGGGTATATTTAGCCGCGCGACGAAGACGAGAAAGGCCGTACGGCTCGTGCTGGTCACTACCTACGGCGTACATCCCGGAGAATACGCAAGCGTGTTCCAGTCGGTGGTGACTATGGAGGAGCTTGCCTCGGTGTGACTACCCGGCCACTTCTCATCTACGCTGGTGATTTCACATCACAAAAACAATCACACCAACAAAATAGGACGGTACCCGCACTCTCGCCTCTACGCCATTATTTTTATTATTCATGATATAATAAAAGCCGATCGCCTTGTAAGCATCGTCTTACAAGCGATTGGGATGAGAGCTTGCGGATTGCGGCGTCCTTGCGGCGCCCCCACTCGTTGTTTTATTCGGATCACAGGAAAGGGAAAAAATCAAAATGGCAAAGAGATACTTCACCTCAGAATCGGTAACGGAAGGGCATCCGGACAAGGTATGCGACCAGATTTCAGACGCGATACTCGACGCGATATACGAGAAGGATAAGAACGGGCGCGTGGCGGCGGAGACGATGGTGGCGACGGGGCTCGCGATCGTCGTCGGCGAGATCACGACCTCGTCCTACGTCGACATCCAGAGCATCATCAAGGGCGTGATTACCGACATCGGCTACACGAAGTCCGAGTACGGCTTCGACGCGCGGACGGTGGCCGTGCTCACGTCGCTGCACGAACAGTCGCCCGACATAGCGCAGGGCGTGAACGACGCGGCGGAGTTCCGCGGCAAGAAGAACGCCGACAAGCTCTTGCAGGAGGGCGCGGGGGATCAAGGCATCATGTTCGGTTTCGCGTGCAAGGAGACGCCGGAGCTCATGCCGGCCCCGATAGCCTACGCCCACAAGCTCGCGCTGAAGCTCACGGACGTGCGCAAGAAGAACAGGATCAAGTACCTGCGGCCGGACGGCAAGACGCAGGTGACGGTGGAGTATGACGGCGACAAGATCGCGCGCATCGACACGATCCTCATATCGACGCAGCACGACCCGGACGTCACGCAGAAGCAGATTCACAAGGATTTGTGGGAAAAGGTCGTCGTGCCGACGATTCCGAAGAAGCTGCTCGACAGCAAGACGAAGTTCTACACGAATCCGACCGGCAGCTTCGTCCTCGGCGGCCCCGCGGGCGACTCGGGCGTGACGGGGCGCAAGATCATCGTCGACACCTACGGCGGCTACGCGAAGCACGGCGGCGGCGCGTTCTCGGGCAAGGATCCGACGAAGGTCGACCGCTCGGCGTGCTACTACGCGCGCTATGCGGCGAAGAATGTCGTCGCGGCCGGCCTCGCCGACGTCTGCGAGATAGAGCTCTCCTACGCTATAGGCATGGCCGAGCCCCTCTCGATCCACGTCGACACGTGGCGCACGGGCAAGATCGCGGACGACGAGATAGAGGCGCTGCTGCGCAAGCATTTCGACTTCCGTCCGGCGGCGATCATCAAAAACCTGAAACTCCGTCGGCCGATCTATCGCCAGACGGCGGCTTACGGGCATTTCGGCCGGCCCGACCTCGACCTCCCGTGGGAGAAGACGGACAAGGCGGAGGCGCTGAAGAAAGACGCGAAACTCTGAGGTTGGGGTGGTGCATTACGCTTATATTGAATATAAAATAAAAGGGGTGGAGCCGCAACCTGAAAAAGGAGTCTGACCTGTATGGGATTTTTTGATAAGGTGCTTCCCGACCTGAACAAGCGGGAAGTCGCCAAGGTGGAGAAGATAGCCGACCGCGTGATGGCGCTCGAAGACGAGATGGCGCTTCTGTCGGACGACGAGATACGCGAGAAGACCGAAGAGCTGAAACGGCGCGTGCAGGACGAGGGCGAGGAGCTCGACTCCGTACTTCCCGAGGCCTTCGCCGTATGCCGCGCAGCCTCGGGGCGCAGCCTCGGCATGACGCACTTCAAAGTGCAGGTCATAGGCGGCATCGTGTTGCATCAGGGCCGCATCGCCGAGATGAAAACCGGCGAAGGCAAGACCCTCGTCGCGACGCTCGCCGCGTATCTGAACGCGTTGTCCGGCAAGGGCGTCCACGTCGTGACGGTCAACGACTATCTGGCAAAGCGCGACATGGAGTGGATGGGCAAGCTCTATTCTTTCCTCGGCCTTTCGGTCGGGTGCGTCGTGCACGGCATTACTTCCGCGCAGCGCAAGGAGGCGTACAACGCCGACATCACCTACGGCACGAACAACGAGTTCGGTTTTGATTACTTGCGCGACAACATGGTGATCTACGAGGACGACCTCATGCAGAGGCCGCTCAACTACGCCATAGTCGACGAGGTGGACAGCATACTGATCGACGAAGCGCGGACGCCGCTCATCATTTCGGGGCAGGGCGACAAGTCGACCGACCTTTACGGCAAGGCCGACAAGTACGTTTCGGGACTGAAAAACGAGACGGACTTCACGATGAACGAGAAGGACAAGACGATCAACCTCACGGAGGAGGGCGTCGAGAAGACGGAGCGCTATTTCGGCGTGGACAACTTCTCCGACCCCGAGAACATGGAGCTGAACCACCACATCAATCAGGCCCTGCGCGCGCGAAACCTCATGAAGCTCGACGTGGACTATGTCGTGAAAGACGGCGAGATCATCATCGTGGACGAGTTCACGGGCCGCCTCATGTTCGGGCGCCGCTACAGCGAGGGGCTGCATCAGGCCATCGAAGCGAAGGAAGGGCTCAAGGTCAAGAAAGAGTCAAAGACGCTCGCCACCGTGACGATACAGAATTATTTCCGCATGTACCAGAAGCTCTCGGGCATGACCGGTACGGCCAAGACGGAGGAGCAGGAATTTCTCGATATTTACAACATGAACGTTGTGATGATACCGACGAACAAGCCTGTAGTCCGCAACGATATGGAGGACTCCATCTATTCGACGGAACGCGGCAAGTTCGCCGCGATTGTCGAAGATATAGTGATTGCGCACGAGACGGGGCAGCCCGTCCTCGTCGGTACCATATCCATTGAGAAGTCCGAGCTCATCTCGGATATGCTGAACAAGCGCGGCGTCAAACACAACGTGCTGAACGCGAAGCAGCACGACAAGGAGGCGAAGATAGTCGCGGAAGCCGGCAGGCTCGGAATGGTTACGATAGCGACAAACATGGCCGGACGCGGTACGGATATAATACTCGGCGGCAACCCGGACTTCGAAGCGAAACGCGAGATGACGAAAAAAGGCTATGACGAGGAAACCATCTCATACGCGGCGAGCTTCATCCCGCTCGACGACGAGGATATGATTGAAGCGCGTCGCGTATATACCGAATTGTATAACAGGTACAAGGACGAACGAGCGGACGAGCAGACCAAGGTCATAGAGCTCGGCGGCCTGCATATCATCGGTT
>JAISAI010000061.1 GCA_031266795.1 Eubacteriales Family XIII. Incertae Sedis bacterium
GCGCTCTCGGGCATCTCGAGCTCAAGCACGAGTATCGTCATGATGATCGCTATGACCGCGTCCGTGAACGCTTCAAGTCTCGACTTATTCATACGTGAAGTATACCACAGTCGCCCGGCGGCGTTTGTCCCCGCTTTTAGGGTCAGCGAAATTGGTGCGGGTTTCCGCTCGGCAAGCCCCAAAAGATAGAGCGCCGTTTCATGGGAGAAAGCGGCGTCGGGATAACGCGCCTGAATGACGAAAAGCCCGTATTCCTTAGGAACAGAAACGGCCTGTTCAAGGAGATTGAGGACATAAAAACGTGGATGGTATCGGAGAGAAAACCTACGAGAAGCTAAAAGATCATATCGCACGGACGGGGACGTACCAATTGTCCGCATTGATAGGCAACGGCTCCGGTATCATGCACAGGACGACGCCCGGCCCCGTTTTTACCTTCAAATCGTTGCCGGCGTTTCTGAACGGTTCCAGCACCCTGAAATTTTTGATGTCGTTCCTGCCGGGTGAAGCAGTCTTCTTGATTTCGATCGGGAACAGGACGCCGTTCTCGTAAATGAGCAGATCGATCTCCCTTTTGTCTTTGTCCCTGTAATAATAGAAGGGGGAGCGTCGCCCTTCGTTCAGGTAACTCTTGTACAGCTCGCCGAAAACCCACGACTCGAATATCTGTCCGGACATCGCGCCGCGTTCCAGCACAAGCGGGTCGGTCCATCCCGTCAGATAGGCGCAAAGGCCGGTATCGAGAAAATGCAGGAGCGGCGTTTTCACCGCGCGCTTCAAAGCGTTGTGGTGAAAGGGCTGAACCATCGTGATGATGTTTGAGGACGCGAGGACGGACAACCATTTTTTCACGGTAGGCGCGGAGATGTCAGCGGCGTTGGCCAGATCTTGGTAGATTACGGGCTTGGCGGTATTTGCCGCGATGATCGTCATGAATTTGAGGAAGGTAGTCTCATCAGCCACTTGGGTCAAATCCCGGATATCGCGTTCTATATAGGTGTTGACATAGGATGAATAGTACAGATCGCGGCCGATGTCCCTGTCGGCGACCAATTCCGGCATACTCCCGTAAAATATACGCTCGAACACATCGGTCAACCCCAGCGTGGGAGCGGTCTCCATGCGCTTCATGATCACGCCCGGATCGGTGGAGAACGGCGCTGAGACGCCCCCGTTGATCTCCCTCTGTGAAAGGCCGAGCAAGCTAATGACGCCCACGCGGCCGGACAGGGATTCGCTGACATTCTTCATGGAATGAAATGCCTGTGAGCCGGTCAGCCAATAACGGCCTCTCTCGCCGCTCTTGTCGACGTCCATTTTTATGTACGGGAGGAGTTCGGGCGCGTACTGTATCTCGTCGATCAACACGGGCGGCGCGAAACGGGAGAGAAAGAGCGGCGGGTCGTTTCTGGCGAGAGTACGCGCCGCAAGGTCGTCGAGCGAGATATAGCCGCGCCCTTTCTCCCGTAGCTCGTTCAGCATCGTAGTCTTGCCGACTTGCCTCGGCCCCGTCAAAAGCAACACTTTGAATTTTTCGCTCACCCTCTTTATGACGGGTTCTAACGCTCTTTGAATATACATCACATCACCAAAATCCCGGCCAAACTGAACTATAGATTTAGTTTAGCCGGGATTTTGTATTTTGTCAAGCGATTTTGATACTGGTTTAGATCCCCTGTACGGGACTATTCGGTTGGCGCGGCGCTTTCAATTACAATTATATGGGATTTATGCGTCTGCGCAAGTTTTTTTCGAAATTTTCTTCATGGTAAACAGATGAAAACTTTCGCTCACTGCGTCCAAATTGCCTCTATGCCTACGGTGGCCTTACGTGGTATAATCAGCAGGTTGGGATTTCCCCCTTTGATATATGGCATGATAAAAACGGGTTTATTAGCGGAGGAATATAGGGACAGGAGCGTTAAGGAGATTCTTCTTGACGGCTGGCCGCGTCGCCGGCGGTCGCTGATCTTGCGGCTGGCTTTCGTTGTCGTTATCATCGTGTTTGCGGCGATGTACTGGGCAAACCCCTCTTATTACACGAACTATTACAGCGACGGGACTCCTTGGTTCGCCGTACGGAAGGCCGCCGGGACGATGTTCATCCTTGCCGTGCTCGCGGTCATCGCTGTGATCCCGAACGTCATGAACGCGAAGCTGAACCGGAAGTTTTTGGTCTTTTGCTGTTTCGCCGTCCCGTTCGCGACGTTTTTCTCCATCGAGTATCTGTTCCATACGGATTTTTTCGGCCTCAAGCTGTACAAATTCCTGCTCAACGCGGTCATTATCTACCTTATATACATGATCGGCATCATAGCCACGGGGTGGATCAGGACGGGGCTTTTCGCTGGTACGAGCCTGATCTGCGCGTTCGGCTACATCGCTTATTACATGAACAATTTCAGGGGGAGCCCTTTGCTGTTCTCCGACCTTTCAAATTTCGGGACGGGCGTGGAGGTGCTCGGCGAGTTCGACTACACGCTGGATTTTCGCGGCTACATCTTCATGGTCGCCATCTTCGCCATCATGGTTGTGACGAGCAAGATCTCGATCAGTCACAGGTTCGGGGCGAAGCAGAGGATAGGCATCGCCGTGTTGATGTGCGCCGGCTGGTTCGGCGTGATCGGCGACGTCGTGGTGTCGGATCACTACACGCTGAACCAGATGAAGGTCAGCACGTTCCAGCCGATGACGTCCGGCTACAATACGAACGGGGGGCTGCTCGCGCTCATGCGGAGCGCGAAGATAAGCATGGTGTCAAAGCCGGACGGCTACTCCGCGGCCAACGCGGAGAAGCTCGCGGACGAGGCGAGGCTTGTGACGAACGGCGAGTACCCCGCGCAATCCGAGTACAACAAACCCAATGTCATAGCGGTCATGAATGAGAGCTTCACGGACGTGGCGAACATCGGCGAGCACATCAACACGAACATCGACCCGCTGCCGTTCTACCACAGCCTTTCCGAGAACACGGTCAAGGGCTGGGCGTACGCGTCGGGGCTCGGCGGCGGCACGGCGAATTCCGAGTTCGAGTTCTTCACGGGAAATTCCCTCGCCTTCCTGCCCGTGAACGCGAGCCCGTACCAGTTGTACATGAAGCAGCCGCAGCCCTCGCTCGTGAGCACGCTCATGGAACAGGGCTATCAGGGCAACGTGGCGCTCCATCCCTTCGAGAAGTCGGGATACAGCAGGCCGCGGGCGTACGAGATGCTCGGCTTCGAGGAGTTCCTCGATGAGACGGACTTCAAAAATCCGAGGATGCTGCGCAAATACATCTCCGACGAAGCCGACTACGACAAGATAATATCGCTGTACGAGAAGTACAAGAAAGCATCCGACGCGCCGGTATTCCTGTGGACGATCACGATGCAAAACCATTCGAGCTACAGCGGGGACTACGCCAACTTCACGCCCGACGTGACTATTACCGACGACCTGCTGCCGCTTGAGCGCGGCGAGAACGGCGAGATGGACAAGATACTCTCGCTGATGCGCGAGAGCGACCGGGCCACGGGCGAGCTCGTGAACTACTTTGACAACGTGGACGAGCCCACCGTGATAGTCTTCTTCGGAGACCATCAGCCGAGGCTGCCGCAGGGCTACTACGACCGGGTGCTCGGCGCGGTGGAGGGGAAGCTCACGCCCGAGGATCTCATGAAAAAGTACCGCGTGCCGTTCTTCATCTGGGCCAATTTCGACATAGAGGAGCGGCAGGTCGAGCGCGTCAGCATGAACTACCTGTCGTCGCTCATGCTCGACGCCGCCGGCATGGAGATGACGGACTACAACAAATTCCTGCTCGATATGTACAAGGACGTGCCGTGCATGACCGTGTTCGGGCACTACGGCGCGGACGGCAAGTTTTACAGCACGGAGAGCAAGATACAAAACGACCCGCACGCGAACCCGAACAAAAAACAGACGGTCGTCTCCTCGCCGCAGGACGAGGCGCTGTACGACTACAGCGTCCTGCAATACAACAATCTGTTCGACCCGAAGCGCCACGTCCCGGGATTCTTTTCTCTGAGCAATTAGCCCCTCTATCCGTGATATAATTTTATGGGAATCTTATGTAATGTAACCTGTGTGCGGCGAGAGGTAATCCTATGAGCCGTATTCTACCCTATGAGTTTGGACAGGGAGGAGCTACGCAATGGACATACGCGGCCTCAAGCTGCTCGCGAAGGATTTTCCGAGCGTCAGGAAAGCGCAGGCCGAGATCATCAATCTCAGCGCCATACTGAGCCTGCCGAAAGGCACGGAATACTTTCTCAGCGACCTACACGGCGAGGCCGACGCCTTTATCCATATGATGAAAAGCGCGTCGGGCGTCATACGCCGGAAGATAGAAGAGGTGTTCGCGGATACGCTTTCCGGGGGCGAGCGGGACGAGCTCGCCGCGCTCATCTACGACCCGGAGAGGGAGCTGAAGCGCCAGCTCGCGAAGCGCCCGGACGCGTTCCGGCAGTGGTGCAAGGATAGCATCTACCGCCTCATAGGCGTGCTCGACGCCGTGTCCTCGAAGTATTCACGCTCGAAAGTGCGCAAGCGCCTGCATCCGAACTCCGTCTATATCATGGACGAGCTCATAAACGCGGACAGCGGCGGCGAGCGCAGGGAATACTACGAGGCTATCATCGACACGCTCGAGGGCTGCGCGCTCCTCGAAGAGTTCATAGGCGAGATCGCCGTGACCATCGGGCGGCTCTCCGTCGACCGGCTGCACATAGTCGGCGACGTGTTCGACCGGGGGCCGAGGCCCGACGCCATCATGGACTACCTCATGGCGTTCCACGACACGGACTTCCAGTGGGGCAATCACGACATCGTGTGGCTCGGCGCGGGCGCGGGCAACGCGGCCTGCATCGCGAATGTCGTGCGCCTGAACATCAGCTACAACAACTACGATATGCTCGAAATCGGGTACGGCGTCAATCTGCGGCCGCTCGCGATGTTCGCGGCGGAGGCGTACGCGGACGACCCCTGCGAGGCGTTCAGCGTCAAGACGCTCGACCTGAACAAGTACGCGCCCGTGTCCGGGGAGCTCGCGGCGAAGATGAACAAGGCCATCGCGATCATCCAGTTCAAGCTGGAGGGCGCGCTCGTGAAGAGGCATCCCGAGTACCGCATGGACGGCCGGCTGCTCCTCGACAAAATCGACGCGGGGAAAGGCGTGTTGCGGCTACCGGACGGCAGGGAAATCCCGATGAAGGACACGAACTTCCCGACCGTAGACCCGTCCGACCCATTCGCGCTGAACGAGGGCGAGCGCGAGGTGGTGGACGCCCTGACCGAATCGTTCATACAGAACGGCAAACTGCAAAAGCATCTGAGGTTCATCTTCGAGAACGGCGCCATGTACAAGATCGCGAACGGTATACTGCTGTACCACGGCTGCATACCGACGACGGACGGCGGCGCGTTCCTCGCCTGCTCCATAGGCGATGACATCCGCAGCGGCAAGGCGTGGCTCGACTACTTGGACGACCTCGTGCGGCGCTCCTACATGCGGTCGGATATGCGCCCGCCGTCGGAGCAGCCCGGCGACATCATGTGGTATCTGTGGTGCGGGCCCCTCTCGCCGCTGTTCGGCAAGGACAGGATGGCGACGTTCGAGCGCTGCTTCACGGACGACGAAGACGCCCGCGCCGAGAGGCTGTCGCCGTACTACAAGAACATAGAAAACGAAAAGACGTGCCGTGCCATACTCTCGGAGTTTGGGCTCGATCCCGCGCGCGGGTACATCGTCAACGGCCACGTGCCCGTAAAGATACAGGCGGGCGAGAGCCCCGTCAAGGGGGGCGGCCGCCTGTTTATCATCGACGGCGGCATCGCGAAAGCCTACCAGAAGACGACGGGCATAGCCGGCTACACGTTCATCTCGTCGTCCAACTACATAGCGCTCGCCGAGCACATGCCGTACTCCCCACCCGCGAAAGACGGCACGCAGGAGTTCCACACGCCGAAGCTGCACATCATCGAGGAGACGCCGCGCCGTGTGACGGTGTCCGACACGGATACCGGCGAGGAGCTCGAAGCCCAGATACGCGACCTGCGCGCGCTGATAGCGGCGTTCAGGAATGGCGAAATAGAGGAGAGGCACTAACGCGGGAGCAAGGTCAGAGCTACTTGCGCATAAATTCAAAAGTTATATAATTACATTATATAATTAATCGTTATCATTTTTGGGAAAAGGGATGGGCAAGTGTGAAAAACTTTTCACACGCCGCCGGAGGCAATATAATCATTTTGCCTCACGCGGAGCGGAATCTAATGATTAAAAAAGTTATTGTTTGCAGGAACATTTTTCATAATGAATTTGTTTCTGCAAGCGGTGATTCATTCACCGCGTTAAGCAGAAATGAGGCAAAAAATGATAAAAGCGGAAGGGAATAAATTTAGGGTGGTGAGGTTGGCGGCCGTGGCGGCGTTAGTGTGCGTCCTTGTCATGTGCACGGTGATTTCGGCGTCGGCGGCCTCTACGGTGACGCAGAGCGACTGGTGCCTCTCGCCGAGCGCGTACACGTCGGTCGTGGACAACAAGGATTTTCACGTCAACTCCTACAAGTACGGCGCCGGGAAGAGGGACGAGGCCAACGTCATAGAGACGTCCCAGTCGGATGGCAAGAAGGTCACGTTCAAGACGAAATATTTGCTGCCTATCAACTTCAAGACGCCGCGTTGGAGCAACCCGCAGAGCATGGCGATGGACGAAAACACGGGCTATCTCTACGTGCTGTACACGACAAAGGCCGACAGCAACACGGGATGGATCGCGCGCTACGATACGAAGAAGCTCGCCAAGAACAAGATCAGCTACAAGGATCTCGCCACGGCTAAACTGAGCGGCGATTCCGCGCTCGAGAAGAAGATGCGGGATTGTATCAAATACGGGCCGCAGTTCACGACGGGCCACGGGCAGTCGCTCTCGTTCAACCCCGTCACGAAGGAGCTGTGGGAGATCAAGGACACGTCCATGAGCGTGAACCCGGGCGCCTACGCGACGGTGCAGCGGATAAACAAATCCACATTGAAGCCCGACGCCGCGATCAAATTCCGCCTGAAGAGCACGGTCACCATGGGGCACAATCTCACGTTTGACAGCTCCGGCAACGCGTACTTCTACACCTACACGGGATCGGGCGAATTTGAGGACAGCCTGAAAATCTACAAGGGCTGGATTTCGACGAGCGCCGTGAACTTCGAGCTCATCCCCCAAGGGCTCAAAAACAGTCCGGGCAGCCACTCGCAGGGCATAGGCTACAACCCGGTCTCAGACCGGCTCGTCTTCGTGGCGGACGGCTGCATCTCGTCCGTGCCCGTCGACAAGCTCGGCCACCTCTCGCCGAGCGACGTGTGGCAGACGAAGTTCAAGACAAACCGCGAGTTTGAGAGCGTGACCTTCGATAAGGACGGCCACGCCTATTTGCTCACGAACCGCGGGCCGGAGATATTTAGGTCGACGGGGGTGTATTGATCGAGCTTTTAAGTCGAAACTACTAAACGGTAATACGGTCGCGAAACTATCGCGACCGTATTAGTAGTAATATTTTTTGCGTAATTTAGCGCGCCGTTTTAGCGCTCCGCTTTCATTATTCGTTTGAACCAGCCCGGCACGGACGTCAGTATTTTCCCTGCGCGGAATGTCGGCGAGGCTTTGAGTTCGGCGAAGCGGCGACGCCAACGCGCGTTTTGCTTTTCGAGTTTGAACAGAAGATAGTCCGGCAGGCTGCCATGCAGGATGTGCGTCAGCTCCTCGTAGTCGCCCGGGTCGTGCCAGTACGCCGCGTCGCGGTCTGCCGTCACGCCGAACTCCGAGAGCCAGCCGCCCTGCAGCGAGGCGTAGATCTGTTCCAATCCCTCGCCGGATAGGATGCCGAGGTTCCATATGGCGTTGCGGAGCACGCGGTTCGCAAAGCTCCGTTCGACGGTTTCGAACACGCCCTCGGAGACCAACCAGTCGCGCAGCTTGCCGTAGGCGAGTCGTGAGTCGTCCCATTTTTTTGCGGACGAGGCGGAGACGCTGTCGTACAGATGCTCGCTCTTGTGGACGAGCACGCGATCGACGGTCGTGATACGCCGCGCGCGTATCAGGGAAGCGTAGACGAAGAATGCGTCGTTCAGGTTCGCGATCTCCTGAAAACGCAGGCCGCTGCTCTTTACGAAGTCGGCCTTGTACAGCTTGTCCCAAGCCCAGCCCCGGAACATATTGAATATATAGTCAGGCGCGTCCGTATAGGAAAACACCCGCTGCTCAGGCATATAGTCCTTTACAAACGAACGCTTGTGGGCGCGGTATATGTCCTCGTCGGATATATAGGCGTCGGAAGCGCACACGCAGATGTCGGCGTCCGTGCTCGTAGCCGCCTCAAGCATGAGCCGGTACATATCCCTCTCGAAAAAATCGTCGCAGTCGATGAACGACAGAAAGTCGCCCGTCGCGGCGTCAAGCCCCGCGTTGCGCGCAGCACCAGCGCCCCCGTTCGCCTGCCTTATGAGCGACACGCGGCTATCGCGCCGTGTGTAACCCTCGATGATCTCCGCGCTCTCGTCGGTAGAACCGTCGTCAACACAGATCAACTCAAAGTCCGCAAACGTCTGCCCCAAGAGAGACTCAAAAAAGCGATCCAGATACTGGGCGGCGTTGTATATAGGGGAGATCACCGAAATCTTCGGATTCATAGCATAGTCCTTTATTGAGCATGAGCGCTAACGCCATTCAATATTAACCGATTGGAGGCTGTTATTCAACGTATCTTTCAAACAGCCAATGGGAGTCAACCCCGGTAAAATGGGCGCCGGCAAGTTGCCATCTATGCCGGACGCCCTGTTTATCCCATTGATCTTTGATATGCGGCGGGTTATTTTCGCGTCGTCTTTAAGAAGCGTTCGCGCCGCAATAGCGTCAGGAAGATAAAGAGCCCCGCAGCTGCGATTATGATCAGGCAAATCCAGAAGGTGGCCTCCGCCGGGTCGCCCGTGTCGGGCGCGCGGTCCACCGGCGCCTCTATGCCCTCTGCGGTAGTCGCGAGGGCTATGTATATGGGCGTTTTCTCAGATATCACTATCGGGGCGCGTCTGGCAGTGGTAGTCGCGGGGGCTTTGTATATGGGCGTTTCCTCAGGCCCCGCTATCGGGATGCTTCCGGTAATAGTGAGTTTTCCGGGCTTACCAGATATGCTGTAGTTGCTCGCCGCTGTGCCGGATACGCCCACCCCGGACACGTTGCTCTCCACCGTGCCGGGATTTGTCACGGCGCCCGTAAATACCGCCTTCGATATATCGAGGGCGTGGCCTTGTAAGAGGCTCTCGCTTGCGCCCGTAAGTTCCACCGCATCGGCTTTCAACGCCGTCCCGTCGTAGCTTTTCGTTTTGTCTACAGGTTTCACCTCTATGGGCCGGCTCAATACGCTTACTGTCTCTGCCGCCACGGGGCTGTCTTCATAGTTCGGCGCTTTTGCCTTGACCCGGACGAGGTAGACCCCGGCGTCAGTATAGGACGGCGGCTCCTCGCTCCAAGTTTCTTCTTTTTCACTTCCACAATAATAAAGTTTGGCGTCCGCTATGCCGGGAGCGGAGGTGATAGTGGCGCACTTGGCACAGTGGGGCTGTCCGTCGTATTCGACTGCCGTGTCGTCCGGGTTCACGTGAAGCGCGTCGCTCAGGCTGATCGTGGCCGTGCCGTTCGCCGTCCCGTCAAAACTGTAATTATGCGCGGCGTCGCCATAGAGTTCAAGACCGGTCGCGTCGAAAGGATGATCCCCCGCACTCGCGTCGTCGGCGGTCCCTTCGGCGCCTGTGGTTTTTTCAATGTACAGTTTATCGCCTGTGGCCGAGTTTTGAATACTTGCTTCCGTCACGCCGATCTCTTCGGCGACGAAATAGGCGTCGCCGTCATAGATCTTCGCCGCGTTGACGTTTGTGACGGTAACCGGCCTTTTTGTGATTGTAGCCGCGCCTGTTACGGTTCCTACCATGTAATTGTTACGGTCGCTTCCCGTAAGCGAAAGGCCCGATACGGTGAGCTGCTTGCCTTCCCCGACTTCCCTTTCGTTATCCGCAACGCTCCCTACGGTTTCATTCGTCTTTTCCACGGTTACTTCATCGCCCCCGATCAAACCTTGAAGGTCACCCAATTTGATATCGGCGGTATTGAAGAGGGGATTGTTGTCATAGACCTTCGTCACGGTGGTTCCCGTTATCGTCAGTTCCTTCGGCGTGATCGTAGCCGTGGCTATCACGGAAATTATTTTGTAATTGTCCTTGCGCTGGCCTATTAAGCTGAGGCCGTGTACGGTAAGCTCTTTCGCGCTGTCCACGTTCTTGTCGGCGACGGAGCCTGTGACCCCGCTCGTGTCAAATACCACGTCGTCGCCTGCTACCAACATCGGGAACAAAGGCGGCAGGACGATCTGATTGGCGGTGAAGCCCGTCGTTCGGTCATATGTCTTCTCAGCCGTGACGCCCACGATATATAGTTCTTTCTTGTGGATATAGGCCGTTGTCAGGACTGCCTGGGACGACAGGACGTAGTCGCCCGCCTTCTCTCCCGTGAGGGTGAACCCCTTTATCCCGACTTTCTTGGGAATGCTTTCGTTCGCGTCCACGGTCTCTCCGCTAAGGAGAGTGGCTGTTGCGGATACGCCGTTTATCTCAATCTTGGGTTTGCCGCCCGCGATGTCGGCAAGATCGCTGTCCGCTATTGTGTCCGTATCAAGACTCAGCGACGAGATATGAAACGTGCCGTTGCCGTCATAGGCCTTGTCCGCTGCGGCCGCTATCACATCCACTGTTTTCGGAGTGATCTTTGCCGTGCCCATAGCGCCGCCAACCACTATGTATTCATCGGCGTCGGTTCCGGCGAGCGCAAGGCCTGTCACGCTGAGGGCCTTGCCCGCCCCCACATCCGGGCCCGCGGTTGTTCCTGATGTGGACGCGGTCTTGACCACGTACACATCGTCATAGCTGAGCTTGCCCGTCAGGACGGTGTCCGCCAGGCTTATCTTGTCGGCGGTGAATGCACTGTTGCCGTCGTACACCTTCTCGGCCGTTATTCCAGTAATATTGACCGGAGTCTTTTCAGGTGATGTGATCAATTGGCCAGTGAGAATCTTTGTGCCTGCGGACCTGTTGCCCACCATGTCACAGGCGATGATATAGACGTCGTATTTCCCGCGCGGTTTATTCGGGGTATGGGTAAAAGCCCCGGGGTTGCTGTCGTTGTCAAACGCCGTGTAGTCAGGCTCCGTAGGCTTGGCGTCCACCGGCACGATAGCGATCATTGTCTTGGAACGGTCGATACCGGACAGGCTGTCGGATGAGGTATCCGTGAATTTCTCATCATCGTATTTCGCAGCCGCCGCCGGTGGGGTCTTGTCGACCTTCACCACGTAGTCGTCCGAATGCGCGGACAGCTCCGTATCGCCGTTCGCATCGTTTGAGAGCACGCCGTAGTACGCGACCCCGCTGCCATTCGTCTCATCTTTGTGGGTATAGGCCGCGCCCTCCGCGTAGGCGCCGCTGCCCATCACCTTGTTGTTGCCTTTCAGCCTCGCCTGGAGGTATTTGTCGCTATCCCCGATCGAGTCGTCGCGCGTGACGCGTACGGTCACGTCCTTGTTTGTCCATACGTTTGAACCGTGGGCCTTGCCGTTCACGACGCCGGAGATGGAGGGCTTGCCGGTGTCCGATTTGATGATCAGGTCCGCCAATGCTTTTTTTGTGTTCGTGTTGCCCGCGATGTCCGTGGCGGTGACATATATGTCGTAGCTGCCGTACTTAAGATTCGGCGTATAGGTATAGTTGGCGCCGTCTTTGGCAAAGGGATAGTAGGCGCCATTGTCAGGATCGCCGGAGTTTGCCGGCACTATGGCTATCTTGTTTTTGGAATGGTCGATACCGGACAGGCTGTCGGATGAGGTATCCGTGAATTTCCCCCCGCCGTATTGCGTAGCCGCCGCCGGTGGGGTCTTGTCGACCTTCACCACGTAGTCGTCCGAATGCGCGGACAGCTCCGTATCGCCGCTCGCATCGTTCGAGAGCACGCCGTAGTACGCGACCCCGCTGCCATTCGTCTCAGTGTTGTGGGTATAGGCCGCGCCGCTCGCGTAGGCGCCGCTGCACATCACCTTGTTGTTGCTTTTCAGCCTCGCCTGGAGGTATTTGTCGCTATCCCCGATTGAGTCGTCGCGCGTGACGCGTACGGACACGTCCTTGTTTGTCCATACGTTTGAACCGTGGGCCTTGCCGTCCACGACGCCGGAGATGGAGGGCTTGCCGGTGTCCGATTTGATGACTAGGCCTGTCAACGTTTTTTTTGTGTTCGTGTTGCCCGCGATGTCCGTGGCGCTGACATATATGTCGTAACATCCGTACTTAAGATTCGGCGTATAGGTATAGTTGGCGCCGTCTTTGGCAAAGGGCTTGTATGCGCCATTGTCAGGATCGCCGGAGTTTGCCGGCACTATGGCTATCTTGTTTTTGGAACGGTCGATACCGGACAGGCTGTCGGATGAGGTATCCGTGAATTTCCCCCCGCCGTATTGCGTAGCCGCCGCCGGTGGGGTCTTGTCGACCTTTACCACGTAATCGTCCGAATGCAAGGACAGCTCCGTATCGCCGTTCGCATCGTTCGAGAGCACGCCGTAGTACGCGACCCCGCTGCCATTCGTCTCATCTTTGTGGGTATAGGCCGCGCCGTCCGCGTAGGCGCCGCTGCCCATCACCTTGTTATTGCTTTTCAGCCTCGCCTGGAGGTATTTGTCGCTATCCCCGATTGAGTCGTCGCGCGTGACGCGTACGGTCACGTCCTTGTTTGTCCATACGTTTGAACCGTGGGCCTTGCCGTCCACAACGCCGGAGATGGAGGGCTTGCCGGTGTCCGATTTGATGATCAGGTCCGCCAATATTTTTTTTGTGTTCGTGTTGCCCGCATTGTCCGTGGCGCTGATGTATATGTCGTAGCGGCCGTACTTGAAACTCGGCGTATAGGTGTAGTTGGCGCCGTCCTTGGCAAAGGGCTCGTAGGCGCCATTGTCAGGATCGCCAGAGTTTGCCGGCACTATGGCTATCTTGCTTTTGGAGCGGTCGATACCGGACAGGCCGTCCGAGGATGTGTCCGTGAACTTTACTGCGCTCTCGTTATACGTCGCGCCCGCCGTCGGATTGTCCTTGTCGATCTTGATGGTCTGCGTAGCGCTCTTTGCGGACAGCTCCACGTTGCCCGACCTGAGCACGCCGTTCAGCCCGGTCCCGCCCGTAGGCGTGTTCGAGTTGAATGTTTTCGGCGAGCCATAATATTCGCTTCCTACGTAGATCTCGGGGCTGACGCCGCTCTTTGCGCTTATGCTGTTCATGCCCACGGTCGCCGTGAGCTTTTGG
Organism: Eubacteriales Family XIII. Incertae Sedis bacterium; assembly: GCA_031266795.1. Taxonomy (GTDB): domain Bacteria; phylum Bacillota; class Clostridia; order Peptostreptococcales; family Anaerovoracaceae; genus JAIRPC01. The sequence goes on from JAISAI010000061.1 coordinate 13,381, forward strand.
TTCGTCCACTCGCCCTTATATGAGCCGCCGTCCGGATACGTGACCTCAAGTTTCGGCGTGGCGCTCGTGCTGACCCTTACCTCACGGCTGGCCGCGTCGCTCACGGTATAGTCCGAATAGTCGTTTGCTGTGAAGGTCTGGCTGTATATCCCTATCTGAGTGAGCTTGTTGCTTGACGTGGGTATGGCGTCGCCGCCTGTTCTCCTTATCTCCCCGTTGTATTTCGAGGACCCGTCAACGAGGCCCCCGGAATCATTCCTGGAGTCCGGGAATACCGTATTGGTGGCGCCGCTCTTGGCTGTTACGCCGCGCTTTTGGTCGGAGGGGAACGCATCTCCGACATTCAGTGAGAAGTCTTTGGCGGTGATGGTCGGGTATGCTTTGCTAGGTATGCTCATTTCACCTCTGAGCGTGAAGAATAGGTCGTAGTTGTAGATTAAATTGAATTTGATGCTTTTTGCTATGAGTAAGTAATATGGGCCCGTTATCGGTCCGGCTGCAACTTCGGAGCCATTATCGTAGACGGCAAGCTGCAATTTGTAGGTAAGAGTATACTGGGTTTCATCGTAACTGGTAAACGTTGGGGTGATCAAGCGACAAGCGATCTCGCGGGTCATTACCTCATCCGTCAACGCCGGCAGAGTATTCAGGCTGATCGTTGGGATTTGGACTTGCCAATCGTAATCCACGTTAGAGGTGATCAGGGGAGTGACGTCGATATGATTGGCGAAGCGATACGACATATTGTTAAAAGCAAGTTTGTTCTCTATGGTGTCAGTGCTATTGACACAGAGTTGTGTCCACAATTTACCGGAGGAGAAGTTCGGCTCGAAAAATGTGCCCTTATACATTCCTTCTGTATTGGCGGGCACCCCTAGATCATATGTCTCTATTCTGTAGGCCGTCTCTGCACTGACGGGCGCCGGCGCCATGTCGGCGATCAGCGACGGCGCCAGGCCGACGAGGAGGATGAGGACGACGATACTAGAGAAGATCTTCATGCGCCTGCCGCCGTATCCGCGCGGCCATGCCGGGGCGACGCCGCCGACATGGCGCTTCTCTTCCGATAAGTGATTGCTCTTGATATTATTATCCATTTTAAAACTCTCCTTTCGATCTCTGCTGAGCGGGTCCGTGTTCTTGTCCTCTTGAGAGCGCGGCCTTAAGCTATTTTTAGCCAGATACTTTTTCCCCCGATATATTTTTCATCAAACACGATGCACAAAATACCTCCCATTGGCTATTATTTTGCATGACGGCGACAAGCTGTACGCGCCAACGAAGGAAAACGGATCGGACAAAACGCCACAGGATGCGGAAGGGCCGCACTATGAAAAAACGAGGGTATCGGATATAATATGGTTTCAAATACGTTAGAATCCGAAGGAAAGAAATCTATTGCATGATTGATAAATTCAAGACTTGGGCGAGAGGGATCGCTAAGCGCAATGTGAGGTTTCGGAAGCTCATGCGTTTTGGCCTTTATGTGACGCGCGGCGCTCTTTATGCGGTGATGAGCGTGTTTATCCGGCGCGATGAGCGGCGGGTCATGTTTGTTTCGTTCAATGGGCGCGCGTACAGCGACACGCCCAAGGCTGTTTATGAGTATATGATTTCCCGCCCGGAGTTCTCGGGCTATAAATTTGTGTGGGTGTTCAAGGAGCCCGGGAAGCATGCGGGGCTGCTTGCGAATCCGGGCACGGAGATCGTCGCGTACAAGACGAACGCTCACCGGCGCGAGCTGATCAGGTCGAAGTATTGGGTTGTGAATTTCCGCGTGTTCAAGCACGCGTGGCCCCGGCGCGGGCAGGTCTATCTGCAGTGTTGGCACGGGACGCCGCTGAAGAGGCTCGGCTTCGACATACTGGAATCGGACAACGCGATGAACTCCCGCCCCGAGATATTGAGCAAGTATATCACGGACGCGAAGAAGATCACGTGGCTGTTGTCGCCGTCGGCCTACGCGACGGAAAAATTCGCCTCGGCGTGGAACCTCGCCGAGTACGGCAAGCTTGACCGCATACTCGAGGTCGGCTACCCGAGGAACGACAGGCTCGCCGTGGCGGCCGCGTCGGGCGGCGTGGGCGCGGACGAGGCCGCGCGCATCAGGGCGTCCATAGGACTGCCGCTGAGCGGCGGGAAGAAGGTCATACTCTACGCGCCGACGTGGCGCGACAACCAGTTTGACCCGAGGTACGGGTATACGTACGACCTGAAAATAGACTTCGACCGGCTTCGGGACGAGCTCGGGGACGGGTACGAGATATTGTTTCGCGTGCACTACTTGGTCATGAAGTCGTTCGACTTCGCGAAGTACGACGGGTTCATCTACGACTGCTCGGACTACGACGACATCAACGACCTGTATCTGATCAGCGACTTGCTGCTGACGGACTACTCGTCCGTGTTCTTCGACTACGCGGTTTTGGAGAAGCCGATGCTGTTCTATATGTACGATCTCGATGAGTACGCGGGCAAGACGCGGGGGTTCTACTTCGACGCCGAGGAATTGCCGGGGCGCATACTTAGGGATGAGAGCGAGCTCGCCCCCGCTATCCGCGGCGCGTTTGAAGAGCCCGGCGGCCCGTTCGCGCCGGATGAGAAGTATCTCGCTTTCAAGAAGAAATACGCGAGTTTGGACGATGGCGCCGCTACCGCCCGGCTTGTCGAGAAGGTGTGGAACGAGGGTTGAAAAGCCGGACGTAGCCAATATCGGGTACGACTGCCCGCCTCGTAGACAAAGTATGGAATAAGGGCTGAACCTACCGACCGGTACAGTCGATACCAAGAACAATTTACCGGAAAAAACGCGTCATGCGTTATTATTCCATAAAAATCACAGGCCCCTGCGCTCTATCTCCTCGGCTATGCGCTTGCAGTTATCCTGATCCGTGTATGCGAAAAAGTCCTCGCGCTTCTTTGCGTAGCGCTCCGGCATGCGCATGCCGCCCTTTGCGTACTCCTCTATGAGCCCGAACAGCTCCTCCTCCGTATCGCATCTCTCGCCCGGCAGGTCTTCGCGCATGTCCATGTAGCTGCCCGATGTCTCGAGGAAGAGGTCGAGGTCGTACTGGAAGAACAGGATGGGCTTGTTCATGTACAGCATATCCCAGGCGACGCTCGAGTAGTCCGTGATAAGCAGGGCGCTGCGTGTGAGCAGCTCGCCTATCGGGACGTCGTCTTCGCGCATGACCCTCACGGCGGCGTCGCCCGAGTGGAACAGGCCTTCGAACTGGCTGAACGACGGGTGGAGGTAAAAATTCAGCGTGTAGCCGTGTTTTTTCAGGAGGGAGATGAGCCGCTCCGACCTGATCAGGGACGAGTACACGCGGTAATAGTCGCTCTCCTTGAAGTCGGCCTCGCCCGAGTAGAACAGCTGTATGCGGATCGTCGGCATGAGCAGTATCTCTTTGCGGCCCTCCGAGCTGTCCGTGAGATAGTCGAAGCGCGCGCTGCCCGTGACGGCTATCCTCGACCGCTCGTAGCGCAGATAGCGGCGTATGATGGTCGCCTCCGCCTCCGACACCGCCGTCATGAGCACGGATTTGTTCTTCCAGAACGGCGACGGGGCCACGCGCTTGATCGCGAAGACGCCGTGCTTCAGGTAGACGTGCTTCGCTTTCTGTATGAGCGGCTTCACGATGCTCGCCGAGGCGTAGCGGATGTAGTCGTGCGTCTTCGATTCCGAGCTCACTATGACGCCGCACACGATGCTGTAGAGCAGGTGCTTCACGCTCAGGTAGTCTATGACGTGGTCGTCCCACTGCTTCACTTGCGCATAGTGCGGCGAGCTCTTGTCGATGATGTAGTAGATCTCCCGCCGCGGCCCGCCACTCGCTGCGCTCGTCATGCAGTATTTGAAGAATGCGAAGCCGTTGTCGGCCGCGCGCTCGCAGCGCTTCTCGTGTATGAGCATGATCTTGCGCTTCGCCATCGCCCGGCGCGCCAGCAGCGACAGCCCCACGGCGACGAGCTCCTTGAACCGGAATCCCGCGCCGTCATAACGCTCCCTCTTCCTCACCACAAGCTGAAAGTAATTTTTATTTGACCGATAATAAACGATCATGCCTTGTTTGTACAGGTAGTTGCGCTTGAAGAACAGCTTGATGAGTTCGGCGACGGACACCTCGTACCTGACGTACATGAGCCGGCGCTCGCTGTCCTTTTCGAGCACGCAGGCTACCTTCCAGCCCGTCTCCTTCAGCTCTATGTCGCGCAGCGGGACGGACGCCTTTAAGGCTGCGGCCGGGCCTTTCGTCTTGACCTCGGCCGGGAACGAGTACACTATGGGCTCGTGTTCGAGCTTGTCGGACCATATCTGATCGTACTCGACGGCCACGCCGCTCCACGCGCCGCCCGGCACGACGGGGCAGTCGACCGTGAAGTGCAGCCGGCCTCCCGCGATGCGCGCGTGGCGCAGCGTGCAGCGCTCCACCTCGAGCAGGCGGTAGTATTCCGAAGGTTCGTTCAGTATCATGTGGATGCGCTCGTTGATGCGCGCCTTGTAGTAGTAGTCGCCGCCGCGCTCGGTGACGCCGAGCGACGCGAGCCCGCCGTTTTTCAGCATGTCGTACAGCTCCGCGAAGCCCTCCTCCGACAGCAGCCGCATATTCCACGCCACCGTGTCCATCACCTTGTTCACGTAGCTGCGCTCGACCTCCTCGTACCGGCCCGACGCGATCAGCTCCTCGCGGAGCTTCGCATAGGCTTTGATCGAGTCGCCCCACTTCTTCTCGGCGGACAGCGAGACGCTGCCCGTGATGATCATCTTGTGGATGAGGATGTTCTCGATGACGGCGATGCGCTCCGCCTTCACGAGCGACGAATAGACGAAAAACACGTCGTTCGTGTTCTTCGTGTCCTGAAACTGCAGATCATTTTTTCTGATAAAATCCATGCGGTAGAGCTTGTTCCACGGCACGGGGGAGAAGATGTTGAATATGCGGTCGGGCGTGTCGCGGTATGAGAATATGTCTTTTGACGGCATTCTGCTCCAGTCGATGAAGCGTTTTTTTGTCCGCTCCCTGCCCGTCATGAGGTTGACCGCGTTCGCGTCGCAGATGCAGATGTCGGCTCCGGCCGAGACGATCCGGCCCAGCAGCAGCTCGTACATATCGGGCTCGAACTCGTCGTCGCAGTCGAGGAACGAGCAGTACTCGCCCGTGGCCACGGCCAAGCCCGTGTTGCGCGCGACGCCCGCGCCCGCGTTCTCCTGGCGCAGTGCTTTGACGCGGGGGTCTTTGCGGCTGTATTTCTCGATGATTTCCGCCGACCCGTCCGTGGATCCGTCGTCCACGCATATGATTTCAAGCTCGCGATGGGTCTGGCTCAGAACGGAATCGAAAAAAGGCGCCAAGCGGTCGGCGCCGTTATATATCGGTACTATTACAGATATTTTATTCACAAATTTTTCACTCCGTACAGTATTGTATTTTTGTCAAAATAGTATAACATATTATCCATGCTATTTTCGTCACTCATATTCATAGCCTTGTTTTTGCCCGTCGTTATTTTCATATATTACGTCGTTTTGAGGAAATCGAGGCGCGGGCAGAATGTGCTGCTGCTGTGCGCCAGCCTGCTGTTCTACGCTTGGGGCGAGCCGAGGTTTGTGCTTGTGATGCTGCTGTCCATCGTCATGAACTGGGTGTTCGGGCTGCTCGCCGATAAGTACGGGAGGGGGCGGGGCGGCACGGCGCTGAAAGACGCGGTGAAGGCCAAGGCGCTGCTCGTAGTCGCGGTAGCCTTTAACATCGGCGTGCTGTTCATATTCAAGTACCTGAATTTCGCGGTCGAAAACACGAACAGCCTTTTCGGGACGCATCTGCCCGTGCCGGGCATAGCGCTGCCGATCGGCATATCGTTCTTTACCTTTCAAGCGATGTCGTACGTCTTTGACGTCTGGCGCGGCGACGCTGACGTGCAGAAGAGGCCGTTCAACGTCGGGCTCTACATCTCGTTTTTTCCGCAGCTCATCGCGGGCCCCATCGTGAGATACCAGACGATCGCCGAACAGATCATGGGGCGGCACGAGACCTGGGAGGACTTCTCCGCGGGCGTGAGCCGCTTCATCGTCGGCTTCGCGAAGAAGATACTCATCGCGAATAACATGGCGCTCATCGCGGATAGGGCGTTCGCGGCGTCGGCGGCGGGCGAGAATACGGTGCTGTTCGCGTGGCTCGGCATCGTCGCGTACACCTTGCAGATATACTACGACTTCTCGGGGTATTCGGATATGGCTATCGGGCTCGGCCGGATGTTCGGGTTTCACTTCCTCGAGAATTTCAACTATCCTTATATATCGAAGTCGACGTCGGAGTTTTGGAGGCGCTGGCATATGTCGCTCGGGCAGTGGTTTCGCGACTACGTCTACTTCCCGCTTGGCGGCAGCCGCGTCTCTACGCGCGGGCGGCTCGTGCTGAATCTGTTCGTCGTGTGGGCGCTCACGGGCGTGTGGCACGGCGCGAACTGGACGTTCATCGCGTGGGGGCTGCTGTACTTTGTGACGATCACCTTCGAGAAGCTGAGCGGCTTCGAGCACGCGTCTTGGGCGCAGAGCGCGTGGGGCGGCGCGCTCCGCCACGTCTACACTATGCTGCTCGTGATGTTCGGGTGGGCTATATTCCGTGCGGAGAGCATAGGCGCGGGCCTCCGCTACATAGCCGATATGTTCGGCGCGCGGGCCAATCTCTTCTACGACGGCGTGTTCGTCGGCGAGCTCATGGAGAACGCGTGGTTCCTCGTGTTCGGCCTGCTGTTCTGCGCGCCTGTCGCGGGGCGTATCGGCGGCTTCTTCGAGCGGCTGTTTGCGGGGGGCGGGGCGGACGCGGATGCGGGCTCTGGCTCCGGCTCGCTTGGCGTGGCGCCCGTCGTGTATTCGGCTGGCCGCTCCGCGCTGTATGTGGCGATATTTTTGATATGCGTATCGTATTTGGTGAAGGGGTCGTATAACCCGTTCATCTACTTTAATTTTTGAGAGGAGACTATGGATAAGGGCGCGGATAGCAGGGCAAAGGGCGTGTCGGTCATGATCGTCGCGGTCGCTTTTGTGGCCATCATCGGCTTCATGGTCGTGGCCACGCTGATCAGCACGTTCGGCCCGATGGTGGAGACGGTGCGGGAGCCGGCGGACGACGGCACGGGCGTAATCGCGCAGGTCAATGTGGCGTTCGAGGAGGGGATAGCGCTGCGGGACGGCTTCATCGACACGTTCGGGCTCGTCCAGCGGGCGATGGACAAGCACGAGGTCGACAACTACGATCTCGTCAAGGATATGGACGGCTATCTGCACCGGATGAGCTATGACCGGTCGGAGCGGATCGAGGGGTTTTTGGACAACGCGACGAACCTGTATGAGTACACGCGCGGCGAGGGGATGGACTTCCTGCTCATTGAGACGTCGTCGACGTATATCAGGGGCGTCACGAAGATGCCGCCCGGGGTCGACGACTATTCCGACCGCAACACGGACTTGTTCCTCGCGGGGCTCGACGAGGCTAAGGTCCCGTATCTCGACGTCCGCGATCTGTTCGAGGGCCTGAGGGAGGATGAAATACGCTATAGGACCGACCATCACTGGGCGACGCCGCTCGCGTTCAAGACGTTCGGCGCGACGGCGGACTATCTGAACGACAACTACGGCTACGATCTCGACCCGGAGGGGGTCTTTACGGACCCGGACAATTATTACGTGGAGGAACACCCTGATTCGTTTCTCGGCTCGGCGGGCGTGCGCGTCGGGAAATATTACACGGGCATGGATGATCTGAACATCTACCTGCCGAAGTTCGAGACGAATCTCAGGCTGAAGAAGTTTCTCAGGGATCACGAGCTGCGCGGGGAGTACGAGGGGGATTTCCGGACGGCGTTCATCGCCGACGAATATTTGGAAAAGGGCCATCTGAACAAGTATCAGACCTTCCTGCAGAACGGCTACGAGGAGAATTTCATCTACAACTACGGGAACGACAACGGCTTGAAATGCCTGCTGATCACGGACTCGTTCGGCCGGTCGTACGCGCAGTACCTGAGTTTGTTGTTTTCGGAGACGGTGACGATCGACGCGTCGCGCGAGAGCCGTTATGACGGCGATGTGAAGGAATATATCGCGGCTCATGAGCCGGATGTGGTGATATGTATGGTATATGGGCGGTCGGTGTGGCATACTCTGGCGGGGTTTTAGCGGCTACTTCTGCGGTTTTGCGGCTGCTCTGATTTTTCTTGGGATGTAAGTGAGCGCGCGGCCGAGGCGGTAGGAGAAGGATTTTTTGATGTGATCCAGCTCCTTTTCGCACTCCTTTTTCTGCGCTTTTAGTTCGGCTATCCTCTCCCGCTTTGCGGAGAGCTTTTCCTCCAGCGCCTCTTTTTTTTCTTTCAATATGTTGTTGCGCCACGCGGCCCTGACGGTCAGGTCTAAGCGCGCGCGGTCGGAGGGGCTCATGCCGGCCGCGCCAAACTCGATCTCCTCGGCGCCGGCCGACGCGTACATCTTCGCGGCGCGCCTGCACATCTTCCGCACTATCGCGAACGCGGCGCCGTACTCGCTCTCGCTGAGCGTGGCCGCGATGTTCTCGTCGTCCATCGTGCGCAGCATGGCTTTCATGGCGGCGTAGTAGCCGTAGACATTGTCAAACGAGTGGTCGTTCGTCATGACGCTGCCCTCGCGCACGCGCCGGATGTAGAACGACTTGGCGAGCACGGCCGCGCGCTCCGCTTTGAGTATGGCGGCGAACGAGAAAGCCGTGTCCTCGTGGACTATGCCCTCCTCGAAGCG
>JAISAI010000100.1 GCA_031266795.1 Eubacteriales Family XIII. Incertae Sedis bacterium
ATGCTCATCAGCTCGTCCGCCTCGCTGCTGCGGCTCGTCACGACGATGATCGGGACATTCGACTCGCGGCGCAGCTCGCGGCAGATATGAAACCCGTCATACCTCGGCAGATTTATATCGAGCAAAATCAGGTGGGGCTTTTCATCAAGCGCCTGCCCGACCACGTCCCGAAAGTCGTCGGTAGCGGCAACGGTATACCCATACCGCTCCAAAAGCGTCTTGAGCTCCTCGCGAATAGTCCTGTCGTCCTCGACGATCAAAATCCTGTGCATAGCTACATTACAGACCGCGCTATCTTTACCAGCGGGTTGAACCAGAACGGCTCCATTCGTTTTTTTACTTTTAGCAGTTCATCCGGTATTTTGATGTGCTGCGGGCATTTCTGTTCGCATACGCCGCACTTCACGCAGTTTGACGACCGCAGCCCGCCGGATTCGTGGAGCACGTTCGTGCTCGTCATGTACTGCTGCATACCCGTGACAAAACCATTGGCGTAGGACGCGTTGTACGCCGCGAAGCAGCCGGGGATATTCACGTTGTGGGGGCACGGCATGCAGTAATTGCAGCCCGTGCAGGGAGTCTTGTAGCTTTCCTCGAAGAGGACTTTTGCCTTCTCGATCGCGGCGAGCTCGCCGGCTGTGAGCGCTCCGACCGTTGCGGTTTCAGCGGTTTTGAGGTTGTCGGCGAGCTGCTCGGGCGCGTTCATCCCCGACAGGACGACCGTCGCCTCCGGCTGATCCCATATCCATTTCAGGCCCAAGGCCGCGGGCGTGACGCCCGGGCTCGCCTCGCTGAGCAGATTCGCGATCTTTTTCGGCATACCGCTCGCCAATTTCCCGCCGAGCAGCGGCTCCATGATGATGACGGGCAAGCCCATCTCGTGGGCTTTTTGCAGCCCGGGCCGCCCCGCCTGATAGTTCTCGTTCATGTAATTGTATTGGATCTGGCAAAACTCCCACGGGTACGCGTCCAAAAGCCGCAAAAAATCCGCCTGGGCGCCGTGGAACGAAAACCCGATTTGCCGGATTTGACCGCTCTCCTTCTTCTCATCGATCCATTTTTCGAGCCCTATGCCGGTTGCCGCCCGCCAAGCATCCATATCGGTTACATTGTGGATCAGATAATAGTCGATGTAGTCCGTGTGGAGGCGTCTCAGCTGCTCGTTGAAATATTTGTCGAAATCCTCGTAGCTCTTGCATTTGCCGTGAGGCAGCTTCGTAGCGAGATATATCTTGCCGCGCAGGTCGTTCTTATGTAAAATCTCGCCGAGCGTGTCTTCGCTTCCGCCGTAGATATAGGCCGTGTCAAAATAGTTCACGCCCTTCTCGACGGCTTCGATCACGAGCTTCTCGCTTTTGGCAAGGTCAATGCTGATCCCGCGCGGAAACCGCATACAGCCAAATCCCAACGCTGATAGTTTATTACCCGATTTCGGGTCAAGTCGATATTGCATCATTCCTCCCACGCTATTTCATCAAAAGTTGGACGACCTTGAAAAGGAAGTCTTGGATGTTCGATACTATGGTGGTCACCTCGAGCGAGCCGCGGTCGCGTAGCTTGTTGAGCGCGAACTCGGAGATGTCGACGGCGTAGATGAACACGGGCCTGACTCTCCCGTCCACGACCGTGTAGGACGGCGTGAGGTTTCCCGTCGCTATGGAATGGAGCTGTGTGCCAAGACAGACCACCATCGTCGCCCTGCTCGTGTGCTTTCGCATAATATCCTGCACCTCGCCGGTGTTGCGGACGACCTCAGGGAGCGGGCCGTCGTCTCGGATAGACCCCGCGAGAACGAGCGGGACATCGTTTTTTTGACAGGTGCAGACGAGTCCGCCGTCGAGCTCGTATTCCGCTATCATCTCCTTCGCAGAGCCCGCGCGCGCGGCGCGATTCAGAAGTTTGAGGTGGTTGTAATGGCCGCCCGGGACATTCTCTCCCGTTTTGATGTTTTGTCCGAGAGCGGTGCCGAACATTGCGGCCTCAAGGTCATGCGTGGCGACGGCGTTCCCGCCGAACACCGCGTGGCAGTAGCCGTTTTCGACGATGTATTCCATCGCGTTGCGCGACTCCTCGTCGAACACCACCGCGGGGCCGAGCACCCAGATGATATGGCCGTGGTACGCATCGTGGCGCAGCAGCGACACGAGCCGCTCGTAATCGCTCGCGAACGATGTCTCCCTACTCCGGCCGGAGCGAAACGCGAAGCTGTCCGTTGAAGCGTCGCCGTCGTCACAGACAAAACCCTTTGTGTAGAGATAAATCCCTTCGCTTCCGTCGTCGTTTCTCCCCACGATCACGTGGTCGCCGGTCTTCAGGCGCCGGAACTCCGTGGCCTTGAGCGAGCCGTCGCTCCGCAGCACGGGAACGCAGTCCATGCGCGTGCCCTCAATCAGCCTCCACTCGCCGCGAATCTTGAAATATTCCGGGTACATAGACGTAGCGTGAAAGCCCTCCGGCGCAACGCCGTCCTGCCGGGCCGCCACCGTCCGCACGTCCGGCGCGCGCACAAAGACATCTTCCGTAAAATCAGGGGCTCTGTATATCGGTAATCTAAAGCTCATACCAATAATAATATCACTTATTATTAGTAGTGGGAATAGTCACAATTACACAAGCCGTCTTTGAAGGGTAAAGGTAAACCGCTTATCACGGCTTTTCCAAAAGGTACTCCTTGCTGTACGGCAATACGAAGTCAAGTCTTCCGCGGGCCGGCGAATACACGAAGTATTTGTCGATCAACTGTTTTCGGTACTGCGCCACATCCGTTTGCTTCAATCCCATGGCGTCCGCTATGTCGGATACCGCGGAGGGTTGATCGAGCTCGGCCATCGCGGTGACGAACTCCGTCTCCTTCCTTGTGAGATCGGCCGCCATCGGCTCTACGACGTTCTGATACATTTTCCGTCTCGCGGCTTCGGCGGCGAATACCACTTCCTGCTCCGTGATCCTGCCATTGCCGGAGGTATCCCAAAGAACGGAGCCCAGCAGCTGGATCAGGTACGGATACCCTTGGGTTTTCTCCGCGGCCACCCGCGCGACATCAAACGGAAGGCTCTCGCCGTTTTCATTAAAGACTTTTATATAAGCTATGGCAACGTCGTCGATGTCCACCTGCGACAATACCACTCTATTCGCCCGTCTTAAAAAAGTAAGGACTTCGTCGTTGATGAGGCCGGATATTTCAAAGGGAAGGCCGGCGATGGCGCAGCCGACTTTGAGATCCTTTCTCAGCAGCAGTTGATAGTTGCTCGCGAATTCCCGCAGCGCTTCGGATTTTGACCTCGCCTCATCTATGGTGAACAAAACGCCGACACCCTTCTTTGAGAGTTCCTCCACGATGAGGCCTATTTTTGTCATCGTCGAAAAGTCTTCCTGATGCGTGTCCGTGGAGACTCCGGCGCCGAAGCCCATGATATTCAAAGTGACCCCGGTCAATTTCGATTTTTGCGCTGAGAGATGGACTCCGGCCTCAATGCGCAGTCTGTCGTAGGCGTTTGCAAGCAAATTCTCCGACATCGATACGTCTACGCTCACCCATCCCTTTGCTACGGCTCTTTTTGAAACCTCATTCAAAACCACGGTCTTGCCCATGCCGCGCTGACCGACAAACAATGTCGTGATCCTGTCGTCGTACAAATAACTATCCAATGATGAGATGTATTCGTCAATCATCGGCTCGCGGCCGATGAGAATAGGAGGGGTCTTGCCGAAAATCGGCTTGAATGGATTCAGGGTGTTCTTTGTCATGGATATATTATATGACAAGCGGCTTGATAATTCCACATAATTTCACATAATTCTTGATAATTTCGCGGCCGGTCGCCCCGGCGGGTCGTTCCGGGTCGTCCCGGCGAAAAAATTCCTTGCAATGGGCTGCTTCTTTCATATACAATAGGGGAGCGCTTCTTACCGGGGCGCGATACATCCGAATATAGGACATCAATGTCTTATGCTCTCTGCTACGGCTTGCCGTGGCCATTCAGTCCGAAGGGAGGTGAAACAATGAATCGTTATGAGATCATGTATATCATCGCGGCTGCGCTTGACGATGAGGCCAGGGACGCGGTTGTGGAAACCGTTGAAGGCGTCATATCAGACGGCGGCGAGGTCGTGAAAACGGAGCGGATCGGTCTACGAAAGCTGGCCTATCCCATCCGCAAGAAGAACGAGGGCTACTATGTGCTGGTAGAGTTCAAAGCGCCCGCGGATCTTCCGAAAGAGCTCGACCGCAGGCTGAGAATATCGGACAACGTCGTACGTCATCTGATCATAAATCTTGACGACGACAAGGACGCCGCTTAGGCGGATACGGCCGGGCGGACGCGCTGCGGTCGCCTGCCAGCGCTTCCACCGGAAAGGAGACGATTATGAATCTCGTGGTATTGGTAGGGAATCTCACTCGGGACCCGGAGGTCAGATATGTACAGAGCGGCACGGCCGTGGCGCATATCAACATCGCGGTCAACCGCGCCTACACGAAAGAGGGCGGGCCCGATTCGGACTTTTTTCGCGTGACGCTGTTCGGCAAGCAGGCTGAGCTCGTGGAGCGCTATCTGTCGAAAGGCAGAAAGGTCGGTATCGAAGGCCGCATACAGAACGACAATTATGAAAAGGAAGGGAAGACCATCTATCGCGACTCAATCATCGCGAACAGGATAGAGTTCCTCAGCCCCAAGGGCGGCGGCGACCAGTTTGGCGGCGGCTACGGGGGACAGGACGGGGAGGCTTTCGGACGTCCGGCGCCTGAGCCGCCTGCGATGGCGCCGCAGACCGAAGCCGCGCCCATGGCGCCTTCAGCCGCGCCGCCTGACGCTGTCCCGCAGGGGTTCAGCGCGCTTGAGGACGACGAGGACGACCTCCCGTTCTAGACGGCGGCGGTTTCGCCGGGATCATCCGGTTTTAACGGGACAGCAGGTTTTTTATTGGAATAATATTTGCTGCAACGATATTTTCCGGGATAATAGCAGATAAAACAAGAGGAGTATTATATATGGAAAGACAAAGAAGGGGCGGGGGCGGCCTGAATAAGAAGAAGGTATGCCAGTTCTGCGCCGACAAAAACGCGAAGATCAACTACAAGGACGTTGATATGCTTTCAAAGTTCATCACGGACCGGGGCAAGATACTGCCGAAACGCGTGACGGGCACGTGCGCCCTTCATCAACGCGAGGTGGCCCGCGCCATCAAGCGCGCGAGGATCGTGGCCCTGCTGCCCTATGTCAGGGACTGAGGCGGGAGCGCTCTCGGGAGATATGCGATGAGTGACAGGCTGCTTGCGAAGATTGTAGCGCCTTACATCATATGCGCGGCGATACTATTCGCGCCGGGCCTTATCTTTCTGTTCACGCGCGGCGATCTTATCCCGGCGCATTACGAGAGTACGCTGCATCCGGCCGACTATATTCTCGAGGCCTGCGCGGCGGCGTTCGTTATACTGTGCGTCATTATCCGCTTACACCAGAAGCGTTGGCTGATAAGTTTCATCGAGGGTGTGGAGAACGAGGTCGAGAATACCGTCAGGTATTCGGTGAGCAACTACCCCCTGCCCATATGCGTGGTCAACAGCGAGGGCCGGCTCGTACTCACGAACGACAAGTTCAAGGGGTATTTCCCGGCTGCCAAGATACTGAAGACCGATATAAAGGACGTCGTCGGCCTCGGCAGAGGCGAGCTTGAACCCGGCGAGGTGAGCGGCGGTACGAACGTCAGCGCAGGCGGCAGATCATGGCTGATCCTTCCCTCGTATCTGAACGAGGACATCAGCCAGAGTGTGATGCTCCACTTCGTGGATGTCACGGACTACGAGCATCTGAAAGAGAAATACGCCGACGAGAAGCAATGTTTCTGCTACGTCGTCATCGACAACTACGACGGTATATTGTCCAAATCAAAAGACGAGAGAAAGCCCGTCGTGGCCGCGAGCCTCGAAACAGCCATACGCGAATGGGGCGCGAACATTGGCGCCATCGCCATACGCAACGCGAGGGACCGTTTTCATCTCATATTCGACACGGCGAGTTTTCGCAAGCTCGAGGCGAGCAAGTTCGCTATCTTGGACGAAATCAGGAAGAAGGACACAGACGCGGAGTTCCCCGCGTCGCTGAGCATAGGCGTCGGCGCCGGGGCGGAAACACTGTCACAGGCCGAGGTATACGCCGCTTTTGCCCTCGATCTCGCGCAGGGCCGCGGCGGGGACCAGGCGGTCGTCAAGACAGAGGACGACGTCAGGTACTACGGCGGCAAGGTGCAGGTGATCGAGTCGCGCAACAAGGGCAAGTCGCGGGTCATGGCCCACGCGTTCAAACAGCTCTTGTCGCAGTCCTCGGACGTCGTCATCATGGGCCATAAGAATATGGATATGGATTCGCTCGGCGCGGCGCTCGGGGTTCACCGTATCGCGTTCGCTCACGGCAACAATGTCCACATCGTCCGGGGTGAGATAGTCCAGTCCATGCAGGACGTGTTCCGGGCCGCCGTCAAGTCGGGTACGTACCATTTCGTGACTGACGAGGAGGCCGTGAAGCTCGCGAGCAGCGACACCCTGCTCGTCATCGTCGATTCGCATACGCCCGGCATGGTCGAATGCGCAAAGCTCATCAGCATGACTGACCGCATAGTCGTCATAGACCACCATCGCAAGATGAAGGATTTTATCGAGAACGCCACGCTGACATTCATGGAGCCCGGCGCGTCGTCCACCTCTGAGCTCATCGCTGAGATCATGCAGTACGACGACAAGGTGGGCAGGATCAATAAGATCGAAGCCAACCTCATGCTCGCCGGCATATTCGTGGACACGAACAATTTTTCCGTCAACACGGGTACGCGTACGTTCGAGGCCGCGAGTTGGCTGCGCGACAACGGCGCGGACAGCATGGCCGTCAGGGGGTATTTGCAGAGCGATATGGATGACTTCAGGCAGAGGGCCAACATCATATCCAACGCCGATTTTTCCATCGAGGGCATCGCCATATCGCGCAACGAGGGCGTGCACGCCAACGCGCAGATCATCGTCGCGCAGGCCGCGGACGAGCTGCTCGACATCAAGGGGATCAGGGCGAGCTTCGTCGTCGGCGAGACGAAGAAGGACGTCGTGGTGAGCGCGAGGTCGCTCGGCTCCCTGAACGTGCAGGCCATCCTCGAAAAGTTCGGCGGCGGCGGGCACCTGACGATGGCGGCCGCGCAGATACAAGGCGCGACGCAGGACGAAGTGATAGAACAGATCAAAGAGTTAGTGAAGGAATTTGACACCGGGAACGCCGGATGAAGGCGCGCCGCGAGGCGTAGGCCGTCGTCCTGTTTAGCCGGAACAGTAACAGGAACAGTTAGTGGAATGGAGGCAAAAAATGCAAGTAATATTGTTGGAGAGTCTTGAAGGCAAGGGCGCTGCCGGTGAGGTGGTGAAAGTCGCCGACGGCTACGCGCGCAACTATCTGTTGCCCAAGAACATGGCCATACCCGCGACGGACTCAAACATCAAGACGCTGGAGCACAGGCGCGCCAAGCTCGCCGAGAGAAAAGCGCAGGACAGGGAAGTGGCCGAGGGCATCAAGGCGAAGATCGACAGCCACAGCATCACGTTCGAAGCGAAGTCCGGGGAATCCGGCAGGCTGTTCGGGTCCATCACGTCTCAGGACGTGGCTGACGCTATCCATGAGCACTTCGGCGTCTTTATCGACAAACGGAAGATCGCGGACGGTACGCCTATCAAGAATGTGGGCATACACCCGGTCACGATCAAGATATTCCAAGACATCAACGCCGTCATGAGGATACTCGTCGGCACGCCCGAGGAGATCGAGGCGGCCGAGGCGGCGGCGAAGTTGGCTATAGAAAAAGCGGCGGCCAGAGCGGCGGCCGAGGCGGAAGCTGCCGCGCGCGCCGAGGAAGAAGCCGCGGCTGCGGCTGCTGCTGCCGACGCGGAGTCGGACTCGCCGGACTACGACGAGAGATTTGATTCCTATGATGATGAAGACGGCTCGGAGGAAGCGCCGGCCGACGACGTCGCGGAGGAAGAAGCGGCTGCGGAAGAGGCGCTTGCCGAGGACGTTGTTTCCGAAACGACGGAAGCGCCCGCTGACGAAGCGCCGGCTGACGAAGCTCCGGCCGACGAAGCGCCGGCCGAGGAGGCCCCCGAGGAGGAATAGTACGATGGCGGAACGTGAGTATCCGCACTCCGACGACGCCGAGAGATCGGTACTGGGCGCGGCCATACAGAACGAAGACGCGCTGTTCAATGTGCTTGAGGATCTGAAAAGCGAGGATTTTTTTCGCGCGGCCCACTCGGAGATATTTGACGCCATGCGGAAAATCCACGGCGACGGCGACCGTGTCGACGTCGTGACGCTGTCCGAGCTGCTGAAGATGCGCGGCAAGTTCGCGCTGGCCGGCGGCGCGGAGTATATCTCGGGCCTGCCCTACGCGGCGCCGTCCCCTTCGGGAGCGAAACAGTACGCGAAGATAGTGAAAGAAAAAGCCGTCTTGCGCCGCCTCATCAAGTACGGCGAGGAAACGGCGTCGGAGGCTTACGAGGACGACAAGCCCGCGCACGAGGTGCTCACGAAAGCGCAGAGCGGAATATTCGACCTCGCGCAGGATAGCACGAAGGGCAATTATACGCGCATAGGCGACATTATCGAACGCGCGATGCGCGAGACGCAGGAGCATCGCGATTCGAAGAGGGCCCTGCTCGGCATCACGTCGGGATTCACGAAGCTCGACGAAAAGACTGCGGGCTTCCAGAAGAAGGACCTCATCATCGTCGCGGCGCGCCCTAGCATGGGCAAGACCGCGCTCGCCCTCAACTTCGCGCTGAACGCGGCGATCAAGGAAAACGTCACAGTCATGTTCTTCAGCCTCGAAATGGGGGAGCTGCCACTTGGGCAAAGGCTCATGAGCATCATGGCGAGCGTTTCCCTGAAAAGCATCAAGGACGGCAGTTTCTTTGACAACCGCGAAGATATGCAGAGCTACAATGCTGCACGCGACGAATTTCGCGATATGAATATTTTTATCGACGAAACGTCCGGCATATCCGTGGACGAGATGACAAGCAAATGCCACAGGCTTCGCTCGGAGCACGGCCTCGGGCTTGTCGTGATAGACTACCTACAGCTGATGGAGATGACGGGCTCCGGCAAGCCCGAGAACAGGACACTCGAGATAGCCGCCATATCGAGGCGGCTCAAACAGATGGCGAAGGAGCTCGACTGCCCCGTCATGGTGCTGTCGCAGCTCACGCGCGATATCGAAAAGCGAAAGGGCAGCCCCGTCCTGTCCGACCTGCGCGACTCGGGCGCTATAGAGCAGGACGGCGACCTGATAATGTTCATACACAACAAGACGCAGAGGGAGTCCGAGTCCGATGAGAAGGAAGGCCGCTACGACTTCAGTTACAATCCGGAAACGATGCGGCAAATACTGATACTGAAACACAGGAACGGCGAGACAGGCGAAGTGATCCTGTCATGGATCGACAGATACACGAAGTTTGGCAACGTTGATTACGGCAAGTATGACGCGGCGATGGCCGCAAAACCGGGCCCGGCGCCATTTTGAAGAAAAGGCGGCTAGTTACGGAAATATAAGGAGCAATAATGGTATATAAAACAGCAGCGATCATCGGTTTACAGTGGGGCGACGAAGGCAAGGGCAAGATCATCGACTACCTCGCCGGGCGGGCGGACGTGGTCGTGCGCGCCCAGGGAGGCAATAACGCCGGCCACACCGTCGTGTCGGGAGGCAGGAAATACGCCCTTCACCTCATACCGTCCGGCGTGCTGCACCCCGGCGCGGTGAACGTGATCGGCAACGGGGTTGTCGTGGATCCCGCAGGATTTTTCAATGAAATAGAGACGCTTGAGGCGGACGGCATAGACTGCTCGAGGATATTCATCAGCGACCGGGCGCACATAGTGTTCCCGTGGCACAGGGAGCTCGACGCGCTCATCGAGGAGTCCGCCGGGAGCGGCGGCATAGGCACGACCAGGAGGGGCATAGGCCCGTGCTACACGGACAAGGCTGCACGCACGGGGCTGCGCGCGTGCGATATGCTCAACACGCGGTCGTTCATAAACAAACTGACGGAGCGGCTCGACGCGAGCAATGAGGTTATCGGTAAAATATACGGCGCGAAGCCGCTCGACAGGGAGAAGATAACGGACGAGTACGCCGGATACGCCGAGCGCATGGGCCCGATGATCGCCGATACGGGCGTCATCGTCTACGACGCGGTTTCGGAGGGCAAGGCTGTGCTCTTCGAGGGGGCGCAGGGCGCCATGCTCGACCTCGACCTCGGCACATACCCCTACGTCACGTCGTCGCATCCCGGCTCCGGCGGGTTCATCATCGGGGCGGGCGTGGGGCCGCGCATGATAGACGGGATCGTCGGCGTAGTCAAGGCGTACACGACGAGGGTAGGCGCGGGGCCCATGGTGACGGAGCTGACGGACGAGACGGGCGACGCCATCCGCGAAGCCGGCAACGAGTACGGCACGACGACGGGAAGGCCAAGACGCTGCGGTTGGTTCGACGGCGTCGCCGTAAGGCATTCCGTGCGCACTAACGGCGTGGACGGCATAGCCCTCACTCTGCTCGACGTGCTTGGCGGCTTTGACGAAATCAAGCTGTGCTATGCGTATGAGACGCCGGACGGCGAAAGGATCGAAAACTTCCCCGCCTTGCTCGACACGCTCGCCGCCTGCAAGCCCCTGTATAGGACAGCGCGCGGGTGGCAAACTGACATATCGGGTTGCACATCTTTCGATGAATTGCCGGAGGAGGCGCGCGCCTACATCGCCGAGATAGAGGATATATCCGGCGCGCCAGTCAAGATAGTATCGGTGGGCCCGGGCCGCGAGCAGACGATCATCCGTGAGGAAATATTATAGACGTGCCGCGAATGCCCTGTAGCCGCGCCGGAGCCCTAAGCCATATTCGTGAATCAGATTCGCGATCCGGGATCGCGCAAGCAAAATGAACTTTACGGTAGAAAGCCATCCCAATTATTATCTGGACGACACTCAGGTGCCGAATGTGTTCATTGCGGAGTATATGCCCGGCGCGCCGGGCGACTATGTGAAGGTCTACCTCTACGCCTATATGTGCGCCGCGCGCCGCGACATCCTGTCCAACGAAACGATAGCGCGCGAGCTCGGCGTCAGCGTAGAGGACGTGCTCGCCGCGTGGACGTATTTCGAAAAGCGCGGCCTCATCCGCAAGTATTTCTCCAATCGGCTCGACGAGCTTCACTACGACGTGACTTTCACGGACATCAAGAGGCTTGTGGTCGAGGGCCCCGGCAAGGCGGGCGACGGCGGCGAAAAGCTGCGCTCCGCTCTCGAAGACGCGGAAGTGCGGAAAATGTTTCAGGACATAGAGAGCATCACCGGCGCCCTGTTTCCGAGCGCGGATATCCAGCGAGTCAAAGTCCTGCTCGACGACGGCGCGTCGCCGGGGCTCATAGTATCCGCGTACAAGTTTTGCCGCGAAAGAAAGAAGAACACCCGCGGCGCGTACGTAGCCGAGGTGGCCAAACGCTGGCTCGACGCGGGCGTCAAGACGCCGGAGGACGCCGAGTCATACCTGATTGACACCGACGCGCGCATGGACACATACAAGCGCGTCATGAAGGCGCTCGGGCTGCAGTTCGCCGCGATCACGGACGCCGAGAAGGCCGTCTTTGACGACTGGCTCGACCGCATGGGCTTCACCCCGGACGAGATACTCGCCGCCGCGGCGAAAGCCGCCGGCAAGCGCAACAAGTATGATTATGTAAAAAAAATACTGGAGAGCGATTATGAAGCTATGACGTCGGGAGGCCTCGGGAGCCCGGCTGGAGGGAGCGGAAAGAACCCGGCTACCAAAAGAAACGTCTACTACGAGAAGACGCGCGCAAAGGCGGAGGCCGAGGCCAACGCGCACAGGAGCGAGGTATACGGCAAATTCCCCGAAGTGGAAAGCATAGACAAAGAAATAAGGAGGCTGGACATAGAGTCCTTTAGCGCCACGGAGTCGCGCACGGACCGCGGGCAAAAAGAGTCGAAGAGGATATCAGCCGAGATAAAGAGGAAGCTCGCCGAAAAAGCGGATATAATGAGCCGCGCCGGCTACCCGCAGGACTACATGGACATCCACTACAACTGCGCCAAATGCAAAGACACAGGGGTTAGGGACGACGGCGGCGCCTGCGACTGCTACAAAGCGTAAGGCAACTATCGCGGCAGGAGGGGTGAGCAATAACATTCCACACCAAAACACTTTACATCGATTTTACATTCTACTGTATTTGCTCTATACAATCTCCCGCTATGATTTTCTTACAACAAGAGTTTTGACGGTTTAGATGTGATGGGAAATCAGGTAAAGGAGAAGATAAAAGATATGGGAATCAAGATTGACAGGAAACTTTTTATAGAGAACGTGCGCTTTGGCGCGGCCTCGGGGCGGAGGCGGGCGCTGGCTCTGAGGACGGTGTGCCTCTTGGTCGCTTTGCTGCTCGCTCTGTCGTTGGCCGCGTGTAGCGGGGGCGGTAGCGAGGAGAGCTCTGACGCGGGCGCGGAGGCTACCGCCGAAGAACCCGCTGCGGCCGCAGAGGACACGGCCGCGCCGCCGGTAGAGGAGCCCGCTGAGGAGCCTGCCCCTGACGCCGGCTCGAATTTCGACACGGGAGAAGCGATAGCTGTCGTGTCCCGCGAGGACGGCTCCGGTACGCGCGGCGCGTTCATCGAGCTGTTCGGTATCGAAGAAGAGGGCGACGACGGGAGCAAGAAGGACATGACGACGAAAGAGGCCGTCATAGCCAAGCAGACCGACGTCATGATGACGAACATCGCCGGCGACCTCTACGCGATAGGATACATCTCGCTCGGCTCCGTGAACGACACCATCAAGCCCGTGGGGATCGACGGCGTCGAGGCCACGACCGCCAATGTGGAGAACGAAACATACCCGATAGTACGCCCGTTCAATATCGCTACGAAAGGCGAGCCGTCGGGGCTCGCGGCCGACTTCATCGGCTACATCATGTCGGCCGACGGCCAGGCGGTCATCGGCGAGAGCTACATCCCCGTCGTCAATGACGCCGCCGCCTACGAGGCGAGCGGGCAGTCCGGCAAGATCGTCGTCGCCGGTTCATCCTCCGTGACGCCGATCATGGAGAAGCTCAAGGAGGCGTACATCGCGCTCAATCCCGACGCGGACGTTGAGATACAGATGAGCGATTCGTCGGCAGGCGTCACCGCCGCTATCGACGGGACGTGCGACATCGCGATGGCGAGCCGCGAGCTGAAGGACACGGAGACGGAGCTCACGCCCACGAGAATAGCCTTAGACGGCATAGCCGTGATAGTGAACAACGACAATCCGACGTCAAATCTGACGAAAGATCAGGTAAAAGCGATATTCACCGGGGGAGTGACAGAATGGAGCGGCGTAGCCGGTTGAACGAAACATTGAAATTCGGAACACGATTCGGTACGTTTAAAGAAAAATTCATGAGAGCGGTATTCTTCCTCGCCGCTCTCAGCTCCATTCTTGCGGTCGTCCTCATCTGCTATTTTCTGCTCGCGAACGGCCTGCCCGCCATAGGCGAGATAGGCCCCGCGAGCTTCCTGCTCGGCAAGGAATGGTCGCCGTCCGACACGCCGCCCTCGTTCGGCATACTGCCGATGATACTCGGCAGCATCTACGTCACGGCGGGCGCCATCGTCATCGGCGTCCCCATCGGCGTACTGTCCGCCGTGTTCCTCGCGCGCGTGTGCCCGAAGCGCCTGTACAAGCTCATAAAGCCAGGCGTGGATCTGCTCGCCGGCATCCCGTCCGTCGTGTACGGGTTTTTCGGCATGGCCGCCATCGTTCCGTTCGCGGGCAACAGCATGCTCTCGGCCTGCATCCTGCTCGGCGTCATGATCCTGCCGACCGTCGTCGGCATATCGGAGAGCGCCATCCGCGCCGTGCCCGAGCACTACTACGAGGGCGCGCTCGCGCTCGGCGCGGGCCACTACCGCAGCGTCTTCCGCGTCGTGCTCCCCGCCGCGAAGTCCGGCGTGCTCGCCGCGATCGTGCTCGGCGTCGGCCGCGCGATAGGCGAGACGATGGCCGTCATCATGGTGGCCGGCAACCAAGCGCGCATGCCGATCTCGCTCTTCAAAGGCGTCCGGACGCTGACGGCCAACATCGTGATCGAGATGGGCTACGCCACGGGGCTGCACCGCGACGCGCTCATCGCGACGGGCGTCGTGCTGTTCGTCTTCATCCTGATAATCAACCTGAGCTTTTCAGCGCTGAGGAACAGAGCCTTATGATAAACCGTTCACACAAAATGTCCGAGCGGGCGCTTGCCGTCGTCACGTGGGCGGCCGCCATCGTCACGATCGCCGTACTCGCGTACATCATCGGATTCATATTCGTGAAGGGCGTACCGTACATCAAGCCGTCGCTCTTCTCGCCGACGTACAACAGCGACAACGTGTCGCTCATGCCGGCGCTCATCTCCACCATCCTCATGACGGCGCTGTCGCTCGCGATCGCCGTCCCGCTCGGCGTCCTGTCGGCCGTGTACCTGACGGAGTACGCGAAGCGCGGCAACAAGGCCGTCGCGCTCATCCGCATGACGATGGAGACGCTGTCGGGGATCCCGTCCATCGTGTACGGCCTGTTCGGGATGCTGTTCTTTGTGACGTTTCTCGGCTGGGGCTTCTCCGTGCTCGCGGGCACGTTCACGCTGTCGATCATGATCCTGCCCCTGATCATGCGCTCGTCCGAGGAGGCCATCCTCGCCGTGCCGGACACGTACCGGGAGGGCTCGTTCGGGCTCGGAGCGGGGACGCTGCGCACGGTGTTCCGCATAGTGCTGCCGTCCGCCGTCCCCGGGATATTGGCCGGGGTCATACTCGCGGTCGGCCGCATCGTCGGCGAGACCGCGGCCCTCATCTACACGTCGGGGACGGTCGCGCAGGTCCCGGAAAACGTGTACGAATCCGCGCGCACGCTGTCCGTCCATATGTACGCGCTCTCGAGCGAGGGCCTGCACATAGGGGAGGGCTACGCCACGGCCGCCGTACTGCTCGTAGTAGTTATACTCATAAACACATGCTCGGCGTGGATCGCCAAGCGGATTGGACGGTGAATATGAAAAGCACAAACGCCCGCTCGGAACGGGGACAAGGACACGGCGAAAGACAAAAAAGAACCGTCCCATTTTTGTCCTCAAGCGCCCGCTCTGTGTGGACTCCCGGGCGATTCGGGCGGGGCAAGCCGGGGCGAAAGTACGAGCCGCGCGAGCTGCCGCTCACGCAGGACAGCCGGGCGGAGAGCAAAGGGCTCGTCAACTGCTTTGACATAAAAAGCCTGAATCTCTATTACTCCGATTTTCAAGCCCTCAAGGACGTGAACATGGAGATGGAGAAGGGGAAAATCACGGCGCTCATCGGGCCGTCCGGCTGCGGGAAGTCGACGCTCATAAAGACGCTGAACCGCATGAACGACCTCATAGAGGGCTGCCGTATCACGGGCGACGTCAGGCTTTTTGGCGAGGGCATCTACGGCGACATGGACGTGAGCCTGCTCCGCAAGCGCGTCGGCATGGTGTTCCAAAAACCGAACCCGTTCCCGCTCAGCGTCTACGACAACATCGCATTCGGGCCGAGGACGCACGGCGTCAAGTCGAGGTACGAGCTCGACGGCATCGTGGAGACGTCGCTGCGCGATACGGCCATCTGGGACGAGGTCAAGGATCGGCTGAAAAAGCCCGCGCTCGATCTCTCCGGCGGCCAGCAGCAGCGGCTCTGCATAGCGAGGGCGCTCGCGGTGTCGCCCGAGGTGATCCTGCTCGACGAACCGACGAGCGCGCTCGACCCCGTCTCCACGGGAAAGATCGAGGAGCTCCTTATTACGCTAAGAGGGAAGTATAGTATAATCATCGTGACCCACAATATGCAGCAGGCGGCGCGGATCAGCGACATGACGGCGTTCTTCCTGCTCGGCGAGGTGATCGAATACCACAGCACGGAGACCATGTTCGCCATGCCGCAGGACAAGCGGACGGAGGACTATATCACAGGGAGGTTCGGCTAATGCGCAGCAGATACGATGAACAACTGTCCATCCTCAACAGCGAGCTGATCGAGATGGGCGCCTTGGTGGAGTATGCGGTGACGAAGGCGGTCACGGCCCTCGAGGAGCGGGACGTGGAGTCCGCGAGGGAGGTCATCAATAGCGACAGGGTGATCGACGAGAAGGAAAAGGAGATCGAGAGCCTGTGCCTGAAGCTGATCCTGTTCGAGCAGCCCGTGGCGAGCGACCTGCGCCAGGTCTCGGCGGCGCTGAAGATGATCACGGACATGGAGCGCGTGGGCGACCACGCCGCCGACATCTCGGAGCTCTGCGTGTATCTGTCGGGCGACGAGCGCGCCACGAATTGGACGCGTATGCGTGATATGTCGAGCGCGGCCACGAAGATGCTGACGGACGCGATAGACGCGTTTGTGAAGAGGGACACGGCGCTGGCCGAGTCCGTCATAGCGCACGACGACATTGTGGACGACCTGTTCGACGACGTGAAGCGCGACCTGATAAGGCTCATACGCGAGGACGCGGCGGGCGGCGAGCTGGCCATCGACCTGCTCCAGATCGCGAAGTACCTCGAGCGCATAGGAGACCACGCCGTGAACATCGCCGAGTGGGTGATATTTTCGATCACGGGCGTGCACAAGGACACGCAGGTGCTATAGATGAGAACCGAATGGCGGATGGTGTATTTATGATGAATAATAATCGTGCGGCGGCGGGGCCGCTGTGAAAAAGTGTTTTTGAAGGATGAAGTGTTGAAGCAGATATTCATAGTCGAAGACGACGACAACATACGCGAGATAGTGGCGTACGCGCTGTCGTCTGCGGGATTCCATACGGAGAGCTTTCCCGAGGGCAAGCCGTTCTTTGCCGCGTTCGCGAAGGGGCGGCCGTCGCTCATCATCCTCGACATCATGCTGCCGGGCGACGACGGCATGACGATATTGAAGAAACTCAAGCGCTCCGAGTCGACGAAGGGCATACCCGTCATCATGCTCACGGCCAAGGGCTCCGAGTTTGACCGCATCAGTGGGCTCGACTCCGGGGCGGACGATTATATTACAAAACCATTCTCGGTGCTCGAGGTCATCGCGCGCGTCAAGGCTGTGCTGCGGCGGAGCGAAGGCGGGAGCGGCGAGGGCGACGGCTCGGCGCCGCCAAAGCTGTCCGTCGGGAGTATCGCGCTCGACGACGAGCGGCACACGGTCCTCGCGGACGGGGAGAAAACCGTCCTGACGAACAAGGAGTACCAGCTGCTGCGCTACCTCATGCTGAACGAGGGCATCGTCCTGACGCGCTCCAAGCTGCTGGATCAGGTGTGGGGCTTTGACTACGACGGCGAGAGCCGGACGATAGACATGCACGTCAAGTCGTTGCGGCAAAAGCTGAAAGCGTCGGGCGACATGATAAAGACGATAAGGAACGTCGGCTATAAAATAGAAGAGTAAATGTGTGCGTGCGCGTGCGCGTCGCGGGAGCGGGGGCGCGACTGTGCGCGGCGGAGCGATACGATGGTAAGGACGGACGGGAATTGAACAGACGAATTTTCGCGGGGATGATGTTTCTCACGGTGATCGCGCTGATCTTGGTATCGGTGGCGGTTTCCTTCGTGTTCTATGGTCACTTCTCCGGCGTGATGAGGGATGAGCTGCGCGACTGGATCGTGGTGTTCCAAAAAGCGGACGCCGCCACGGTCGAGAGCGAGCTGCGCGGCGTGAATCCGTCGAGCATGCGCGTCACGCTCATCGGCGCGGACGGGACGGTCAAATACGACAACACGGTCGGCGCGGATCGCCTTGACAACCACGCCGAGCGTGAGGAGGTCGCCGAGGCGCTGTCGAACGGCTCGGGCGAGAGCAGCAGGCTGTCCGATACCTTGGGGCAGGAGACGTACTACTACGCGATACGTCTTGCGGGCGGCGACGTCCTGCGCGCGTCCAAGACGCGGAGCAGCATACTCGGCATGTTCAGCAAAGCCATACCCGCCGTCGTCATCGTCATACTCATCGTCCTCATCGTCGGGTACTTCCTCGCGAGGAATCTGACGAAGCGGATCGTGGCGCCGATAAACAGCGTCGATCTGAAAGGCGCCGAGTCGGGCGGGCTGGCGCCGCCCTACGACGAGCTCACGCCCTTCGTGCGCATGATAGAGCAGCAGCGCGAGCAGATCGCGCTGCAGTTCGACGACCTGAAGAGGCGCACGGATACGATGAACGCGATCATGGACAATATGAGGGAAGGGATAATATTTGTCGACAGCCGGGGCATGATAGCGTCCATCAACAACAGCGCGGAGTCGATACTCGAGATAGACCGGAAGGCGGAGGGCAGCGGCATCCTCGAAGCGATCAGGGACATCGACCTGTTGAACAACGTGCGCGAAGCCCTCGCGGGAAACCGCAAGGAGGTCGTGAAGGAATACGGGGGGCGGACGTACCGCGTCTTTATCAGCCCCGTGGCCGAGGGAGGCGCGATCATCCTGCTGCTCGACGTGACGGAAAAGGCCATGGGCGAAAAGCTGCGGCGCGAGTTCTCAGCGAACGTATCGCACGAGCTGAAGACGCCGCTGACGAGCATCTACGGCTACGCGGAAATGCTGTACAACGGCATGATAGAAAAGGACGAGGTGGATACGCTGCTCGGGAAGATAAAGGACGAAGCGCAGCGCATGAACACGCTTATCCAAGATATAATCATCGTGTCCAAGCTCGACGAGGGGGGAGCGGTCGATACCTTCGACGAGGTAGACCTGTGCGCCGTAGCCACAGAAGCGTCGGAAGCATTGGCGCTGAACGCGCGCGAGAACGACATAGGCATTCGCGTCTCATGCGGCATGGATCCCGCTAATCCCGTCGTCATGGAACACAAAGGGGACGGTTCTTTTTGTGCTAATGCACAAAAAGAACCGTCCCCTTTGTGTTCCAACCCCATGGTCATGCGGGCTGACCGCTCCATGATGTATGAGCTGTTCTTCAACCTGATAGACAACGCGATCAAGTACAACAAGCCGGGCGGCGAGGTGGACGTCGGCGTGAAAAACACGGGCGGCGCCATCGAGGTCACGGTGTCCGACACGGGGATAGGCATACCGAAAAAATCTCAGAGCCGCGTGTTCGAAAGGTTCTACCGCGTCGACAAATCGCGCTCAAAGAAGAAGGGCGGGACGGGGCTCGGGCTCGCGATAGTCAAGCACATCGTCATGATCCACAACGGAAGCGTGAGCTTGGAAAGCCGCGAGAACGAGGGGACGACCGTCACGGCGGCGTTCCCGTAGGCAGAGGGAAGAGGCTTCGACTCCCATTGATTCGGCTTGCCTCCGGCAATCTTTTATTTAAATCACAACTAGCGTGACCCTTGAGTAGTTACCTTCCATTTACATTTTATCGTGATAATCGTGCGCGGCCCTTTTATATAATGGTAAAATAAATGGTACGGGATATTTTTGTGATAGATGTGGATAATTGACGTGGAAAAGACAAAGCGCGACGCTAAAATAACGGTGCTTGACGGCTATACGGAGAACCCGGGAGACCTGTCGTGGGATGGGCTCGCGGCGTTCGGCGAGCTGACGGTGTACGACCGCACGGATGTGGGCGATGAGGAGCTCATAGTCCGGAGGATCGGCGACGCGGATATCGTCATCACGAACAAGACCCCAATCACGCGGAGCGTCCTCGCCCGCTGCCCGCAGGTCAGGTATATCGGAGTCATAGCCACGGGATACAATGTCGTCGATATAGAAGCCGCGTCGAGCGCGGGCATAGTCGTGACAAATATTCCCGACTATTGCACGGATGCCGTCGGCCAGCTCGCGATCAGTCTGCTGCTCGAGATATGCTGCCGCGTCGGTCATCACGACGAGGCCGTACACGCCGGGCGCTGGGCATCGTGCCCCGACTTCTGTTTTTGGGACTACCCGCTGACGGAGCTCAGCGGCAAGACGATGGGGATCGTCGGCTTCGGCAGTATCGGTCAGGTGACGGGCAGGCTCGCGCGCGCGTTTGGGATGAGAGTGCTAGCGACCGGCAGCCGCGAAACCGACGAAGGCCGGGCTCTCGCGGAGTACGCCGGCATGGACGAACTGTTCGCGTCGTCTGACGTCATATCGCTGCACGCGCCTCTTACTCCCGAAACGGACAAGCTGATAAATGCGGATTCCATAGCGAAGATGAAGCAGGGCGTGATCATTATCAATACGGCGAGGGGCGGGCTCATAGATGAGCGCGATCTCGCCGCCGCGCTGAACAGCGGCAGAGTATACGCCGCCGGGGTGGACGTGGCGTCGGAGGAACCGATCAAGGCGGACAATCCGCTTCTGACGGCGAAGAACTGCATCATCACGCCGCATATAGCGTGGGGCGCGAGGGAGAGTAGACAGCGTCTGATGGAGAGAGCGACGGCAAATGTAAGGGGATTTCTGGACGGCGAGCCGATCAATGCCGTGAACGCGGGAGGCTCGCTATGAGAAGACACTCGATGAGAAGTCTCGCTATGAGAATCGGCGGAGCGATTGATCGTGCGGTAGACAGAAGGGGCGTGCGGGCATGAGGAGTAGATCGAATCTTCTACGCGTCGTGCAGACGGCCCTGATGGCGGCCATCATATTCGTCGTGACATACCTCATCCGCATACCGATGCCGTTCGCGTCGGGCGGATACCTGAACATAGGCGACACGCCGCTGTACATAGCAGCGTACCTGCTCGGCGG
>JAISAI010000101.1 GCA_031266795.1 Eubacteriales Family XIII. Incertae Sedis bacterium
TATTATACGCAGCAGCTTGCTTATTATTGCTATGATTTTCTCCAGGAGGGAAAATACAGCGATAGCATGATAGCGGATGTGATCGACAGGGTGACGGAAGTCCACGGCAATGATTATGAGCGGCTCTGGGTGACGACGAAAAAAACGGATAAGAGGATTCTCGTCGCGCTCGCCGAGGGAAAGGAACTATCCTCCGTCGAGCAACCGACAAGCACCGTGTACAGCGGATTGAATCGTCTCGCGAAACAGGGATACGTCGTCAAAAACGGGAGCTATCAATTGGACGATCCGTTTTTCGGCAGATGGATCGTGAGCAAACGCGGACTGTAATTAAAGCGCGAGGCGACTTTTATCAAAGCGAGCGCGTCGGCGCGCCGCGGGGTGGTGTTCTTGTAACGGTTCAAATTATCGAATATACTTTTGGGGATTTATGAAAAAGACTGTACTTGCAATTGAAACTACCGGCCGTGTGCTGTCCGTGGCTTTGTCCACTGACAATGGCGTCGTCTGTCGCCGCTCTGATGGTGAGCTTCGGCATTTGACGGATCTCATGCCGACCGTGCGTGGGCTTCTCGGCGGCGGGGGAGTGGAGCTTTCGTCGCTCGCTTACATCGCCGTGTCCGCTGGGCCCGGGTCGTTCACGGGCATGCGCATAGGCGTGTCCGCGGCGCGCGCTATGGCGCAGGTGGCGGGGCTGCATGTCGTGAAGGCGCCGACGCTCGAAACATTTGTGTACGGCTACGAGCCGGGCGGGATCGTGTGCCCTATGCTCGACGCGCGCAGGGGGCAGGTATACTGTGGGGCGTACCGGCTTTCGCCGGGCGGGGACGCGCTCGAAGCTCTCGTGTCCGGCGATGTCCGGACGGAGGAAGCGTTTGACGCCGCTTTGGCGGCGGCCCTGCACTCGTCAACCGCGGAGGCTGGAGTGATTCGCCGCGTGCGCGACGAGGACGAGCCGCAGTCGGCGGAGAAGGTGTTGAGGTGGGCGGAGGCCTTCGGCGAGCCGATTTGTTATTCGAAACTCGAACCGATATATATGCGCAAGGCCGAGGCGCAGAGGAAGCTCGAGGAACGGCTTGCGGCGGAGGCCGCGGGCGCGGCGGTGAACTCCTGATGAAATGGACGGATATACGCGGGCGGACGATCATCCGTTGGCGGAAGCCGCCGCGAACGGTGAACCACGCATGAAGTGGGTGCGCATACGCGCGGCGTCGCGGGGCGACATGGACGCCGTCATGGACATCGAGGAGACGTGCTTCTCCCTCCCGTGGAGTCGGAATGACATCGAGCGCGACATAGCGGACAACATACTGTCCGCGTACTTCGTGGCCGAAACGGCCGGGGCGGTCTGCGGCTGCGCGGGAATGTGGGTGGTTCTTGGCGAGTGCCATATCATGACCATAGCCGTCACGCCGGAGCACAGGCAGGCCGGCGTCGGCGCCATGCTGCTGATGAAGCTGCTGGACGAGGCGAGGCTGCGCGGCGCGAGCCGCTACCTTCTCGAGGTGCGCGCGTCGAATGCGCCCGCTATAGGGATGTACGAAAAATTCGGGTTCAAGACGATAGACGTCCGCAGGGCGTATTACGAAAATAATAAGGAGGACGCTGTAATAATGGAAAGGAATGACCGTCCGGTTCAGCCCGTTGATGAAGGGATAAGGGCGGATAGCCTCGATGAAAAACGGTAGATTCATCACGCTTGGCATCGAAACGAGCTGCGACGAGACCGCGGCGGCCGTGACGGCGGACGGGCGCGAGGTGCTGTCCAACGTCATAGCGTCGCAGATAGACGTGCACGAGGTATTCGGCGGCGTCGTGCCGGAGATCGCGTCGCGCCATCACCTGACGCAGATCAATGCGGTCATGGACGCCGCGATCGCGGAGGCCGGCGTCGCGTGGAGGGACATCGACCTCGTCGGGGCGACTATGGGGCCGGGGCTCGTCGGCGCCGTGCTCATCGGCCTGTCCACGGCTAAGGCTGTGGCGTACGCCGCCGACAGGCCGCTCGCCGCCGTGCATCACATCAAGGGGCACGTTTGCGCGTCGTACCTGCGTCCGCCCGCTTCGGATAGCACGGGCGCTTTGCCGCGAATCACGGATCGCGGGCCGTTCGGCGCGTCTGTCGCGAGCTCCGAAAACTTCATCAAAACGCCGGGCGCGGGCATGGCGCCGCCTCATCTCGCACTCGTGGTGTCCGGCGGGCACACGGATCTCATCGACGTGCGCTCGTACACGGAATACAGACTGCTCGGACGCACGCGCGACGACGCCGTCGGCGAGGCCTTCGACAAGGTCGCGCGAGTGCTCGGCCTCGGCTATCCCGGCGGCCCAAAGGTCGATGAAATCGCGAAGAACGGCAATCCCAAAGCTGTGGGGTTCAAGCGCGTATATCTCGAGGAAGGCAGCCTCGATTTCAGCTTTAGCGGAGTCAAGACGGCCGTGCTGAATTACATAAATACGGAAAGGCAGGCGGGACGCGAGGTGAATGTCGCCGATGTGGCGGCGAGCTTCGAGGCGTCCGTCGTGGATGTGATAGCGGCAAAGACGCGCGCCGCGCTGCATAGTACGGGCCGCAGGAAGCTCACGATGGGCGGCGGCGTGGCGGCCAACTCCATGCTCAGGGCGCGCATGGCGGCGCTCTGCGCTGACGAAGGCGTGGAGCTAAGCGTACCCCCGCCGGTCTACTGCACGGACAACGCGGCGATGATAGCCTGCGCCGCCTACTACCAATACAAAGAGCAAGGCCCGTCAAGGCTCGACACAGACGCCTACGCGACATTATCAATTTAGACATCATAGTAAACATAACGGCAAAATTACTTGACACGCACGTGCCTGGTACGTATAATGTTATTGATAGGGGGAGAGAGGAGATTGAGATGAAGCGCAGAGAGTTGATAAAGAGGTTGGAAAAAGCCGGATTCCGGTTCGCGAGGGAAGGGTCGAAGCATACGGTCTACCAGAAAGGTAGTGATGAGGAGCAAATACCGAGGCATAGGGAAATCGACGAGATAACGGCAAAGGAAATCCTAAAGAGGTGGGGGTTGAAATAATCTCTACGATTTATTCATATATGCTATACGAGGAGGTAATGAAATGAGAAAAGACAAAAATGTGTATCCTATTATTTTGACAAAGACTAAATCAGGTTACTCAGTATATATGCCGGATTTTGAGAAGAATACGCAAGGCAAAGGTATTGCGGACGCGATTGATATGGCGAAGGACGCACTTGAAATGATGGGCGTGTTTTGGCAGGACGAGGGGAGGAAAATCCCCGCGCCGTCGCCTATTAATGAAGTCAAGGCGAAGGAGAGCGATATAGTCACCCTCGTAGCCGTAGACTTCGACGAATACCGCCGCAAGACGGAGACGAAAGCGGTCAAGAAAACGCTCACGCTTCCGTCGTGGCTGAACGTCAAAGCGGAGGACGCCGGTATCAACTTTTCCGCGGTGTTGCAGGAGGCGCTGAAAGAAAAATTGGGCGTCAGCGCGTGAATCACAATAGTACACTATGAATACTATTGAAACGAAAAACGGGCGGCTTTGTATGGATGGCGTCGATCTTGTCTCCGTCGCCGGGGAGTTCGGGACCCCTCTCTATGTCATGTCGCGCGCGGCCATAGACGCGAAGATCGCGGGCTTGAAGCGGGACTTCACGGACAGGTATCCGAACGCGCGCGCGGCGTACGCGTCGAAGGCTTTCCTGTGCGTGGCGATGTGCCGGATCATTGATGAAGCGGGGCTCTCCCTCGACGTTGTATCGGGCGGCGAGCTGTACACGGCCATACGCGCCGGCTTCCCGCCGGAGCGCATTGAATTTCACGGCAACAACAAGACGCGCGACGAGCTTGCGCTCGCGCTGGACTATGGCGTCGGCCGTATTATCGTCGACGCCCCGGGCGAGCTCGCGCTCATCGAGGAGCTGCTTTCGCGCGGCGGCGCGGCTCGCGTCGCAACAGCGGGCGATGCCCAAGCCGATTCCGGCGGCGGGCTTTCTTCGGCCTACTCGGCCGATCCTCCCGCGTACCGCCCCAAGATACTGTTCCGCGTGAACCCCGGCGTCGACGCGGACACGCACGGGCATATCATGACGGGCCACGCCGGCTCCAAGTTCGGATTTCCCGCGGACGGCGAAGATCTGTACACGCTCATAGGCGACGCGATAAGCTCCGCCCGCGTCGATTTCGGCGGCATACACTTTCATGTCGGTTCGCAGATTTTTACGAACGACTGCTACCTCGCGGCCCTGCGTCGCGGGCTCGGGATAGTGAAGGGGATCAAGGACAGATACGGCTGCGATACGCCCGAGCTGAATATAGGCGGCGGCTTTGCCATACGATATACCTCGACTGACGAGCCCCAGTCGTACGGATATTACTTAACCCCTGTCATGAGCGAGACTGCGGCATACTGCGCCGCGCACGGGTTGAAAACGCCCGACGTGACGATCGAGCCGGGGCGCAGCATCGTCGGGGAGGCGGGCGTCACGCTCTACACGGTGGGCGCGATACGCGAGACGCGCGGCGGCGGAAAATTCGTAGCCGTCGACGGAGGTATGACGGACAATATCCGTCCGGCGCTGTACGGGGCGAGGTACGAGGCTGCCATTGCGAGTAATGCCGACGCGCCGGCGGACGAAACCGTGACTGTCGTCGGAAAGTGCTGTGAGTCAGGCGACCGCCTGATCGAGGACGCGCGCCTATCCGCAGCGACATCCGGCGACATACTCGCCGTGTACTCGACGGGCGCTTACGGCTACTCGATGGCGAACAATTACAACAAGCTGCCGTTGCCCGCGGTCGCGCTGATAGAGGACAGCAAGGCGCGCCTCATCGTGAGGCGGCAATCCTACGAGGATCTGATCTCTCGCGACCTCGCCTGATAGTTTGACAATCAAGCTATTTTCCCTATATAATTTCTGTATTCGT
The DNA here is from genome assembly GCA_031266795.1 of Eubacteriales Family XIII. Incertae Sedis bacterium. GTDB lineage: Bacteria > Bacillota > Clostridia > Peptostreptococcales > Anaerovoracaceae > JAIRPC01. The sequence goes on from JAISAI010000101.1 coordinate 4,932, forward strand.
TTGCGCCTGGAATGGGACGGAGGAGAAATACAAATGACATTTGACAAAATAAAGGACATCATCGCCGAGCAGCTTCAAGTCGACAAGGACGCCATCACGGAGTCCACGAGCTTGATGAAGGATCTCGAGGCCGATTCGCTCGACGCTGTCGAGATAATCATGGGGATAGAGACGGAATTCAACATCGAGATTCCGGACGACGAGGCCGAAAAGTTCCAGACGATTGGGGACATCGTCAAGTTCGTCGAGTCAAAAGAGCAATAGCTCCCTGGTAGAGCCATGTGACCGCGCCGCTGTGCGACCGTGTCGTCATATGTCCCCGTGCAGTCGCGATGAAAAAAACGTCACAAATTTCGTCGGCCGTCATAAAGCGGCTACCAAGATATAGGCGCTTTCTGAGGAATCTTCTCAGGGAGGGCGTCGATAAGGTGTCGTCCGGTAGGCTCGGCGAGATCACCGGCTACACGGCGTCGCAGATCCGGCAGGATTTCAACAACTTCGGCGGTTTCGGCCAGCAGGGGTACGGGTACAATGTGCGCGATCTGTTCGACGGCGTCACGTCCATACTCGGGCTCGACTCTGAGCGCCACATGGTCATCGTCGGCGCCGGCAACCTCGGGCGCGCCCTCGCGGGATTTCCGTGGAGCCAACGCGACGCTTTCATCGTGGACGGCGTGTTCGACAGCTCGCCGGACGTCATCGGGGACAAGATCGGCGAATACACGGTCGGCAACATATCCGATCTGAAGAAGTACCTCAAAGCCCGCACACCCGACGTAGGCGTTATCACGACAAACGGCTCCGGCGCGCAGGACGCCTGCGACATCCTCGTCGAGGGCGGCGTCAAGGGCATATGGGACTTCGCGCCAGTCGACCTCAACGTGCCGGACGACGTCACACTGCAATACGTACATCTGAACGACAGCCTGCACGAGCTCATTTATTACTTAGGGAAATAATGAAGAAACTGCCTCGGGGTCCGGGGCAGTTTCAGTTTGATCCGACATCCGTGCGATTCGCCGGCGCCCCACATAGCGTAGGATGGCCGTGCGCGCGGTCAGGCGATGTGTGGCCTCAGCCTTCGTGCGGCGCGTCGACGGGGCAAGCCGTAGCGCAAGCTCCGCAGTCTATGCAAGCCTCTGCGTCAATCGTGTAGATGTCCCCCTCGCTTATGGCGTCTACAGGGCACTCCGCCGTGCATGCGCCGCAAGCAATACATTCGTCACTGATTACATAAGCCATTCAAAACCTCCTTTAAGT
>JAISAI010000107.1 GCA_031266795.1 Eubacteriales Family XIII. Incertae Sedis bacterium
GAGGATATCGAAACGACATACAGCCCGGGCGCGACGCTAAAGGACCACAAATTGCCGCCAAGCTGGGTTTGGGTTGAGGGCGACGACGTTGCCGTAGGCGGCGCCGGCGAGAGGGTGCATGAGGCCAGACACACGCCAAAGGATACCGCGAACTGGACTACCCTTACCCAGCCCGTGAAATTTACCATTCACAAGGCTATACCAAATCCGCCCATCCCACGGGATGGTATTGTCGTGGAAGTAGGCACAAAACTCAAAGATGTAAATATTAATGATGGGCGGCCCGCTGGCGGATGGTCGTGGGACAATCCTGAAGATTTAGTGGGGGATATAGGCGCACGTTCCCATAACGCGACCTATACCCCGGCGGATACAGCCAACTATACGACATTGCCGCGCGTAGTCAAGCTGGAGGTAATCCCGGTTCCTCCTTATAATGATGACGAAGATGACTTTGAACCGGTAGACGACGACACCGATACCGACGGCGACGGAGTGCCTGACTGGCAAGAGATACGTGACGAAACCAAGCCTTACGATCCGGACGATTTCAAAGACACGGACAGCGACGGCGTACCCGACTATGTCGAAGTCAATGACGGTACGGATCCCAAAAATCCGAACAGCTACAAAGATTCCGACGAGGACGGCGTACCGGATTACGTCGAAGAGCGCGATGGAACGGATCCTGGCAATCCGGGTAGCTATAAGGATAGCGACGGCGACGGCGTTCCAGACTACGTAGAGTCGCAGGATGGGACAGAACCGGGCAACCCGGACAGCTTCAGGGACGACAATAAGAACGGCGTACCGGACTACCTCGAGGACAGTGACGGCGACGGCGTACCCGACTACGTTGAGGAGAAAAACGGGACCAGCCCGGGCAACCCTGATATCTATAAGGATTCCGACGGAGACGGCGTACCCGACTTTGTAGAGCGGCAGGACGGGACCGACCCCTACGATCCGGGCAGCTTCAAGGATAGCGACGGCGACGGAGTGCCCGACTATATCGAAATTCGTGACGGGACAGGCCCGGACGACCCGAATGAGTATAAGGACACCGACGAGGACGGCGTTCCTGACTACATCGAGGATCGTGACGGGACTGACCCGGACGACCCGAATGAGTATAAGGATTCGGACGGAGACGGCGTACCGGACTATATCGAACTTCGCGACGAAACCGATATTGACGACAAGAACAGTTTCAGGGATGATAACAAGAACGGCATAGCCGATTACTTAGAGGATACCGACGGTGACGGCGTGCCTGACCGCGTAGAGGATAAGAACGGAACCGACCCGAACAATTCTGACGAATACAAGGATTCGGACGGGGACGGGATACCGGACTTCGTCGAGCGGCAGGACGGAACCAATCCGAATGATCCGGACGGCTTCAAGGATACTGACGAAGACGGCGTACCTGACTATGTAGAGGGGCGCGATGAAACAAATCCGAACGACCCGGACGACTACAAGGACAGCGACGAGGACGGCGTACCCGACTATGTAGAAGAACAGGGCGGAACAAATCCCGATGACCCGAATGAATTCGAGGACGACAACGAGAATAATATCCCCGATTACCTTGAGGATAGCGACGGGGACGGAGTACCTGACCGTGTGGAGGAAAAAGACGAAACAAACCCGAACGATCAAAACAGTTTTAAGGATAGCGACGGGGACGGCGTACCCGACTATGTAGAGCTTAGCGACGGAACGGACCCGAACGACCCAAGCAGTTACAAGGACACCGACAAAGACGGCGTGCCTGACTACGTGGAGATTCGCGACGGAACGGACCCGAATGATCCGGACAGTTATAAGGACACAGACAACGACGGCGTGCCTGACTACATAGAGGTTCGCGAGGGAACAAATCCCGACGACCCAAACAGTTATAAGGATACAGACAATGACGGCGTTCCCGACTACATAGAGCTTCGCGACGGAACGAACCCGAACGATCAGGACAGCTACAAGGATAGCGACAAGGACGGCGTACCGGACTACGTGGAGATTCGCGACGGAACGAACCCCAATAATCCGGACAGCTACAAAGATACAGATGGAGACGGCGTACCAGACTACGTGGAGGGTAGGGACGGAACGAACCCGAACGATCCAAACAGCTACAAAGACGCCGACAAGGACGGCGTACCCGACTACGTCAAGGAGAGGGAAGGGGCCAATCCCACCTATCCGAACAGCTACGATGACAAAGATAAGGACGGGGCGTCAGGCAGCATAGTCAACATCAACACAATGAACGTCAACAATTCAATCTCCACAAGCTACACGATACTCAGCGGCCTTGGCGGGAATGCAGATAAAATAAAAAGCATACGGACTCCCATGAAGACCATATTCCTCACGGTAGGGAGCAGCCTGGCCCTGCCATTGGCGTACGACGGGGGAAAAGGCCAGCTCATCGAAAAAGACCCGGGAGTGAAGTTCAAAACATCGAAGCCCAAGATAGCGACAATATCCAAAGCGGGCAAGATAAAGGCCGTAAAGAAAGGCAGTTCCACGATAACGGCAACAGCATCGAGCGGGAAGACGCTCAAAGTGAAAGTCGTCGTAGTAGCTAAGAAGGAGTATCTGAAAAAGCTGACGGTCAAGAAACCGCAGGCCGTACAAACCAAAGCAAAATCATGGGCGGCAAGTATAGGAAAAGCAAGCCCGCTGACGATAGCCGTGTCGCCAAAGAAAGCCACCGACATTTCACTCACGTTCAAATCATCGAACACGAAGGTGCTGAAGGTAGACAAAGCCGGCAAGCTATGGCCGCAGGGCAAAGGCAAGGCGGTAGTCACGGTAAAGGCCAAGCAGAAAGGCGGGAAAACGAAGACATTCAAAAAAACGATTCTTGTCCGCTGACCGAAACGCGGAAGCCATATCCTCACGAGGATTGTTTCGCGAGGATATGGCTTCAGGCGCGAGACGGCAAATCTCGCCGCTACGCGCTACAAAACCAAATACAGCACGCCGCCAACGGCAGCGGCCCCAACCATGATGAAAATCGGCTTCACCTTGAACGCGCGCATGAGGACGACGCCCCCGGCTATGATGCACACGGCTATAAGGTCGGCGTAGGGGATCGCCGCCGCGACGCGGGCGAGCCCCGTGAAACCCTCGCCCGTGAATAAGGCCTTCTTGGCGTCGCCTATCGACAGCAGCGTCACGGGCCACAGCGTGGCTTCAAATATCATGGATACGGCCGTAGCCGCGATCAGGCCCATCACGGCGGGGCGGACGCCCTCAAGCGCCGACCGCATGAGCCCCGCCTCCTCGTACCTCACGTACACGCTCGACAGGATCGAGACGATGATGAATGACGGCACGACGCTGCCGATGGTCGCGGCCGCCGCGCCGCCTATCCCCGCGATATTCATGCCCGAAAATGTCGCCGCATTGATGAAGATCGGCCCCGGCGTCATCTGCGACAGGGCCACGAGATCCGTGAACTGCGGCATGGTCATGAGGCCGCCGTCCACGATGTAACGCTCGATGAGCGGCAGCGACGCGTAGCCGCCGCCTATAGTGAACACGCCGATCAACATGAATTTCAGAAACAGCGTCAAAATATTCATACGCGTGTTGCCCGTGACAATGCATAGGATATGACGCCGGCGGCGCCCGCAAAGGCGATCACAACTATCACGTTGACGTCAGTGATAAGGCCGATGATGAAAGCGGCGGCCATGATGACGACGGACAGGGCGCGCTTCCCCCTGATGACGCCGCCCGCCATATCGATCACGGCGTCGGCGATCACGGCGCAGACCCCGGCCATCAGCCCCTTGAGCACGGCGCTCACGACGGCCAGATCGCGGAACCTATCGTACAGCAGCGCGATGACGGACATGATGACAAACGGAGGCAGGACAGTCCCCGCGAGGGCGACCACGGCCCCGCTGCCGCCGAGCAGTCTCCGCCCCACGAGCACGGCCGTGTTCACTGCCATAGCGCCCGGTGCCGACTGCGCTATCGCGATCATATTCAGCATATCCTCCTCGTCAAGCCAGCCGAGCTCGTCGACAAAGCGCTTTTTCATAAGAGGCACGATAACATAGCCGCCGCCAAACGTAAAAGCGCTGACATAGAAGCAAGCCGTAAAGAGTTTTATGTAATTGGAAGAGGTTCGTTCCATGACAGTATTTTATCACGCGTAGCCCGCCACAGGGGGATTGACGATACAGGCCGCAGCACACGCGGCAAAACCATCACGGCCCCCTCTTCGGTATCGGGAATTTCAAGCATTATTTGCTGTCGGGAATTTCAAGCATTATTTGCTTGCACTTCTTCTGATAGTGTGATTAAATAAAAACAGTTAAGGAAGCATTCAGGGGGAAGAGATTTTATGCATGCATGCTGTATTACTATAGGAAGTAGCTCTGTGCGAATAGACACGCCCAACCACATGGAATCATTTTCCAGGGGGGGGGTACAGTAACGCACCCATAGTAAATACCCTAAATTTCTTTATTTGCAAGCGGCGAATTTGTATTTTGCCGTTTTTTTATTGTGATTATCGCCGGCGTGACCTGAAAAAGAGGCGCGCTTTTTTGTGTTGAAACTGACACGGGAAAGTTCCGTCAAAAACTGAACAAAGACGAAAGGGAACCCAAAGTCACCTTTCGTGTATGAAGCAATTTATAAGAATGGGAAGGGAGACAAAATGTTAATCAAAGAAAAGAGATCCAAATGGCTGTGTTGCGTGGTGGCGGCAATCATGCTGCTCACGGTGGCGTTCACTCTGCCGTTGGTAACGGACGATGAAAATGTGTACGCCGCTACCTTTGGCGAATATGAATATACGGTGTTAAATAACAGTGCCATCATTACGAAATACAAGGGCCGTGATAGCAATATCATCATCCCCGGTACTATCGGAGGGTATCCCGTTACCGCAATAGGGCAAAGGGCGTTCAATAGCAATGCATCGCTGGTTTCAGTCACCATTCCGAGCAGCGTTAGAAGTATAGACTTCTGGGCATTTGAGCGCTGCTATTCCCTGACTTCAATTAGTGTCGCAAGCGGTAACATGAATTACTCAAGCGAGAACGGGGTGCTGTTCAACAGGAGCAAGACCCAGCTTATCACTTTCCCCGCAGGCAAAAATGGTACGTACGAAGTTCCGGGTAGCGTGATAAGCATAGGGGACTATGCTTTTGAAAGCTGCAGGTATCTGACATCCGTCACCATACGGAACAACGTGAGGAGCATAGGGTATAGTGCGTTTAGCGATTGCCCGAATCTGAGGTTCAGGGCATACGAAGGCTCTTTTGCGGAAAGATATGCGAGAGAATATGGTATCCCCTGTGATCTGATCGGCAATTCGCCATCGCCAAGCCCTGCTGCGCCATCCAATGCAAAGCCAAGCAATACGGCGGCAAAACCCACTACGCAGCCCGCCGCGCCGAAGAAGCTCGCCGCGCCTAAAGCGACAGCGGGAAAGAGGCAGGTCAAAATCACGTGGAAAAAGTCGACCACAAAGGGGATCAGCGGCTATGAGGTCCAGTATCGCATAGTAGGGCAGAAATGGGCGGCAAAAGCCACAAAAAAGATAGGCGCCAAGGCGACATCAATCACGATCAAAAAGTTGACGCCCGGCAAGAGGTATGACTTGCGTGTCCGCGCCTTGAAGAAGTCCGGTGGTAAAACTTCCTACGGCGCATGGTCGAATACCACGAGAAGCGGGACGGTGAAACGGTAAAGGAGAGAAATATCTTTTTCCGGTCAGACCATTGCACCCGACGCAAGCAAATAAAAAAAAGGGCCGCTCCGTTTCAGGCGCGGCCCTCTCTCTGTTTTTGACTGCCGGGGCGAATCCCACTATACCCGTCACGCCTATGGCATTGCCCGCCCTGATGCGGTATACTTGACGTACACGAATAGCATATTCGAAAGGAGATTGTCATGAAAGGAATCAGATTTGCGTTGGCGGGCTTGCTGCTGCTGCTTGTCGTATGGGTCAAATTAGAGGATATGCGCAAGGCCGAATGATCCCTCTTTCAACAAGGATGCGGCCCACAGGGATTGACGACTTCGTCGGGCAACAGCATTTCATGTACAGGGCCTCGCTTCTGTATAACGCAGTCAAGAACCATACCTTTGAGTCCGCGGTCTTTCACGGGCCGTCCGGCACGGGCAAGACGACGCTCGCGCGCATCATCGCAAGGGAGATGGACGCCGACTTCACAGAGATCAACGCCTCCGAGACCGGCATCAAGGAGCTGCGCGCGCTCATAGAGGACACAAAAGTCAAATTTTTCGGTCTTGAAAAGAAACAAGCCTACCTTTATATAGACGAATTTCATCGCTGGAACAAACTCCAGCAGGACTCGCTTCTGAAAGCGATAGAGGAGGGCGTGCTCCGCTTCATCGGCAGCACGACGGAAAACCCGTACTTCTCCATCAACAACGCCGTGCTGAGCCGCGTCGGCCAGGTCTACGAATTTTTCCCGCTCGGCACGGACGACATTGAGAAGCTGCTGCATCGCGCCCTTGAGGACGAAGACCGCGGCCTCGGCGCTGAGCACATACCGTACGACGAGCAGGCCATACACATACTCGCCGATATGTCGAGCGGCGACGCGCGCATAGCCTTAGACCGCCTCGGCTTCATCGCCGAAAACCTCGGCGAGGGCAATAAGATCACAAAAGAGATCGTCGCCGAGGCCATGCAGCGTCAGACCACCTTCTACGACCGCGGCGACGACAGGTACAATCTGCTGTCCGCCCTGCAAAAGTCCGTGCGCGGCAGCGACCCCGACGCGGCCGTCCACTACCTCGCCCGGCTCATCGAGGGCGGCGCCGACATCGTCATGATAGGCCGCCGGCTGCTCGTCATAGCGAGCGAGGACGTCGGCATGGCGTATCCGCAGGCGATCGGCGTCGTGGCCTCCTGCGTCCAAGCCTCGCAGATGACGGGCCTGCCCGAGGCGCGCATCAACCTCGCCGAGGCCGTCGTGTTCATGGCCGCCTGCCCGAAGAGCAACTCCGCGTACATGGCCTACGAGGCCGCCGCCTCCGACCTGCGCGGGCGAAACATCGCCGACGTCCCAAACCACCTGAAAGACACGAGCTACCGAGGCGCGAAAGACCGCGGCTACGGCGGATACCTCTACCCGCATTCCTACGGAGGCTGGGTCGACCAGCAGTACCTGCCGGACGACCTGCACAAAGAGGGCGCGCGCTACTACGAGCCGACCGACCACGGCCGCGAAGCCGCGTTCAAAAAATATCTCGAGGCGCTCGAAGGATTGAGGAATAAAAAACGCTGAAGCCGATTATTATTTTAATAATAACCAGCGTGATATAGTTTTTTTGAATAATAACGAGTGGGTATGAATGTAATTAGGGCTGAACATATGGGCTTCTGTTCGGGAGTCCGGAACGCCGTCGCCGTCGCTGCGGCGGCTGCCAAGGGCGCGCGCTGTGACGGCGCCCCCGTCTACGCCTGCGGCCCCGTCATCCACAACAAGATAGTGAACAAGGAGCTCGCGGATGGCGGGCTCATCACCGTCGGCAGCATAGACGACATACCGTTCGGCGCCGTGTACGTCGTGCGCTCTCACGGCGAGGGCCCGGACTCATTCGCAAGGGCGCGCGAAAAACAGATCGCCGTCATAGACGCTACCTGCCCGAAAGTCAGGCATATCCAAAGCCTCGCGGAGCGAGCGGCTGGCGAGGGGAAGACCGTCGTCATAGCCGGCGACGCCAATCATCCCGAAGTGAAGGCCGTGGCGGCGTGGGCCGGCGGCAAGGCGCGCGCCTTAGGCACGGTGGAGGAAGCCGCAGGATTCTCCGCGGCGCCCGGTGAAGAGATCGTGCTCCTCGCCCAGACCACCATGGAGGAGGATCTATTCGCGGGCATAGCCGAAGCGCTCGGATCAGCCGGCGCCGAGGTCCACAATACGATATGCAGCGCGACGAAGAACCGGCAAAGGTCGGCCAAGGAACTTGCGGGAACAGTCGATACGATGGTCGTCATAGGCGACAAAGCCAGCTCTAACACGCGAAAATTATTCGACATAGCCAAAAAAAACTGCCAAAACACCTTTTTTGTTGAATGTGTGAAGGATTTACCATTGAAATTGAAAACAAATTGTAATAGAATTGGGGTTACTGCGGGCGCATCTACGCCCGAAAGAATTATAGAGGAGGTTATTATCGGAATGAGCGAAATCACTAACGGCGGTATGGAATCAAACCCGATGTACGCGCACATGGAGGAGATAGACAAGGC
>JAISAI010000142.1 GCA_031266795.1 Eubacteriales Family XIII. Incertae Sedis bacterium
AGCAGGGCGCGCAGCTCGGCAAGCTCAGCGTCCCCACGCGCAAAGGCTACACATTCAAGGGTTGGTACACGAAGAAGTCCGGTGGCAAGAAGGCCAATTCCAAGACAAAGGCCACAAAGAGCGCCATCTACTACGCGCATTGGAAAAAAACAGAGTCAAAGAAGAAGGCGCGGTACGGCCAAGTCGTGAAGGCGGCGGCGGTCTACGTCCGAAAAGCGCCATCAAGGCACGTGGACACCGCACCGGTCGTCGGGCAGCTGAAAAAGGGCCAGACGTTCAAGATACAGGGATTCCTTGACAACCCCGGCACACGGGACGATTGGTATACATTGAAGTACAAAGGCAAGACGCGGTATGTCTACGCGCGCTATATAAAGGTGGTATAAAAGCGGCGCCAAATAAAAAAACCGCTTGATTCCATAGACAGAAAGACGGCAGACTTTTCACACAGTCTGCCGTCCCCTTTCTGTCTTGGCTCGCCTTTTAAGCGCTTTTGCTGTAGTTTTTGATCTCAGGATCTGCCTTGAAATGGCGCCGCGCAATTCATGCCTTCTGATAGTACGCTTGCCCTGGCTCTCATGAATCTGAGTAGCCACAGGCCCGCAATGACGGGGCAAGGTGAACGGGCAAGGTGAACGGGCATCCTAAATCTTGCTTTCGCGTGGTATACTATTAGAGCATATGAAAAAAAGTGATTTGAAAGTAATAAGAGGCGGGGCGGCGGATGTCTCCCCGGGAGGCGACCGTGAGTTCATAAGCGCGTACGCTACGAACAGCCGGCTCATGGGCGTCTTTGTCGTGCACATACATTGGGAGCAGAAAACCCACCCCGGCATGGGCGTGGACCCGGCGCTCCTCGGCGTTTCCGGCCTCGGCGACACGGTGGATCTGCACCAGTTTTTTTACATGGAGACGACAGAGATAGGCATCGAGTCCTACAAGAGCGTGTGGGGCGAGGCCGCCATCCGGCTCATGGAAACGGAGCAGTCCATGACGGGCGGGCTCGGCGCGAAAAAGATCGACCTGTCGGAGCGGGAAGCGCGTCTGCTCATACGGAAATGCGCGGAGTACAACAAGCGGTTCGGCGAAAGGCTGCCGGAAGGCGAGTCGGAGTATATGTTCCTCCTGAACGAACCCGTGGGTGAGCCGGAAGGCGTCGAATGGGATACGCTCTTCGCGAAGATATGCGTCTCTCCCGAAAATGAATATGAGCTCATCAATTACTTCCTCATGCGATACTTCGCCGCCGACGACGACGCGGTCAGGTATCTCAGCGCCCGAAACCATACGGGCGGCTTCCCCGACCCGTGGCGCGAGCCCGACACGCTCTGCCTGAACAAGACGAGGATCCACAGGGAAGAAAACGGCGATCAGTCCTATATCTGCGAGTCGCTGATCGAGAACGGCTCGGGCCATCGCATCATCGTTTCGGAGATAGGCGTTTTCGGGGCCAAGGTCGCGTCGTTCAGGATCATAAACAGCTTTGCCATATCCGGCGCGGAGACGGCCATGAAGCTCGAGCGCCCCGAGTTCATCACCGTATACGAGATTTTCACGGACCCGGAGAAAGCGATGGAGCACCTTGACGCGCGCTACCTCGCGGCCATGCAGCGCGACACGGACGCGGGTAGGCTCTACCTGAGGTTCAACGACAACAACGACCACATGAGGCGCACCGTATTCCGCCTGAACGACGACGTGAAAGGCATGATCTATGTGACGGACGAAGCGCAGCTCGTGCTCGCCGCCTACTCGCTGTCGCTCATACACAGACTCGAGCGCGAGGCCCAAGGCTGGCCGTTCTGCCGCCAGCTTCTGCCCATCGCAAAGTACGAATTCAAAGAGGACATCTTTTACGATTTTGTGCGCGCCGACACGGGGGACTTCATCCATTACGTGAACGACGTCTGCGATTTTGATCCGGAGGATAGGTAAGTAACAGGAACGGAGGAGAAAAATGCTTTACAGGACATTTGGAAAGACGGGAGAGCGCGTCTCGCTGCTCGGATTTGGCGCCATGAGGCTGCCGACGGCGGGCGGAAAGGTCGACGAGGCCGAGTCCATCCGCATGATACGGCACGCGATCGACAGCGGCGTGAACTATGTCGATACGGCCTATATGTACCACGATGGCGTGAGCGAGGAGGTCGTCGGTAAGGCGCTGAAGGACGGATACCGGGAGAAGGTGTTCCTCGCGGACAAGCTGCCTCCGTGGTTCGCGAAGGATGAGTCCGACCTGCCGAAAATCTTTGAGACGCAGCTCAAGAGGCTCGACACGGACATCGATATGTATCTCGTGCACAGCATAGAAGAGGGCCATATGGGCGTCATGAAGGAGCTGAACACGTACGGCTACGTGAGCGGCCTGCGCGACTCCGGCAAGATCAAGCGCCTCGGCTTCTCGTACCACGGCAAGACGACGAAATTCTTCAAGGAGGTCATAGACTCGCTCGACTGGGATTTCTGCCAGATACAGCTCAACTACATGGACAAGGATATACAGGCTGGCGTCGAAGGCTTGAAGTACGCGGGCGGGAAAGGCATAGCCGTCGTCGTCATGGAGCCCTTGAAAGGCGGAAAGCTGACGGGCCGCGTACCGGATAGCATCCAGTCTCTGTGGAACGGCGCGCCCGTTCCGCGCACCCCCGCGGAGTGGGGCCTCAGATGGGTCGCGAACTTCCCCGAGGCCACGACGATACTCAGCGGCATGACGACGATGGAACAGCTCGACGAAAATCTCCGCATACTCTCGGACGCGAAGCCGGATGCGCTCACGCCGGGCGAGCTCGCGCTCATAGACGAGGCCTCAGCGGAGTACAACGAGCTCATCAAGTACGGCTGCACGAGCTGCGCGTACTGCCTCCCCGAGTGCCCGCAGAAGATAGACATACCGTCGATCATCGGCCTGAACAACGACACGGCCCTCTACGACTGTTTCGAGGCGTCGCAGTTTTCGATCCAAAATTTCGTGGAACCGAAGCCGAGCGCGTGTATAGAATGCAAGAAATGCGAGGATATCTGCCCGCAGCATTTGCATATAGCGGACATAATGAAAGAAAGCGCCGAACTTTACGAAAGGTAACTACTCGGCGGTCACGCTATTTTTGCGCATTCCGGGCCCAAGACAGATTTTGGCTTCCTCACGTACTTCTGAGTACGCTCCGGTGAGCCAAAATCCGCCTTGGCCCCGGACTGCATCAAAACTATCGCGACCGTCGAGTAGTTTCGATTTAAATTCTTCTTGACTTCATCGCTTTACTCTGGTAAACTGATAACGTAATAAAGCGTTTTGGCGGTGAGTGACCCTTTCCGTACGGACTGTGAGGCAATACTGATGGCAGGATATGAAAAAATAACGCCTGAAGGCACGAGGGATATGCTCTTTGAGGAGTGCGCTGTGCGCGGCGGCGTCATGGAAAAGCTGCGCGGCGTGTTCGCGGGCGCGGGATACCGCGAGGTGAGCACGCCCGGATTCGAGTTTTACGACGTGTTCGCTTCCGGCGACAAGGCCGAGTATTACCCGCAGGAGAGCATGTACAAGATGACGGACGCGCGCGGCCGCCTCGTGACGGTCAGGCCGGACAACACGATACCGATAGCCCGCATGACGGCGTCGAAGCTGAGGGGCGCGCCGCTGCCCATAAAGCTCAGCTATGCGCAGCAGGTGTTCCGGCGCCAGCAGGAGCTTAGCGGGCGCAGCGCCGAGGTCATGCAGATGGGCGTGGAGCTCATCGGCGCGTCGGGGTTTGATTCCGATGTCGACATGCTTTCGCTCGCCGCCACATCGCTCGACGCTGCGGCCGCGTCGCCGTGCCGCATAGAGATAGGCCATGTCGGCATATTCAATCTGCTCATAGACGGCGTCGACGCTTCGCCCGAGGATAAGGCGCTCATACACCGGTATATCGCCGCGAAGAACTACGCCGCGCTCGACGACGCGCTCGACCGCGCGGAGGCGCCATCTGCGCCTGACGGCGACGGCGGTCTGAGGTCTGTCGAGATACTGCGTAGGCTGCCGCGCCTGTTCGGCGGCCGGGAGGCGCTCGCCGAAGCGTCAGGCCTCATGGACGGCTACGACGACAAGCTCACGGGCATGCTGTCGTATCTCGAACGGCTCTTCGCTACGCTCTCCCCCGGCGGGGGGGACGGGCGCGTCATGATAGACCTCGGGCTCGTAAACCAGGCCGGATACTACAGTTCGCTCGTGTTCAGGGGGTATACGGAGGACACGGGCGTACCGGTGCTGTCGGGCGGCAGGTACGACGACCTGCTCGCGGACTTCGGCGAGGGGCTTCCGGCTACGGGCTTCGGCCTCGATATAGACGCCCTGACGGCGTCCGCCCTGCGTGCGCGCGGGAACGGCGGGACGCGCAGCCCCGCAGCGGCGGGCGAACGGCGCAGCCTCCGGGTGGCTATCACGAAAGGGCGGCTCGAACGCGCTTTTACGGAGCTCATGGAAAAGGCGGGCTTTGACTGCGCGCCGCTGAACGACAAGGGGCGCAAGCTGCTCGTTGCGCTGCCCGGGACCGGCCTCGAATTTTTTCTCGCGAAAGCGCCCGACGTCATCACGTATGTCGAGCACGGCGTGTGCGATATAGGCATCGTGGGCAAGGACACGATAGCGGAGCAGGGCGGGACGTATTACGAAATAATGAACCTCGGCATAGGCCGGTGCAAGTTTGCGCTCGCCGCGCCGAGGGGCTCGGACTTCTTCGGCGGCTACGGCGCGAAGACCGTCGCGACGAAGTACCCGAACGTCGCGGAGCGCTATTTCGCGGGCAAGGGCATGGATGTGGAGATCATAAAGATAGAGGGCTCCGTCGAGATAGCCCCGCTGCTCAGCCTCTCAGGCGCGATCGTCGACATCGTCGAGACGGGCGTCACCCTCGAGGAGAACGGCCTCGCCGTCATCGAGGAGATCAGGGATATATCGGCGCGCTTCATCGTAAATGTGACGAGCATGAAGTTAAAGAAAGAGGAGATAGACGGCTTCGCGGCCCGGATCTCCGGGGCAAAGGAATCGTGAGGCGGACTATGATAAAGACGATAACAGCTGACGGGAACGTTGAATATGAAGCCATTGCGGGGCTGGCGGGGCGCGGCGGGTTCGGCTCTGACGCGGGCGTCGGGAAAGCGGTCGGCGAGATCATAGCTGACGTGCGCGAGCGCGGCGACGAGGCCGTGCGGGAATACGGCCTGAAGTTCGACGGCTTCGCGCCGGACAGGCTCACGCTGACGCGGGACGATATGAAAGCGGGCTACGACGCCGCCCCAAAGGATTTTACCGACGCCATTTTGCACGCTGCGGAAAACATCAGGGCGTATCACGAAAAACAGCTGCAGGGCGGTTATGAGGAGAAGCGCGGGGACGGGACCGTGATCGGGCAGGCCGTGCGCGGCATGAGCCGCGTCGGGCTCTATGTTCCCGGAGGCACGGCCGCGTACCCGTCGACGGTGCTCATGAACGCGATACCCGCAAAGCTCGCGGGGGTGGGCGAGCTCGTCATGGTCACGCCGCCGGGGAAGTCCGCGGGCGCGCCCGGTCTGTCCGTAGAGATGCTCGCCGCCGCTTTCGTCGCGGGCGTGGACAGGATACTGCTCGCGGGCGGCGCGCAGGCCGTGGCCGCGCTCGCGTTCGGTACGGGCACGTTCCCGAAGGTCGACAAGATAGTCGGCCCCGGCAACGTCTACGTGGCCGCGGCCAAGCGCATGCTGTACGGCCTTGTCGATATAGATATGATCGCGGGCCCGAGCGAGATACTCATCATCGCGGACGGGAGCGCGCTCCCCGCGTATGTCGCGGCGGACATGCTGTCGCAGGCCGAGCACGACGTGATGGCGGCCTCCATCCTGCTCACGACGAGCGCGGATCTCGCGGAGCGCGCCGCCCTCGAGATCGAGTCGCAGCTCAAGGATCTTTCGAGGAGCGCTATAGCGAGGGAGTCCATAGAGCGCAACGGCCTCATCGCCTTATGCCGTTCGGAGAGCGAGATGGTAAAGGTAGCAAACTACGCCGCGCCCGAGCACCTCGAGATACTGACGGACGACCCGCTCAG
>JAISAI010000012.1 GCA_031266795.1 Eubacteriales Family XIII. Incertae Sedis bacterium
CGTCAGGCGCCGTGTCTCTCGGCCGCGTGGCGGGCTATATTGAGATCTCGACCCTCGCCGACAATGCGGCCTACGACGGCATGACGCTGACCTACAACGGCGGCTCACTCACCTATACCCCGGAATCCGGCGCAAACCTCAAGGACGGCGCGAGCGTTTCCAAGGACGGCCTGCAGGACCTCACAACTCTGACAGGCTTCCCGTCCTCCCTCACGCAGCCCCCCTGGGTCTACACCCCCGCCGACATTGGCGACAACAAGCTCCCCGGCCTACCCGGACCAGGCGGCGACGGCGCGGCCATCGACATGCCGGAACACCTGCGTTCTTCCGCTACCTACAATTCTTCAGGCGACGGCGTGGACAATGGCAAACTCCCCGAGCCCGGCGGCGACGACGCAGACGCAGGCACGACGGACTCCACGCTTTCCGCTGCCAACGAATTTTCAGGCGACGGCACGGAAGACAATCCCTGGCTCATCGGCGCCCCCGCCGACCTCGCCCTGCTCGCCGAGCTCGTGAACACCGGCGCAGCCGTCTACGCCGACGCCGGCAAACACTACAAACTTATGAACGACATCAGCCTCGCGGACTACGACGCGGATGACACCGACTTCAACGACGGCAAAGGCTGGATACCCATCGGGCAAGAGGAGGAAGGCAAACGCTTCAGAGGAGTATTCGACGGCAACGGCCACAAGATCACGGATCTGTACATCTCCGACGGCGCACTGGACTGCGCCGGCCTCTTCGGCTACGTCAGCGGAGAGAGCACGGAAAGCAGAGCCGAGGTGAAGAACCTCGGCGTGTACGGCGAGGTAAGCGGCGTCGGCTCTGTCGGCGGCGTGGCGGGAGTTGTCAATAATAATTCCACTATAGAGAACAGCTACGCGACGGGCCCGGTCAGCGGCAATGGCGATGTCGGCGGCGTGGCAGGAGTTGTCAATAATAATTCCACTATAGAGAACAGCTACGCGACGGGCCCGGTCAGCGGCAATGGCGATGTCGGCGGCGTGGCGGGATGTGTCCTCCGTAGTTCTACGATAGAGAACTGCTACGCGACGGGCGCGGTCAACGGCACAGGATACAATGTTGGCGGCGTGGCGGGATATGTCGATAACTCCACGATAGAGAACTGCTACGCGACAGGCGCGGTCAACGGCAGTGACTATGTCGGCGGCGTGGCGGGATATGTCTTGAACGGCAACGTCACATCCTGCGCGGCCCTGAACATAGGCGTGCGCACATCCTCAGCCTCGGACGCGTTCATCGGCCGCGCGGTTGGCGAGTCTTACTCCAGCGTCCTCTCCGGTTTGACGGCTTTCAATGAGACGCCCGTCACCTATTCCACTTCCACGACGCCGAAAGACATCACCGAGGGCGAAGCGACGATGGCGGGCAAGGACGGCCTCGGCTTCACGGAGGGGGGCCGCGAGGGCGCGGACGGCGACGTCATAGAGCAGGGCTTCCTGCTCGCGGGCTTCTGGACCGGCGTCATGGGCTGGGATGAGAATGTCTGGAGCTTTGCGGACGACCGCCTGCCCGTGCTGAAAGATGTCGCGGGCTATGTGGACGACGACAATCTAGGCAAGCAGACAGGCGATGTCGGCCTCTACGCCTCCGGCCAACACATCGAACACGCCGTCGTCACGAGAGGGGCCGTCACAGGCGCCACGGGCGGCGACGGCACGGCGGCGTCCCCCTACACCTACGTCTACAACGGAAATAAACGCCTCGACGCGGAGGACCAGGCCAAGCTCGGCCTCACGGTCAAATTTGGCGACAAGACGCTCGAAATGCAGGAGGACTACGTATTATCCCGCTATAAATACACGGCTAGCGGCGATATTACCGATCCCGACCGCACGAACGTCACGGGCAAAGACATCACGTTGACGGTCGCGGGCCGGAAAAACTACACAGGGATAGCGGACGCCGCCGTATTCCGCATCACGCCGAAGAGCCTCGCGGGGGCGTCGGTGACGGTGCGCGGCTACTATTACTACAACGGCTGGGCATGGACGCCGGCGAATGTCGCCGTCGCCCTCGACGGCGAAATGCTGGAGGCCGGAAAGGACTACACGCTGTCGTACTCGTCCAACGTATACGCGGGCGAGGCCAAAGTGGCCGTGACGGGCACGGGCAACTACAAGGACACAGCCATCGGCGCGTTCACCATATTCGGCGCGTACGACAGCGGCGACAAGACCAGCGAACAGCCCGCAGCAGAGCAAGTGGACATCACGTTCGACGCGAATGGCGGCGAAGTGTCCGGAAAGCCCCTGCTCGTGAGGAGCGTGAAGAGCGGCTCAAAGCTCGGCAAGCTCAGTATCCCCACACGCAACGGCCACAAATTCAGCGGCTGGTACACGAAAAGGACAGGCGGGAAGAAGATCAGCGCGTCCACAGAGGCGCCCTCAAAGGACAGCACCTATTACGCCCATTGGGAAAAGATATACGGCAAGGCCATAGCGGCGGTCAACGTCCGAAAGAGCCCAAACGAGAAAGCGCCGGCAGTAGGCCGCATAAAGAAAGGCCAGACCTTCGAGATAAGAAGATTCATAGACAATCCAGGCAAATCAAACGACTGGTACGTAAAAAAGCACAAAGGCAAGACGGCATACCTACCCGCCCGCTACGTGGAAGAGGTGTAGAGGTAACTATTCACACGAGCGGCAGCTGCTTCATCAGCACGCGCATGACGTCGCCTCTGCTTATCGTCCCTACGAGGACGCCGTCTTGGGTCACGGGCAGCTTGTTCAGCTTGTGTTCGAAAAAATAGTTGCACATATCGAGCAGCGACGTATGGCGCGGCACGGATATGACGCGCTTTGACGCGACTTCCATGATGTTCATACCCAGCAGGGCTTTCGCCTTTTCCAAGAAATTCTCCTCGTCGGGCAGAAGCATCGAATACGATTCCGTGACGAACCTCACGTCATGCTTCGTCATATGCCGCAGTACGTCGCCGTCCGAGATGAACCCGACTATGCGGTTTTCCGCATCGACGACGGGCAGGCCGCTCGTACGGAACTCGATGAATTTGCTGATGGCCTGCTCCAATGTGTCGCCCGACGCAACCGTATAAGGCTCGAATTTCATAGCTATGTCAATCTCAAACGACGCGCCCTCCGCCGCGGGGACGCTGATCTTCCCTCCCCTTACTTTTATTATTACAATAATAAAAGCCGCAAGCCCTATGGCTGCGCTCAGCAGATAGGTGGCGCGTACGCCCATCATCTGCGCGGACGGCTCGTTCATCCCGGATGAGTAAAACGCCGACACGGACGACATGACCGATACCATGATAGCGATCGTGAGCGAGGACGACACCTGGCGCAATGTGCTCGATACGGCGTTGCCGTGGTGGAGGATGTCGTCGTGGAGCGCGCTGATCGCCCACGCGTTTATCGGGGTGTTGGCGAGCATGAGCCCGATGATCAGCGCGCCGTAGCTGGCGGTCATGAACGACAGAGGCGTCCGGAAATCGAACAGAGCCATACCGACCGAGCCGAGCGTTACAAGCAACACGCCGACGATAGCGACGTAGCGCGCGCCGAAACGGTCGTGAAGCCGGCCGGCAAAATATCCGCATACCGCCCCAGCGAGCGCGCCGGGCATCATCACGGCGCCCGTCATCGTCGCGGAGAACCCGCGCAGCGTCTGGATGTATATCGGCAGGATGATACCCGACGCGGCAAGCGACGCCAGTATGAGCATGGAGACGACTATCCCGACCGCGAAGCGCTTGTTCTTCAATACCATGATATGTAAAAAAGGCTGATCGAGTTTGAACTGGCGGCGCGCGAAGAAAAACAGCATGAGCCCGCCCGAAGCTATGAGGGCGATGATGACGACGGGCGATATTTCGGCGGCGCCGAGCATCGAGAAGCTGTACAATATGCAGAAAAGGCCGGCCGACGACAGCGTGACGGACAGCTTGTCGAGCGAAACAGGCTTTGTTTCACCGGTATTTTTCATAATGGCTGCCGCGATGAGTATGATGGCCGCCGCCAGCACAGCCATCATGATGAACATGACGCGCCAGCCCACCCGATCCGTGAGGACGCCCGAAATCACGGGGCCTATCGCGGGCGCGAACATGATGATGAAGCTGTAAAGCCCCATGGCCGAGCCGCGTTTTTCGCGCGGCGAATTCAGCAGCAGGACGGTCATCGACATGGGCAGCATCACGCCGACGCATATCGCCTGGAGTATGCGGCCGCAGAGCAGCATCGTGAAATCCACGCCCCACCCCGCGAGCAGGCTCCCCGCGATGAAGAACATAAAAATGCTTATGAAGAGCTTTTTTATCGGGAACCGATCCATGAGGAAGGCCGATATTGCGATAACTATAGCGTTCACGAGCGTAAATCCGGATACGAGCCACTGCACGGTAGGCGCGTCGACCCCCGTCTCAGCCATTATCGTAGGAAGCGCCGGGTTTATCAGCGTCTGATTCAGCACCGCGATGAATGACCCGGCCAATAGTACAAAAATAACCCGTCTGGGCTGTTTAGTCATGTGAGATCCTTTCCCTCTGTTCAATCAGACGCCTATTCGAGGTCTTCCTTATGTATATCAAGAACTGCCGCAAGGCCTGCGGATATACTGTGCATTTGCATATCCTGCAGTTCCCCGATCCTTACACCGAGTTCATTTTTTGATACGGTGACTATTTTTTCGGTCATGACGTAGCTGTCTTTTAACAGCCCGTTTTTATCATCCGGCGCGATCCGTATACGCGTTGGGATATTGTCTGATTCGAACGTGGTAAATAGACATAGAACAACAGAATCGAACACTTCACCGGGGTCTGATTGAACAATCACTACCGGTCTTGCCTTGGCTGCGTATCCATCATCCCTGAGTGTCCATACCTCACCGCGCTTCATGAATCGACCTCATGGAAACGCGGGTAGCGAAGTCAGTTGCTTCGCTCTCATTGTCAAAAGCCTCTACGCTGTACATTTTGATCTTTGTTTCGAAAGGAAACCCGCCTTCCGCGTTAAATGATGCGACAAACATTCTAAGCGCATCGGCCGGTGTCGTTCCCAGCGCCTTCGTGATGGTCCGGAATCTTCTGCTTTGCTCTTCATCTATCCTTGTGGCAATTTGTACGGTTGCCATAACGCACTCCTTTCAGCACAAATGCTATCAATATATAACATTATATACCGAATTGATGGAATGTGCAATGAATTGGTAAGCGCGCGTCAAAAAGTGCGTACGACCGCGTCAGTCACAAGGATATCTGCGCGCCTGTCGTGCGGCTCGCGCGGGACTGCGGGCACTATCATGTTTTCGAAGCAAAGGACGACGGCGGGCGCGCCGCGCCCCTCCAGCCATCTGTCGTAGAAACCGCCTCCGTAGCCGAGCCTGTACCCGTCCACGTCGCAGCAGACGCACGGAACGAGATTCAGATCGATGTCCTCAGGTGAAATGATCCGGCAATGCGCTTTCGGCTCCGGTATATCGTATTTGCCGGCCATAAGGTCGTCCGGCCCGGTGATTTCCCGCGCCTCCATGACGCCCATGGACAAGCATAGAGGAGCGCAGACCTGTTTGCCCCGCGTCCACGCGTCCTCAAGCAGAGCTCGCGTGTCCGGCTCGTCCGCCGTGCTCATATAGCAAAATATCACGCCCGCCGCGAGATATTCGGGCAGCGACGTCAGCGCAGCCAGAATATTTTTGTCAGCCTCAGCGCGGGCCGACGGATCCATCGCCGCCCGCCTCGCAAGCATCTCTTTTCTGAATTCGGATTTGTCTGTCATGTTTCTGATTTTACCCGATATGCTGTCAAACACGCAAATTTGATAGTGCTCATCGTATCATCAATCATTTGCCTTGCGCGCCGCGTCTATGACGTGCGCCGCGAGAACAGACGTCGTTACCGCGCCGACGCCGCCGGGCACAGGGGAATACGCCTTTGCACGTTCCGCATATTCCTTCCCGACATCCCCGCATAGATTGCCCGCATCGTCCACGTTGATACCCACGTCGATCACGATACCGTTCGGATTTATGAAACGTGCGCCAACAAGCCCCGCCCTGCCCATCGCTACGATGAGGATGTCGGCGGCGCGGCATTGCTCCGCCAGATCTTCCGTCTTTGAGTGGCACATCGTGACCGTCGCGTTTTTCCCGAGCGACATCATGGCGACGGGCTTGCCTATCACAAGGCTGCGGCCGACGACCACGACTTGTTTACCGGCAAATTCTGTGCCGTAATGATTCAGCAACTCTATGCAGGCCTGCGCCGTGCAAGGGGGATAGCCGCTCCCCGAGCCCGTGAACACGCCGGCCATCGAGCTTTCCGTGACGCCGTCAACGTCCTTTTCCGGCGCCAAGGAATTGCATACACGCCTTTCGTCTATACCGCCGGGCAGCGGCCTGAACATGAGGCAGGCATGGATCCCCTTGTCCCTGTTGACTTCCTCGACGACATACAGGAGCTCCGTCTCCGTGACGTCCTGTGGCAGTACGAAACGGCGCACGTCTATGCCGATCTTCCCGCAACGTTTCATCGCGCCGCGTTCGTAGGCGACGTCATCGCCGCGCTCCCCTATTCTCACGATCGCGAGCGTCGGCGTCACGCCACACCGGACGAGCTCCCTTGCCTCACGCGTCAGAGCCTCTTCCATCGCAGCGGCCACATTATTACCGTATAAGATTTCAGCCATCTTTTTACCGCCATCCATCAAAACAGCCCCGATATTTTCCCGCTGCTATCCACGTCTATATTCTCCGCGCTCGGGGCTTTTGGCAGGCCCGGCATCGTCATGATATCGCCGGTCAGCGCGACGATGAAGCCCGCGCCCGCGGATACCTTGAGGCTCCTGACCGTCACGTCGAAGTCCCTCGGCGCGCCGAGCAGCGCGGCGTTGTCGGAAAAGCTGTACTGCGTCTTCGCCATGCAGATCGGGAAATCCCCGTAGCCGAGTCCTTTCAGCTGCTCCGCCTGTTTCATCGCCTCCGCAGTCAGCACGGCCGCGTTCCCATGGTATATTTTACGGACGATGGCGTTCAGCTTGTCCTCGATCGAGTCCGTCTTTTTATACGGATGCTTCAGCTTGCCCGGCTGCTCGCACAGGCGCGCCACTTCCTCCGCGAGCGCTATGCCGCCCTCGCCGCCGGCGCCCCACACCTCGGAGAGGGCGACGTTCACGCCGTGCGCCTTGCATTTCTCTTCGATGAGCGAAAGCTCCGCTGCCGTGTCCGTCGGAAAGCGGTTGATCGCCACGACGGCTGGCAGGCCAAATACTTGCGTAATATTCTCTACGTGTTGCAATAAGTTTGGCAGACCGCTGTTCAGCGATAGTAAATCCTCCTTGTGAAGGTCGTCCTTTTTCACGCCGCCGTGGTGTTTCAGCGCCCGCACGGTCGCGACGATGACGACGGCTGACGGCGCGATCCCCGCCATGCGGCACTTGATGTCGAGGAACTTCTCCGCGCCGAGGTCGGCGCCAAACCCTGCCTCCGTTATCGCGTAGTCGCCGAGCTTCATCGCCATGCGCGTGGCGATCACGGAGTTGCAGCCGTGCGCGATGTTCGCGAACGGGCCGCCGTGGATGAATGCCGGCGTGCCTTCGAGCGTCTGCACGAGGTTGGGCTTCAGCGCGTCTTTCAGCAGGGCGGCCATAGCTCCCTGCGCCTTCAGATCCTTGGCTGTGACCGGATTGCCGTCATAGCTATACGCGACGATGATACGGCCGAGCCTGTTTTTCAGATCCCTGATGTCCTTCGACAGGCACAGCACGGCCATGATCTCACTCGCCACGGTGATGTCGAAGCCGTCGTCGCGCGGCGTCCCGTTCGCCCTGCCGCCGAGCCCGTCCACGACGAAGCGAAGCTGCCTGTCGTTCATATCGACGCAGCGCTTCCACGTGATGCGCCGCGTATCGACGCCCAGTTCGTTGCCCTGATGTATATGGTTGTCGAGCATGGCCGCGAGCAGATTGTTCGCCGCTCCGACAGCGTGGAAGTCGCCCGTGAAATGCAGGTTGATGTCCTCCATGGGCACGACTTGGGCGTAGCCGCCGCCGGCCGCGCCGCCTTTCACGCCGAACACGGGCCCGAGCGACGGCTCACGCAACGCGACGATGCCCTTCTTGCCGATCTTCCTGAGGCCGTCCGCGAGGCCGACCGTGGTAGTAGTCTTGCCCTCACCGGCAGGCGTAGGCGTGATCGCCGTCACGAGGACGAGCTTCCCGTCCGGTTTCTTATCCAATTTGCGAAGCAGGTTGTTGTCCACTTTCGCCTTGTAGTTGCCGTACAGCTCTAAATATTCTTCCTCTATATCCGCCGTGGCGCCGATCTCCCAGATGGGCGTCATCGGCGTTCCCTGCGCTATCTCTATATCTGATTTGAAAGCCGTTTTCTTATGGGAACTCATATTCTTCCTCCATACCCGCACACATCCGCGAAACGGGGCGAAAGATACGGTAGGGATGTTACCGTGCGCCATCGCCCCTATTACCGCAACGAAGCTATTTCCACTCCGCCGATACATTCATGTTATAAAACAACGCCCACGCGCGTAAATACACAAAATTAGGTAATTCGAGCATTGTCGCCGAATGGTCACATACAAGTTTATTGACAAGAGTTAAAATATGTTGAATAATATTGACAAGAGTTGAAAGCTATTGACCGATGTTGATAAGAGTTGAAAGCTGTTGACCGATGTTGATAAGAGTTGAAAGCTGTTGATAGAAGTTGTCAGGAGATAATAGAAACCATGGAGATGTACCACAATCCATTCACCCCTGTATTCGGCAATGAACCTCCCGTATTTGCCGGACGGGATGAATACATCCGTAACGTACTCAAAGGGCTCGACAACGCCCCGGGTGACCCTAACCGGATCACTATTTTCACAGGGCCGCGAGGCAGCGGCAAGACTGTTCTGCTTGCAAAGATAGCGTCCGAAGCCGAAAAATCCGGATGGATACATGTGCATACGCCCGCAGTCCCCGACATGCTTACGGATATCGTAGAGCAAACGGAAAGAAAGGCCGCCGAACACATCCCCAAAAAATCGAAAAGCAAGTTGACGGGCCTGCAAATATACGGAACCGGTTTTACAAGGGAGACAGAGCCGGAAAAGCAAGGCACATGGCGTTCTCAAATGGACAGGCTGCTTGATATACTTGAGGAGAAAGGAATCGGCCTTATCTTTACGATAGACGAGGTATCCCCCGAATTGCGTGAGATGGTTTCATTCATCTCAACATTCCAAGTGTTTATTATGGAAAAACGCAATGTCGCGCTGCTCATGGCCGGATTGCCGGGCAACGTGATGCAGTTGATAAGAAACGACAGAATCTCATTTCTGCGCAGGGCGTTTCGCAGGGAACTCGGCCCGCTGAGTATGCCTGACGTCAGAACCGCTATGAAAAGGACTATAGCCATAACGGGCAGGACGATTGAACGACAGGCGTTGGAATACGCAGCCGAAAAAACGGACGGGCTTCCGTTCCTTATACAGTTGGTTGGCTATCATACCTTTAACCAATCCGACAATAAGAAAATCTCGCTTGATGACGCCGCCACCGGCGTAACCGACGCGTATGAAGATATGCGCAACATGATTTTTGACGCAACGCTCGCCGAACTATCCGCTACTGACAAGGATTTCCTTCGCGCGATGACCTATGACGACGGCCCTTCACGAATTTCGGACATAGCAAAACGCATGAATGTAAGCGCCTCGCAAGCCAGCCACTATAAAAAGAGGCTTATAAAACAAGGCGTCATCGCAGAAAGAGGCAGAGGGTTGGTTGAGTTCGCGATGCCCATGCTGAAGTCGCTACTCTCCGAATGATACGAATTTAAATTTATCGAAACCGAGGATTTTTGCTATCTCGTCCTCACGCAGTTCGGCTACGTCGTAATATGTTTATCTCGACCGAGGATTTGCGCTATCTCGGCGTCGGTGCTGCCAAGCTCCGCCATCCTCTGAGCGATCTCGGCCTCAAGCTCCACGCGGCCTCTCGCCTCGCCCTCCGCACGACATCTTGCATCAAGCTCAGCTTGGACCTCAGCAAGACCTTCAGTGAAACTCTCAACGAAAGCCTCAGCGAAACCCTCGGCGAAACCCTCGCGCCACGCACCCTCCATACGCGAGATGTGGTCTAAGCGCATTATCTCCTCGCGGTCGGCGCGCACACGCGCGCTCTCGTCTGCTGACAGTTTCTCTATCGTAATCATCGCTTTTCCTATCTTCTCGCTTTCTCTCTCGGCTTCACGCCGGGAAGCCGCTCAAACGTCTCCGAGAATCTCCGCTATCTCGGCGTCGGTCTTTCCTATGGCAGCCATTCGGCGCGCAATTTCGGC
>JAISAI010000065.1 GCA_031266795.1 Eubacteriales Family XIII. Incertae Sedis bacterium
GAATGGCAGAGGCACAGGAGCTTCAGCTCCGTCGTGCCTCGCACATCGAGGAGTGCAGCGGCTTTGCCGCGTGGCACTCTACCGTGACGGCAGTTTGTCACACACCCTTGAGTAGTAACTAAGCTTTTCCTGTGCTTTCTCCATACTGGCTCGTTTTAGTCTGAATGTGATTTTCACACAGTCTGCCGTCCCCTTTCTGTCTTGCCGATCCCTGAATCCCTTTTTTGCATTGCATCCCTGTCTTGTAAAAAAAAATGTGCGGACGCGTTTAAAGATGCTAAAATAGGGTATAAAGTAATTGACGGCAAAATGTTGTCAAGTCAAGTAAGTACACTAGTACACTTCAACAGAAAGTGGGGCTGGAGGAGAATAGGATTGGATTCACGTGTATTTGTACACGCGGCAGGATATCATTGTGGAAGACAGCGAGGTTGGGGAAGATGAACGACGTATATGCAGGAAATGGAATAACATGTAATATATGTGGGGGGGGGTAATTGACCTAGGCCGGCTACCAGAGCCTGTTTTTATACGCAGTCCGCGAGCGAAAAGCGCCCGGGCTGCTTTTTGTTGCCCGCATATTTTGAACCTGTTTGTTTTGGGAGGAGGTAACAGGATATGAGAGCATTGAGAAAAACCCTGACGCTAAAAAAAGGGCGAAACCGGAGCGGTAGGCGCGGCAGGAGAACTGTTTTGCCGTATATCTTGGTGCTGGCGCTTGCCGGCGCGGCGTTGGGCTTCGCCATAAGCGCGGCGGCTGACGCGCGGAGTGAAGGCGACGTTATTCAAAAGACGGAGCAAGAGGAAATCGAAGACGCCCTCCTGGTACGCGGCTTGGTTGATGAGGACGGTCTGGTGACGCTGGTCGTTCCGGACAAGGACGGTCAACAACTGCTCGTCCGCGAAGACGTGGAACAGATAGTCGCCAGTCTGCTTGAAGGCGAAGACGTAACGTTGGCTGAACCCGGCGTCGATGGCGTTGACGGCGTTGATGGCGTGGGGGGCGTTGACGGCGCGGGGGGAGTGAACGGCGCTGATGGCGCGAATGGCATAACCGGCGCCGACGGCGTAACCGGCGCGGCGGGAGAAAAGGGCGAACCCGGAGCGGCAGGCGCGGCGGGAGAAAAGGGCGAAACCGGCGCGGTAGGCGCGGACGGTAAAAATGGCGAAACCGGAGCGGTAGGCGCGGACGGTAAAAATGGTGTGGACGGCACAAATGGTACAAATGGCATAAAAGGAGAAAAGGGCGAAACCGGAGCGGCAGGCCCAGCGGGAGCAACCGGTCCGGCGGGAGAAAAGGGCGAAACCGGAGCAACCGGCTCGGCAGGAGCAATCGGCCCGGTGGGACCAACCGGTCCAGCGGGAGACGGTGGCGCGGACATAACGACCGTTGCGCTGAGCATAGAGGATGGAAAATTACAAATCACTATAACAGACGCCAACTCAGGAGAGGTGACAAGCGAAGAACTTGACCTCGGGCTGGACATCTACGCGACCAAAGACGGCGTTGGCGAGACGGTCGGCGATATCGAAAGTGATATAATTGGTTTGACCGATGATGTGGGCGGACTGGAAACCGCCGTAGACAATTTGAAGAACGACGTAAACGTGCTTAACAACACGGCCAATGGCAAAGTTCCCGCGCTCGAAACCACAGTCAGCGGTATTGAAAGAGACCTTAATGCCATAACCGGGGCAATCGAAAGCGTCGGCACGGATATAGAGGGCCTGACAACCGCGATAGCTGACCTCGGTGAAACCTACGCGACGGATGACGAACTGGAGAATGCCATTGGCACACTGCAAACGAGCCTGGACGAACAAATCGAAACTATCACTGATACGCTGGGCGATCTTCCGGATAAATATAAAGAAGGGACTTTCGCGGACGCTATCGACGCACTCGACACAAGCATTGAAAACTTAATTGAGAACTTAACAACAAGCCTTCTGCCCGCCTACGACGACAACGACGGTAAAGTCCTCGGCCTGGTTGACGGTAGCCTCGCGTGGGTGGCGCCGGAGGTCGGCGGGAATTCTTACATGATTCCGGATTATAGCAATCAGGAGGATGAGGTCAGTAAAATATCGCCGGTAAATGGCAGCAGCTGGATAGTTGAAGAGGATGGCTATGTAAACTTGCGGGCATACAATAATAATGACACTTCAAATATAAGTGGTAGCCTGATCATCTATATCAATGACAAATTAGTATTAACTACGGCAGGATTATACGCGAACGACAGCGGGGTATTCCCCGTCCAAAAAGGCGATGTAATCAGCGTATCCTTAGGCAGCGACAGGGGTACTCCATTTGCCACCTGCTACTACATCCCGCCGAAAACGGTAAGCGTGATGCCGGATGATCCCGAGTCGGATGAGTCTTATGTGCATGGGCAGTTCACGTCGGCGCAAGGTGAGACTCAGGACGATCTGACTTTTAAGCCCTTACGAATCAAAGAGTCTTATACAGAAGTCGGCTCCGCGCTGACGGTAACCACCGGCGAGAGCGGCGGGACAAAATTCACGGCCACAGAAACCGGCGTCTATAACGTGAACTTCGGCAGGTTCTGTTGCGATGGAGACGCCACTCTTTCGCCCGGAAGCAGGCTCGTTATCAGAAAGTTTGATTCCGGCGGGGCGAATATCGAGGATGTTGTGCAGATAATACCCGAGACAAGCAAAGACTCAAATAACAAACTGTGGATTGAAGCCAATATGAGTTACAGTGTTTTGCTGAATGAAGGCGAGTATATCATTTTAGGGTTTTATGATTTCGATCCCTCAAACGTAAATACCGGCAACAATTCCTCCATTGCCCTCTTTACGATCGCGAAGCTGTAGCGGGATGTCGTCGCGGGCCGCGAGCTTGCCCGGACAGGGAGAGGGCGTCCCCTTTCTGTCCGGGCAAATCGACTGTCTAAGCAAGGGCGAGATGGTCCCTATCCTGACATGCCTCAAGTCGTTCTTTGATTTTTAGCGGTGTTGACACTCGTTCGGCCGATACCTTATCATATAGTCGAGGGGTATTTATGTGACGCGGGCGCTATCGCCGGGGTGATTAGCATGATTTATCTTGACAACGCGGCTACGACATGGCCCAAGCCGGAGGCGGTCTGTGAGGCTGTTTCGGATTCCCTGCGGAACATCGGCGGCAATCCGGGGCGTTCCGGCCACAGGATGTCTTTGGAGTCGGGCAAGACCATAGGACGGGCGCGTCTGTCCCTGTCCAAACTCATAGGCGCCTCAGACCCGGAGCGCGTAGTCTTTACCTGCAACGCGACGGACGCGCTGAACCTCGCCACCGGAGGCGTATTGTTTGGCGGCGGCCACGTCGTCATCAGTTCCATGGAGCACAATTCCGTCACGCGGCCTCTCGTCCATTTGGCGGAGCGCGGCGTCGAATGTACGCGGGTCCGCATGGATCCCGTTTCGGGCGTGGATCCGGACGACGTGGCGGCGGCGATCCGCACAGACACGAAGCTCGTCGTCATGACCCACGCGTCCAACGTGACGGGGACGGTGAATCCGGTCGCGGACATCGGCGCGCTGTGCCGTGGGCGCGGCGTACTCTTCCTCGTGGACGGGGCGCAGTCCGTCGGCTCGCTCCCAGTCGACGTCGAGAGTATGAATATAGATTTGCTGGCGTTCCCCGGCCACAAGGGCCTCATGGGGCCGACTGGCACGGGCGGCCTGTACATAGCGGACGGCGTCCGCGTCCGGCCGGCGCGGCAGGGCGGGACGGGCGTCTTTTCGGAGTCGCCGACGCAGCCCGATGAGTTGCCATACCGGTACGAGTCCGGCACGCAAAATTTCCACGGGCTCGCGGGGCTCGACGCGGGCGTCCGTTTCATCGTCAACACGACCTTGGACGCGATCCACGCGCGTGAGTCGCGGCTCGTCGACATGCTCATCGGCGGCGTGCGCGAGATCGGCGGCGTGACGGTGTACGGCCCGCCGGCAGGCGCGAACCGCGCGGCTGTCGTGTCGCTGAATATCGAGGGCGTCGACTGCGCGGAGGCCGCGATGATACTCGACGCCTCGTTCGACCTGATGCTGCGCTCGGGGCTGCACTGCGCGCCGGACGCGCACAGGACGCTCGGCACATTCGGGCTCGGCGGGACGATCCGCGTCAGCCCCGGCTTTTTCAACACGGAGGACGACATCGCGCGCTGCGTGGAGGGGATAACCGCTATCGCGAGCGAGGCGTGACGAGGGCGCTTCACAGGGATTTTTAAGGTAATATAAACGGCAGGGCGATTTTATTATATGATAATAGAAACGATACTGTGTGCGAGTTTGGAAAGGGCCGGAAGCCATGGGCGGCTTTGAACGCTACAAGAGGCAGATCACATTTGACGGCATAGGCGAGGCGGGGCAGGCGAAGCTCTCGGCGGCGCGCGTGTGCGTCGTGGGCGTCGGCGCGCTCGGGACCGTCGTCGCGAACAGCCTCTGCCGCTCGGGCGTGGGGTTCATCCGCGTGATCGACAGGGACTATGTCGAGGAGACGAATCTGCAGAGGCAGGTACTGTTCACGGAGCGGGACGTGTCGGAGGGCGCGCCGAAGGCCATCGCCGTGGCGGAGCACCTGGCGGGGATCAATTCCACGGTCATGGTCGAGGCCGTCGTTGACGACGTGAACGCGTCGAACGTGGAGCGCTTTGTGAGCGACGTAGACCTCGTGCTCGACGGCGTCGACAATTTTGAAACGAGGTTTCTGATAAACGAGGCGTGCCACAAGCATGGCGTCAAGTGGGTATACGGAGGCGTCGTGGCGAGCGGCGGCGCGACGATGAACATACTCCAAAAGGATGACGGCCCGTGCTTCCGGTGCTTCATGCCGGAAATGCCCGAGCCCGGCTCATACCCCACGTGCAACACCGTCGGGGTCGTCAATCCGATCACGGGTATCATCGCTTCCTACGAAGCGGCGGAAGCCTTGAAAATACTGACCGGCTCAGGCGACGTATCCGACCAGTATCTTGCCGTCGACGTATGGGAAAACCTGTCGAGCTATATCAAGGTAAACAAGAATCCTGATTGCCCCGTCTGCGTCGGCAAAAAATACGAGTTGCTCGACAGGCCCGCGGCTTCGTACGCCGTCAGCCTGTGCGGCCACGATTCGTGGCAGATCATCCCGGAGGGGCGGGACTCCGCGGATTTCGGCGCGCTCGCGGCGCGGCTCGAAAAGATCGGCGAGGTCAAGCTCACGAAATTCCTGCTACGCTTCGACGGCGACGTGTCGTTCAAGCTGTTCCCCGACGGGAGGGCCATCATAGAGAACGTCAAGGACGAAACCGGCGCGAGGGAGGTCTACGCGGAATACATCGGGTCGTAGCGCGCGGTGGGTTATAATACAGGTAGAATGGGGAGAAAGGGTAAGCATAATATATGGAGATAAAATTCAAATTCATCGGGCCGTTGAAGTTCGAAGTTGGCGGCAGAAGTATATTCTCACGCGACGTACCCGAGGGCAGCACGGTGGAGGACGCGCTCCGCGTCGCAGGCATGGATTGCAAGAACACGGCGTCCTTCAATTTCGCGGTCGTCAACGGGGAAAAGGTCGAGCCGGATCACGTGCTAAGCCCGGACGACGAAGTGAAGGTCTTCCCGCGTTCGTTTGGAGGCTGAGCTTACTATTCAGATTTGCTCTAAATATAATTATTTACAAATTAATCTAATTATGATATAATAACACACGTGAAGAGGCGATGAGAGTTCTGAGAGGTTCTCATAAATGTGTTCTGTTATAATGAGGAGAAACAGAAAATGTCGCGGGCACGGGTAATCGGGCGGATATGAGGCAGAAGAAAATCAAAGACGTTGAAAAGAAGATGGAGTTCTTCAGCGAGCCCTTGGTGAGCGATCCGCTCGCGTTCAAGGGGCGGTGGCGCGAGGCTTTTAGGGGATACGGACGGGGAGTCGAACGAACCCGGCGGGACGGGGATTCCCCGCGAGCCGGACAGGACGGGGATTCCCGGCGATTCGGCGCGCCACTGGCGGCCGCGTCGCGCGCGGACGCGCCTCTCCATCTTGAAATCGGCTGCGGCAAGGGCAGGTTCATCAAGGCGAGCGCGCTGAAAGACCCGGACTCCCTCTACCTCGGTTTTGAGGGGCAGAAAAGCGCGATCTACAGGGCCTTGCAGAGGGCGTACACCGATCCCGACGTACGGCTGCGCGAGTTGAACGAGATCGCCTTGGCGCTCGTGGGGCTGAGCGGCGAAGACCGCGCGCCTGTGCCGGGCAATCTTCTCCTGTGCGCCGAATATATCATGGATATGCGCGACTACTTCGGCGAGGGGGAGCTCAGCGGCGTATTTCTGAATTTCAGCGACCCGTGGCCCAAGACGCGGCAGCGGAAGCGCCGGCTCACGTCGCCGGGATACTTGGACGGGTACATGCACGCCCTCGCATACGGCGGCTTCATCCGCTTCAAGACGGACAGCGCTGATTTTTTCGATTACAGCCGCGAGTGTCTCGGCGCCCATCCCGGGTTTGAGATCACGGCGCTGACGGACGATCTGCACACTTCCGGCTACGCCGCGGACAGCGAGACGACGGAGTACGAGCGGCGTTTTCTGAATCTCAATATGAAGATACATTACCTTGAAGCGCGAAAATCCGCGCGATCTTTTGAATACCGGAGGCGCACACACGCCGGTGAAGAGCGGGACTTCCTGCGGGTCGGAGACGGAACATGAAAAATTATTACATCAATCAACTCATAACAGGCGATGAGATTCAGGATTTTTTCCTCATCAAAGAGATCTCCGTAAAGACGGGATCGAACAAGAAACAGTATCTCGACTTGAGGCTTGGCGACAGCACGGGCGAGCTTTTCGCGAAGAAGTGGGACATATCCGACGAGGAGCTCGAGGGGCTTTCGAGGTACCGCGTCGGCGACATCATCAAGCTGAAGGCCCAAGTGACGGAGTGGAACAACGCGCATCAGCTGAAAATATCGAAGATAAGATTTTCGGGCCCCGAGGACAATCTCGACAGGAACGACTATTACAAGGCCGCGCCCGAGAACCCGAACGAGATGTACGAGTTCATCCTCGGGCGCGCGAAGCAGATCGGCGACGCGGACTTCAAAGCCGTCGCCGTCAGGGTACTCGACGACAACAAGGAGAAGCTGCTGTACTATCCGGCGGCGGCGCGCAACCACCACGCGGAGTACGCGGGCCTGCTCTGGCACATGAAGCGGATGCTCATGATGGCGGCCAAATTTTGCGAGGTGTATACGATCTTGGAAAAGGACATCCTTGCGTGCGGCGTCATCCTGCACGATATAGAAAAGATACGCGAGATGAACGCCGACGAGAACGGCGTTGTGACGGAATATAGTTTTGAGGGCGTCCTGCTCGGCCACCTCGTGCAGGGCGCGGCGGCAATGCGGGTCATCGCCGCCGAACTCGGGATTCCCGAGGAAAAGGCGATCATGCTCGAGCACATGATAATATCGCACCACTACGAGCCTGAGTTCGGCAGCCCGCGAAGGCCCATGTTCCCCGAGGCGGAAATCCTGCATTACTTAGACATGGTCGACTCCAAGATGTTCGACATGGAAGAGGCCCTCGCGAGCGCCGAGCCCGGAGGATTCTCTGATCGCATCAGGACTTTGGACAACCGCCAGGTCTACAGACGGACATGGTGAATCGCGGGTTCCGCGCGGTAACGCCGTGCGACAATAACGCCGGTGTGCGCCGCCCGGCCGCAGGCGATACGGGGCGCCGCCGATGAAGCAGCGCACCGACGACAACGCCGCCGCGCGCGCGTCTACGATCAGCTCCCTGAAAAAACTCGGCTTCACGTACACGGCCGCGGTCAAGCTCTACGACGCGTACGAGGACGAAGCGGAGAGCGTCGTGACCGACGACCCTTACCGCATAGCGATAGAGATCCCCGGCATAGGCTTCAAGACGGCGGACGCCATAGCCGCGGCGGTCGCCGCGAAACGCGGCTCGCCCGCCGCCGTGGGCGACATCGATCACGTAGGCGCCGCGGAGCCCCCTCTCGGATTTGAACACCGCACGGCGGCCGGCATACTCTACATCCTCGCGAGGTACGCCGCCGAGGGCCACACCTGCGTACCGCGCGGCAAGCTCACAGAGCGCGCCATAGCATTGATGGACGTCGCATCGGACGACGTTGACGACAGCCTGTTCTCACTTTTTCTCGACGGCCGCGCGAGCGAAGCCCTCATAGACGGCTTGCCGTGTATATTCTTAGACAAATACCTGCGCGCGGAACGGAGCGTATGCTCCGACCTCATGCGCCTCATGTCATCCGAACCGCGCCGCCTGTACGCCGACCCGGGCGACCTCATAGACCGGTCGGAGGCGTCCCTCGGCATAGAGCTCTCGGCCGAACAGCGCGGCGCCGTGACGGACTCGCTGCAGAGCGGGGTCTTCGTCGTCACGGGCGGCCCCGGCACGGGCAAAACGACGATCATAAGGGCGGTCATAGACATACTTGAGCACGCGGGCATGAAGATCGCGGTCGCGGCGCCGACGGGCAGGGCGGCCAAGCGCGTCACCGAAGCCACGGGCCACAAAGCGTCCACCATACACCGGCTGCTCGAATACTACTACGACGAGAACGCGCGAGAGATGTACTTCGGCAAGAACGCGAACAACAAGCTCGACCGCGAAGCCGTCATCATCGACGAGGCCTCAATGGTAGACGCCCTGCTCATGGAAGCCCTGCTCGCGGCGATCAAATCCGGATCGCGCCTCATCATAGTCGGCGACGCCGACCAGCTGCCTCCCGTCGGCGCGGGCGACGTGCTGCGCGACATCCTCGAGAGCGGATGCGTGCCGAGCGCCGTGCTGACCGAGATATACCGCCAGGCCGCCGAGAGCATGATAGTCGTCAACGCCCATCGCATAGATCGTGGCGAGTACCCCGCCGCGCCCCCCGACGGCGGCGAATCGGACTTTATAATAGAAGAAAGACGCACAGGCGCGGACGCCCTGAGTACCATCCTCAACCTGTATTCATCGGCGCAGCCCAACGCCGCCCCCCGCCAAACGCCAAGCGTAGCCCCCGGCTCGACGCCCAACGCCGCCCCCTACCCGGCGCTCGCCGCTATCCCCGGCCTCACGCCGATCCGAGACATGCAGACGCTCACGCCCATGAAGAAAGGGCTGCTCGGTTGCGCCAACCTGAACAAAGAGCTGCAGGCCGTGCTCAACCCCCCGTCCCCCTCGAAAGCCGAGCGGAAGTACGGCGAGCGCGTCTTTCGCGAGGGCGACCGCGTCATGCAGACGCGAAACAACTATTCGCTCGAATGGGTCGACTCGGCCGACGGCAGCGAGGGGCGCGGCGTTTTCAACGGCGACATGGGCATAGTCAAGGACATCGACGCCGCGGCCGCCACCGTGACCGTGGCCTACGACGACACGAAATACGCCACATACGGCGCCGACGGCCTCATGGAGATCGAGCACGCCTACGCGATCACCGTCCACAAGAGCCAAGGCAGCGAGTTCCCCGTCGTGATCATCCCCGTCTACGCCGCCGCGCCCGTGCTCATGACCCGCAACCTCATATACACCGCCGTCACGCGCGGCAAGAGTCTCGTCATACTCGTCGGCGCCACGGAGCGGCTGAAGCAGATGATAGACAACGCGAAAGGCCGCGCCCGGCACTCCGGCCTGAAGTCGTTCCTCATAGAGTATTCGAGTAAAATTGACGCTATGAGTGATAGTAACGCTATGAGTGATAGTGACGCTATAAGATGAACAATATGCTGAACCTGTTCTTTCCCGGAAATATCTACTGCGCCGCCTGCGGTAATCTCATAGACGACACGCGCCCTTACGCCTTGTGCGACATATGCGTACGCGAGATCGCGTGGCACACGGGCGACGTCTGCTCCGTCTGCGGCAAAGCCCTCGCGCCGCACAGGACGGGCGGCGTGTGCCGTGAATGCCGGGAACGCGGCCGCGCGTTCGACAGGGGGATCTCATGCTGCGCCTATACGGGCCGCGCACGCGATCTTGTGCGCGCGATGAAGTACAGGGACTCCGCGTGGATAGCGGGAAAACTCGCCGACGCCATGTACGACAGATGGCTGCAGCTCGAAGCCGAACGCGCGGCGCGTGATTCACGGATACGGCATGAACCGGCCGCAGTCCCCATTATTATTCCCGTACCGATGAACGAGATGAAAAGACGCTCGCGCGGCTACGACCAGGCCGAAGTCATAGCGCGCCGGCTCGCGCGACTGATCGGCGCTCCGGTCGCGGACGATATATTGAGGCGAAAGCGCGATACGGCCGTGATGAGCTCACTCGGAGCATACGAGCGACGCGCCAACATGGCCGACGCCTTTGAGATATGCCCGCACGTCCAAAAGCTCGTTGGCGAGGGCGAGTGGGAGGCTGCGCCGACGGACGCCATGCTCGTGGACGACGTATTCACGACAGGCAGCACGGCCGACGCCTGCGCCCTGACCTTGAAAGAAGCCGGCGTGAAGCGCGTGACCCTGTTCACATTCGCGTCAGGCGCGGACGTCGATCCCCCGTCCACGGACGAATCTAGCGAAAGAGGCGAATGACAGGCCCGCTCCCACACGCGAAAAACCCCATGGCCTACGATACGCCGCGCACCCCCATCAGCGTCTGCGTGTTTACTGCGGGTATAGACATTCCGGAATACGCGGACGTATAATACAGTAGTAGGACACGGTGGAGTCGCGCGGGTCTGCGGTTGAAAATCCATGCCAGCTGCGGGCAAAAGGATCCACGTAAACCGGTCTGCATGAGCGGCCGGCGAGCATGGCGCAGTTTAGGAGTAAGTCCCGGC
>JAISAI010000094.1 GCA_031266795.1 Eubacteriales Family XIII. Incertae Sedis bacterium
TGTCACCCATCCGTCGCTTGACACCGATGAAATGCGTCAAACAGGTAACGCTTTGTACAACGGCGCGGACGTGGCAGCGCTTCGCGCCCATGAAACGCGGGTGTTCTCCGACCCGGCGGTGTGCGAGGCGCTGCGCGGCATGGGCTGCGAGGGCGTGCGGTACGAGCGAAGCGACTACGGCTTCACTTCGCTCGCAATTACTTTCTGACCGCCTCTTGTCCGTTTCACGCTGCTCTGAGTTTGTGCCGCTATTTGATGTCTTTTCGGCTGAACGCCAGGCTTCCTATTACCGTTGTCACGGCTATGAAGACCGCGCTTGCTATGACGCTTTGCGTTATGAAGGCGGGGTCGTTCAGATGTTCCGAAAGCCTTGTGATGTAATAGTTCGGGAGCGCGTGGGCGAATACCTCGAAGCCGTCGAAGGCGGTGAGTATGTCGGTCAATACGCCGGAGATGATGACGGCGAAGATCCCTACCGACACGCTGAACACTATGTTTTGGATGAGGAAGGCCAGCATGCAGGCCAGCGCCGCGTAGCACAGATGGTACAGGAACTGCAGCCCGAATATCTTCAGGGTTTCCCCGGGGAAATGGCTTCCGTCGCCAAATCCGTAGAGTACGGTGAAGCTGCCGATGAACGCGAGCACCGATACGAGCGTCACGAGGAGCATCATCGTGGAGCTCGTCAGCAGCTTGGACAGGTAGACCTGCACGCGGGATTTCCCGATGCAGAGCGCGCCCGCGATCGTGCCGCTCGCGTATTCGTTGGAGATGAAAAGACCGCTGAATACGACGGCCAGAATTGCGTACAGGTTTGTGATCGAGAACATCGCGTGCGCGCCGAACGCGCCCGCCGGATCGAAGCCGAACACGTCCATCGAGGAAACAGCTTCGCCGCCCTCGACGGTCGCCGCGCCGCTGTCGACGAACATCATGAAGCAGGCCGTCACGACCGTAGCCACGAGCGACGCGGCCGGGAGCAGCCACAACGCGATGTTCTTCCGCAGTTTGAAATAGTCTGAATTGATGATGCTTGCCATGATGATATACCTCCTATCAAATGCAAGTGAATTTTTGAAAACTGTATGTGTGCAAATGTATCGCGAAGCTGACGATCCGCGCGGCGGTCACGCGCGGGCGTAGCTTTCTGACGTGGCTTTCATGAAATAGCTCTCCAAATCCTGCCCTCCCTCCGCCTGAAGCTCTTCGGCTGAGAGCTGCTTTATCAGCCGCCCGTTGTGGATGATGCCGTAGTTTGTCGCGAGCTGCGCGAGCTCGCTCAGTATGTGGCTGGAGATGAGGATCGTGATGCCCCTGCCCTGCGCGAGGGATTTCAGCATCTCGCGGTTTTCGACTATGCCCTTAGGGTCGAGCCCGTTGATCGGCTCGTCGAGGACGAGAAATTCCGGCCCCGTGATGAGGCTGATCGCCAGAGCGAGCCGCTGCCTCATGCCGAGCGAGAAATCCCGCACTTTCTTGTTCGCCGTGCCCGCTATGCCGCACAGCCTGAGCATCGCGTCCGTATCCGTCCCGGCCGGAAGCCCCGCGAGCCTGCGTTGCGTCTCTATGTTGCAGGCCGCCGTCATGTTCGGGAACAGCGACGGTGTTTCCACTATGCTGCCGACGCGCGCCCGGGCCCTGCCGAGCCCCGCGCCGCTCTCGCCGAACAGCTCGATCCCGCCGGCCGTGGGCGAGATGAGCCCCGTGAGCATGCGGATGAACGTCGTCTTACCCGCGCCGTTCTGCCCGATGAGGCCGTAGATCTGCCCGCGCCGGATCTCCATGCTGACGTTCTCCACGGCGTAGCGCTCGCCGTACCTCTTGCTGAGGCCTGCCGTTTTGACGATTGATTTGTCCATGTGTCACACTCCTCGTTTCCCGGTTTTCACCGCTTGATTAGGGAGGCTTGGATTGCTCGAACCCGGCCGCCCTTTACTTTGGGGGCTTGGATTGCTCGAACCCGGCCGCCCTCCTTGCGAAATGAATTTACAGGCTGTTCTTAAACTGAATGTAACGGGAACAAAAATAAATTCTCACCCGCAAAAACGCCCCACAGATGTTTTTACATTAGAGATTCCCACTACAAAATAAAAAGGCGCGCGCTGTTTATATTGCGTTTAAAGTAATATGTGATGATGGAATAAAATCAAGAATAGGCGATGGGGTTCGACTCCCCCATGCTTGTGCGCGGGAGGCTTTCATGAATAGGGTATTGGTTGTGGACGACGACAGTCACGTCCGGGAATTGGCGAGGATCTTCCTCGAGCCGGAGGGCTTTCGCGTCGTGGAGGCGGCCGACGGCGCGGAGGCGATGCGCGTGATGGAGGGCGGCGGCGCGGACTTGGCGATCCTCGACATCCTCATGCCGCGCGTGGACGGCTACGCGCTGTGCGCGGAGATCAGGAGGTATTACGACATCCCGATCCTGATGCTGACCGCGAAGTCCGCGACGCCGGACAAGATACGGGGCTTTGGCCTCGGCGCCGACGACTATCTCACAAAGCCGTTCGACCCGCAGGAGCTCGTCGCTCGCGTGGGCGCGCTCATGCGGCGCTACGAGATCAACTGCTCAGGACGCGTCGAGATCGGGCGCACGCGCATGGACAGAAAAGCGTACACCGTGACGATCGCGGGGGGCGCGCCGGCCACGTTTCCGATGAAAGAATTTGAATTGCTGTTCATGCTCGCGGGGTCGCCGGGCCGGACGTTTTCGCGCGAAACCTTGATCGAAAAAATCTGGGGCTTTGACTTCGAGGGGAACGAGCGGACGCTCGACGTGCACATCGGGAGGCTGCGCGACAAGCTCGGCGAGGAGGGGTCGGGAATCCGCATCCGGACGATCAGGGGGGTCGGCTACCGCCTTGAGGAGACGCCGGAGGGAACGTCATGAATGTGTTGGGGAAAGCAGCTGAGGATAATCGGGGGAGAGCGATGGGTATGTTTGAGGAAGCGCCGGAGGCCGCGCGATGAAGACGAAACAATCCTTGCAGACCTTGGCGTCGGTCGCGCTGTTTGTCGCGGTGTTTCTCATCAGCGACGTGCTCTCTTTCGGCCTGGTCTTTGAACTTCTGTATGACAAGCTCTCCGAGCTGTCGGTACAGATCATCGCGTCGTGCGTCAGCCTCGCGCTCACGATAGGGGTACTGCTCGCCACGCGTTTCTCGCTTTTGCTCAGGTACCGGAACGCTTTCGCACAGACGTCGGACGTGATAGAAAAATTGACGAAAGGCGATTTTGACATCGCGCCGCCTGTGGACTACGGGCTCCATCCGGCGCTGGGCGGCTTCGTGAAAAGCATAGACACGATGGCCGTCGAGCTGAAGAAAATAGAGACCATGCGCCGTGAATTTGTCTCAAATGTATCGCATGAAATACAGTCGCCGCTCACGGTGATCCGCGGCTACGCAAAGGCGGCGGGCGACGAAACGGCGGACCCCGAGAAGCGGCGCGAATATCTGGCCGTCATCCAGTCGGAGAGCGACCGTCTGTCGAAGCTGTCGGACAATCTGCTGCGCTTGGCGTCGCTCGACTCGGAGTCCGTGACCGGCGCGACGGACACGTACCGGCTCGACCGGCAAATCCGCGCCGCTATCCTCGCGTGCGAACCGTCATGGTCCGAAAAACACATCGACCTCGAGGCGGACTTAGCCGAAGTCAGCGTCCGCGCGGACAAGGAGCTGACCGAGCACGTCTGGGCGAACCTGCTCGGCAACGCGATCAAATTCACGCCGGACGGCGGATGGATCGGCGTCAGCCTATCGGAGCGCGACGGAAAGGCGGTCTGCCGTATAGCGGACACAGGCATAGGGATAACGCCCGAGGCCCTGCCGCACATCTTCGACCGCTTCTACAAAGCCGACGAATCAAGAAGCCTCTACAAGGGCAGCGGCCTCGGTCTGGCAATAGT
>JAISAI010000113.1 GCA_031266795.1 Eubacteriales Family XIII. Incertae Sedis bacterium
TCCAAGGCCTTGTCCGTGTAGCCGGGCGCGACGACGATCTCGGCGAACACCTTGTTGACCTCTATGAGCTCGCG
Source organism: Eubacteriales Family XIII. Incertae Sedis bacterium (assembly GCA_031266795.1). Lineage (GTDB taxonomy): Bacteria > Bacillota > Clostridia > Peptostreptococcales > Anaerovoracaceae > JAIRPC01. The sequence goes on from JAISAI010000113.1 coordinate 75, forward strand.
CGCCGTGTCCTCGTCGATGATCCTGTTGGCCGCGATAATGCCGCCGAATATCGAGACGGGGTCGGCCTCGTACGCTTTCCGGTACGCGTGGAATATGTCGTCTGCGCTGCCCACACCGCAGGGGTTCGCGTGCTTGACGGCCACGACGGTCGGCTCGTCAAACTCGCGCAGGGCGGCGAGCGCGCCGTTCGTGTCGTTGATGTTGTTGAACGAGAGCTCCTTGCCGTTCAGCTGCTTCGCCTGCGTGAGCGCGCCGGCACGCGGCCTGATCTCCCGGTAGTACGACGCGCCCTGCTGCGGGTTCTCGCCGTAGCGCAGCGTCTGTATCTTCTCGTACGTGAACGTCGGGTTGTCCGGCAGCGGGATGCTCTTCTCGGCGCGCAGGTAGTCCGCGATCATCGCGTCGTACGACGCCGTGTGCTCAAAGACCTTCAGCGCGAGGTTGTACTTGGCCTCGTAGCCGACGTCGCCCGTCTCGCGAAGCTCCTCCACTATCTGCCCGTAGTCGGCGGGGTCACAGACTACGGCGACGTCCCTGTGGTTTTTCGCGGCGGAGCGCAGCATCGTCGGCCCGCCTATGTCGATGTTCTCTACAGCCTCCGGCAGCGTCACGCCGGGCTTCAGTATCGTCTGCTTGAACGGGTAGAGGTTTATCGCCACTATGTCGATCGTCCCTATGCCGAGCCCCTCGATCTGCTTCATGTGCTCGGGCTTGTCCCTCCTCGCGAGTATACCGCCGTGCACGGCCGGGTGCAGCGTCTTGACGCGCCCGTCCAAGCATTCGGGGAAGCCCGTGACCTCGGAGACGCCCGTCACGGGAATCCCCGCGTCCTGTATCGCCTTGTACGTGCCGCCCGTCGAGACTATGTCCCACCCGAGCTCCGTCAATCCTTTCGCGAACTCCGTGAGCCCCGTCTTGTCAGAAACGCTGATCAGCGCCCTTTTGTTTTTTGTCATGCCTACCTCCGCGTTACTTCTCATGCTTTCCCTCTGCTTCCCGTAGGCCGTCGACGACCTTCGCGACGGCCTCCACTATAATATCATGCTCCGTCTCGAGGACGCGGGCGGCGAGCGTCTCCGGCGTGTCGCCGCCCAGAACGGGGACGGCGCGCTGTACGATCACGTCGCCCGTGTCCACGCCCTCGTCCACGAAGTGCACGGTCGCGCCGCTCTGCTTGTCGCCGGACGCGAGCACGGCTTCGTGCACGCGGCGGCCGTAGTAGCCCATGCCGCAATGCCTCGGGATGAGGGACGGGTGGATATTGACGATACGGCCCGCATAGGGAGCTATCACGCGCGGCGATAGGACGTGCATGTAGCCCGCAAGCGCGATCATGTCCGTACGCGCGGCCGACAGAAGCCCGAGGAGGCGCTCCGCGCGCTCGTCGTCGCCCGGGTACCCGCTCTTGCCCACGACGGCCGTAGGTATGCCCGCGCGCTCCGCGCGTAAGAGGGCGTAGGCGTCTTCCTTGCTCGATATGACGAGCCCGATGCGCGCGCCGGCTATCCTGCCGTCCGCGACGCCGTCCATGACGGCCTGCAGATTGCTGCCGCCCCCCGAGACGAGTATGCTGATATGTATGGGTTCACGCGCGCCGGCCACGCAGCACTACTCCTTCTCCTTTAACCACTGTGCCTATCCTGTACGCGCGCTCGCCTACTTCCGCGAGCGCGTCCGTCAGCGCCTCCGTATTGCTCTCCGGTATCACGAATATCATGCCTATCCCCATATTAAATGTGGAAAAAACATCTTCATCATTTATACCGGCTTTTTCTTGAATAAATCTGAACACGCGCGGCACGTCCCACGAACCGAGCTCTATATCCACGCCGAGCCCCTCGGGGACGACGCGCGGTATGTTCTCAAAGAATCCCCCGCCCGTGACGTGCACTATGGCGTGGGGCCGGACGCGGCTGAGCGCCGCCATGACCTGCTTCGTGTAGATGCGCGTGGGCGTGAGCAGTATCTCGCCTACCGTACCGCCTATGTTGTCCAAGCCGTCCGCAGTGTCGTCTATGCCGGCGCCGTACTCGTCGAGCAGTATCTTGCGCGCGAGCGAGTAGCCGTTCGAGTGCAGCCCGCTCGACGCGAGGCCGACGAGAACATCGCCCTCCGCCACATCCGAGCCGTCTATGATGCGGTCCCTGTCCACGATGCCCACGCAAAATCCGGCCATGTCGTAGTCACCGTCCGCGTAGAAGCCCGGCATCTCCGCCGTCTCGCCGCCGATGAGGGCGCAGCCCGCGAGCTCGCAGCCGTCGGCGACGCCGCGCACGATGTCCGCGATCTTCTCGGCGACCACATGGCCCGTCGCTATGTAGTCGAGAAAGAACAGCGGCCTCGCGCCCTGACACAGCACGTCGTTCACGCACATGGCCACGAGGTCGCGGCCCACCGTGTCGTGCCTGTCCATGAGTATGGCTATTTTCAGCTTTGTGCCTACGCCATCCGTTCCCGACACGAGCACGGGCGTCTTCATCCCCGTGAGGTCGGGCTGGAACAGCCCCGCGAACGAGCCGAGCCCCGTCAGCACCTCGGGGCCGAACGTCTTTTTCACGCGCTCCTTCATGAGAGAAACGGCGCGCTGGCCTTCCACCGTATCAACGCCCGCGTCCTTGTAGGTTATCTTCTTTTCCAAATCTAAGCCCTCACCCTGTCGAGCACTTCCCGGTACGTCTCCTCGACATTGCCGAGGTCGCGGCGAAAGCGGTCCTTGTCCATCTTCTCGTTCGTCTCCACATCCCACAGCCGGCACGTGTCGGGCGATATTTCGTCCGCGAGGACTATCGTCCCGTCATCCAGCTTGCCAAACTCTATCTTGAAGTCGATGAGCTTCAGCCCTTTGTCAAGGAAGAAACCCTTCATGGCCTCGTTCACCTTCGCCGCGTACTTCTTGACCTGCGCAAGCTCGCCCTCCGTCGCGAGCCCGAGGGCCAGCGCGTGGTCGTCGTTCATGAGCGGGTCGCCGAGATCGTCGCGTTTGTACGAAAACTCGAGCGCGGGCCTCAGCAGCGGCGTCCCCTCGTCCACGCCGTAGCGCTGAGAGAAATGCCCCGCGGCCACGTTGCGCACGATGACCTCAAGCGGCAGTATCGTCACGGCCTTCACGAGCGTCTCGCGGTCGCTCAGCTGCTTCACGAAATGCGTCGGCACGCCCTTCTCCTCCATGAGCGCGAACAGTATGTTCGACATCGTGTTGTTCACGACGCCTTTGTCCGCTATCGTCCCCTTCTTCTTGCCGTCAAACGCCGTCGCGTCGTCCTTGTACGAGACGATGTACAGGCCGGGGTCGTCCGTCTTGTAGACCTTCTTCGCTTTGCCCTCGTAGAGCTGTTCCCTTTTCTCCATGCCTTACCTCTCTTCTTCTATCATAATAGAGGAGCTACGCCATCAGCGGCCGCCGCCGAACTCGGCGTCGATCCTCACTATCTCGCGCTCCATGTTCTCCTTGTACGTTTTCATCGCGCGGCGCAGCTCCGCGTACTTCAGCGACAGTATCTGTATCGCGAGCAGCGCCGCGTTCTCCGCGCCGTCTATCGCGACGGTCGCGACCGGCACGCCCTTTGGCATCTGCACGGTCGACAGCAGCGAGTCGAGCCCGTCGAGCGTCGACGACCTGACGGGCAGGCCGATGACGGGCAGCGGCGTGTATGCGGCGACGACGCCCGCGAGGTGAGCGGCCTTGCCGGCCGCCGCGATGACGACCTCTATGCCCGCGGACTCCGCGCCGCTCGCGAACTCCTCCGCGACGGACGGCGTGCGGTGGGCCGATATGATGCGCGTGACGTAGTCCACGCCGAAGCCCGCGAGTATCTTCTCCGCGCGCTCCACGACGGGATAGTCGCTCCTGCTGCCCATTACGATTCCGACTTTCATACTAACTCCCTTTCCTATCCCATCTCTTAGTCACGGTAAAAATTTCAACGCCGTTATTTTTATATTATATAAAATAATATCGACCGCGGGCGGGCGGCTGTGGGTTCCCGCGTCATTTGAAATAGTTGATCCCGTTGCGGAATATGCCGTTGTCGTAGTCGCCCGGCACGTTCTTGTACAGCCCTTTGCCGACGCGCTCGGCGTGGCCCATCTTGCCGAAGACGCGGCCATCGGGGGAGGTGACGCCCTCGACGGCGAGCTTGCTGCCGTTCGGGTTGACGTCGATGCGCATGGACGGCGCGCCGCTCTCGTCCGCGTACTGCGTCGCGATCTGGCCCTTGCGCACGAGCGAGGCGATAGCCTTGTCAGGCGCGACGAAGCGCCCCTCAGTGTGGGACACGGGCATGGTGTGGACGTCGCCGACCTGCGAGCCCGAGAACCACGGGGAGAGCGCCGAGCTGACGCGCGTGCGCACGAGCTTTGAGACGTGGCGGCCTATCGTGTTGTACGTGAGCGTCGGCGCGCCCTCGGGCAGCTCGCATATCCTGCCGTAGGGCACGAGGCCGAGCTTGACCAAGGCTTGGAACCCGTTGCATATGCCGAGCATGAGCCCGTCCCTGCGCTCGAGCAGGTCGGTCACGGCCTCCTTCATGCGCGGGTTTCGGAACACGGCCGTGATGAACTTGGCGGAGCCCTCGGGCTCGTCGCCGGATGAGAAGCCGCCGGGGATCATGACGATCTGGCTGTTCCGTATGGACTCGGCCATGCGGCGTATCGAATCCTCGGACGACTGGGGCGTCATGTTCACCAAGTGCACGAGCTCGAC
>JAISAI010000115.1 GCA_031266795.1 Eubacteriales Family XIII. Incertae Sedis bacterium
GAAAGCCCCGTGATCTCTTTCACGGAAGAGCCGCGGACCTCGGCGAGCGCGTAGGCGTAGCCGGACTTGGTAGGCGTAGAGATCGAGCTGTCGCCAGAGTAAGCGGCGTCCTGCACCGGCTTAAGATCCGTACCCGAGGCGAAGACAACATTATCGAGAAAATTGCCACCAGAAGGACTCGGGGAACTGATACCAACAAAACTGAACACCGTCGTACCCTGCCCGGCGGGAATGGTGTATGAACCATTATAATTCGTCCATTTTGTTCCCGACGAAGCTATGTATATATAATAGATGTTGCCATTGTAAGTAATGTCGTACGACTCACCGGCATGATCCTTGAATACCGTGGGATTTGTGCTACTACCGTACTTTTCTTTTGCGAGCTTCATCAAAATGTCGTAAAAATAGGACGAAGATTCATCATAGATCGGATATCCGGCAGTCTTGCCCGAGGGTACGCTTCCGTACTCATATACTGCGGACGCATGCTGCCCATAGGGGTATTCATACGTCCGATCACCGACATAAGGCGCCTGAGAATCGTGGACTTGAACTGGATCTACCCAACGATATGTGGCGTCCGAACCGTAGTCCGACTTCTCGTTGATTGACGCGCCAATGATGACCGCCATGACATCCTTTTGAGAAGAGTTGATCGCGCTGTGCTGGAGACTCCACTCGTATATTTTACCGGGAACAGTCGCGATTTCCTGATAGATGGATGAATAGTCCTGATCCGCCAATTCGCACACGTAATAAGGAGCGGTATTGCTTCCGTTCAAGCCATGCCCCGCTGTGGTGTCGTCGGGAGTTGTATTGCCGCTGGTACCTATGCTATTCGGCATGGTAGTATCCAGCGATTGGATTTCATACTGCTTACCGGCGTATGGCCTACTGTCTTCAGCTTGATTTACCTGAAAATGCGTCGTATCCCAACCAGGGATCATCTCGTTGGGAAATGACCCCCATCCTCTATGTTCACTTCTTATGCCGGGGGTATCCAGACCTTTATCTACAATCGTCGAAAAGTCCCCGTTGATGATGTGATCCTCCAACGTTCGATCCACCACCTTCGCCTCGGCCAAGCCGCTGTCGAGCCAGTTCGTCTCGTCGTCGTCATCCGTATCGCCGTCGCCGTTTGAGTCTACGTGATTCGTTACCCTGACCCAATAGTAATAGTAGGCCATTCCATTGACTTCGGGCGTCTTGACGTCGAGCACGGACTTCGTGCCGTCGGCTTTCAGGCCCGCTTCGTCATTGCTCGGGTCGAAAGCCGAGGCGCCGGCGTCGGCCTTGATCGCGGCGGCGCTCGTCATTTTATTTTGGGGTTCGCTATAGGCCTTGGAGCGGCGCCACTCGTAGGTCAGGTATCCATTGTCAATGGAGTCCGCCCGCACATAAAAGCGCGCGTCAGCCGACTCCGAGTATACGGAGTCGTCGGGATCGTGTGTAAATGTAGGAGGCTTTGCCGCGGCGCCGGTCTCGCCGGCGGCGGGAGTGGGTAGCGACGGCAAGACTGCCACGAACACCATCAGCGCGACGAGCGCGTAGCTGATGAAGCGCGGCGGCCGGTAGCCGGAGGCGGATCTTCGGGGGCTTAGATTACGATTGCCCCCCCCCCGGGATTTTCTGGAAATTGGCGTCCGCTCTCAAAGTGAAGCTTTGCGTAGCCTCTTCCCCATTTACACCGTCTACGCGGAGTGCGTCATTATTCTCAAACTCTTTCATCTCAAATTCCCTCGGTTCTTATTCCCCGGTCGTGCCCGCACTTCGCCCACTCCGGTTCCCGCGTGGGCCTGGCGTTCATTTTCCGACATTTCCTATCCAATATACTATTCCTTTAGCGCCCGAAACGCAAGACACTACCGCAATTTTCCACAGGCAAACGCCCCGCGCCAAAAACACGCCAAAAGATACTGTTACATTATATATACCCAAAAACAGATGAATTACACACAAAGAACAACAAAATCATGCGTGTATCGTTTATCCCCTCAATCTATATGAAATAAAATCACAAAGAAAAATCAATCCTGTTAGAACGATTTTGATATACCGCTTTCTTTCAGCACTTCATTTGCCGTGTGGCGGGATTTGATCCCGCGCTCTCACTCGCTGTACTCGGCGAGGATCAGCATCCTGTTTGCGAACCCGGGGTAGGCTTTCCTTATGTTGATGGGCTTCATTTCCTCGTTCACTATCGCGTGCGTGGTCTCGCCTGTCACGAGCAGCTCGCCTGTCGTCTTGTTCGTCACCTCGTAGCCTATGACTATCTTCGCGGCGCCGAGCCTTCGCGGCCACGACGCGATGTCGAGCACGTCGTCGAACTTCGCCGGGCGCTTGAAATTCACGGTGACGTTGTAGAGGGGCATCCTGAAGCCTTTGGCCTCGAACTCGGTGTAAGGGAATCCGATCTCGCGCAGCGCCTCCGTGCGCCCGAGCTCGAAGAACCGCACGTAGTTGCCGTGCCACACGATGCCCATGGCGTCCGTGTCGGCGTAGAGTATCCTGACCTCTGTGTGGTATTTTTTAAAGTCTATAGCGTCCATACCCACATTTTATCACAAGATGCAGTTCGGGGGGGGGGTTGGATTGCCAGAGCAATCATAGCCGCCCTGTGGTAAAATTGGCTGATGGGCGACTTTGTTTGGGTAGTTGAATTTCCTGAGAACGGGACAAGCGCGTGCGCGCGCGACGGCGACAATCTGCTTGACGTCATGCGGGCGAACGGCGTGGATATTGCTGCGGACTGCGGCGGCCATGGGCGCTGCGGCAAGTGCGTCTGCTTCGTGGACGGCGAACGCCGCCTCGCCTGCGAGACGGCCGTGGACGCGGATATTGAGGTAAGGCTGCCGGTCGCGGGCGACGGCTATGATATATTGACGGATTTCGATATGGGCGCGGGGGACGGACACAAAGGGGACGGTTCTTTTTGTGTCGATATTAGCGCGGAGGACAACGGACATAGAGGACACAAAAAGAACCGTCCCCTTTGTGTCGTGGCTGACTCCGGACATGACGGCCTTGCTGTGGCTGTCGACATCGGCACTACGACGTTGGCTTTGAAGCTCGTCGACATTGCTTCGGGGCGCGAGGTGTGGGCGTCGGCCGCGCTCAATTCGCAGCGGCCCTACGGCGCGGACGTCATCTCGCGCATAAACGCCTCCATGGACGACGCGTCCGTGCTGTCGGGGCTCATCACGCGCCAGATAGACGGCATGATCGAAACCATGCTGAGGGACAGCGCGGCGGACGCGCGCTCCGTGCGCCGCGTCGTCGTCGCGGGGAACACCACCATGAGCTATCTGTTGCTCGGCCTGCCGTGCCGCTCGCTCGGGCTCGCCCCGTTCACGCCCGCGTTTTCATTCAAGGAAGAGTACGCCTACGACGAGATATTCCACAGCGACACGTTGGCCGCGCCCGTCCACGTCATGCCGTTCGTGTCGGCGTATGTCGGCGGCGACGTCACATCGGGGCTGACGGCCCTCGAAACCCGCGCGCGTAGCGCGTCGGCGCCGGAGGCCGGCGATGGAGAACGCGATCAGGCTCTTGCGCTCGAAACCCGCGCGCGGGATGCGGCAGCGTCGAAGTCCGGCGATGAGCCGTATATCCTCGTCGATATGGGCACGAACGGGGAAATCGCGTATCACCGCGGCGACAGGCTGCTGTGCACGTCGACGGCCGCGGGCCCGGCCTTTGAGGGCGGCAACATATCGTGCGGCAGCGGCAGCGTCGAGGGCGCCGTATCGAAGGTGTGGATACGCGACGGCGCCATTGGCTACGAAACCATCGGCGGCGCGCCGGCTCGCGGCATATGCGGCTCGGGGCTGCTCGACGCTATGGCGTGCTTCGTCACGGAGGGGATCGTGGACGCTACGGGGGCTATGAACGCGGACTCCCCGTTCGTTGACGAGGCTCGCGTCGTGATCGCCACGAGCGCCGACTCCGGCGGCGAGGATATAGCTCTGACACAGCGCGACGTACGCGAGTTCCAGCTCGCCAAAAGTGCGGTGAGGTCGGGTATCGAGACGCTCATCGGTGAATCCGGAGATATTATTCCTGACAAACTCTACCTCGCGGGAGGATTCGGACAGCGCCTCGACGCGGACAGCGCGTTCGCCACGGGCCTACTCCCCGAATCAGTACGAGGCCGTGTCGTACCCATAGGCAACAGCAGCCTCGCGGGCGCCGTGCTCGCCGCGTCGGATACGGGCATACTGACGGCCGCGTATGGGATAGCGGCCCGGGGCGAAGAGATAAACCTCGCGTCGCATCCGA
>JAISAI010000002.1 GCA_031266795.1 Eubacteriales Family XIII. Incertae Sedis bacterium
TCGTCCAAGGCGCAGAGAAGGCCGTTTGATATGTCGAGCGCGTCGGCGCCGGGCTTGCCCCGCGACAGATCGAGGCTGAGGCCGAGTGACTTCAATTTCTCGTATTGCGACCGGCTCTCCGTAAGCAATTCCCGCAGCTCGTCTTTTTTCAGTTCGCTCCATATAGGCATATCCGTTCACCTCATTTCTTTTATAGGCGGTGCGGAGCGATTGCCATCGCCCCCTACGTGAGATGATGGATGTTCGCTGCGCGGGCGGGGCGATTGCCATCACCCCCTACGTGGGATGATGGATGTTCGCCGCGCGGGCGAGGCGGCGCAGGGCGATTGCCATCGCCCCCTACGTGGGATGGTGGATGTTCGCCGCGCGGGCGCCGCACTATTTCGTGTGCGTCGCTATGTCTATGATGTCGCCTATGATCGCGCTGCCCGTCGGCAGCGGACCCGCGCCCTTGCCGTAGAGCATCGTCTCCCCGAGGATATTGCCCTTGAGGTAAATCGCGTTGAACTCGTTGCTCACGCTCGCGAGCGGATGATCCGTGCCGATACGGACGGGCGCCACGGAACAGACGATCTTGCCGTTCTCACGGGAGGCGCTCGCCAGCATCTTTATGACCTTGCCCTCAGCCTTCGCCTGAGCTATGTCCTCCGGCGTCACGCCCGACATGCCCGTCGTCGGGATGTCCTCGATCTTCACGCGCTCGCCGAAGCAGAGTGAGATAAGTATCGACAGCTTGTTCGCTATGTCGATGCCTTCCACGTCCGCCGTCGGGTCGGCCTCGGCGAAGCCTTTCTCCTGCGCCTCCTTGAGCACGTCCGCATAGGGGCGGCCGGCCTGCGTCATCTGCGTGAGGATGAAATTCGTCGTGCCGTTCATGATGCCCGTGACCTCTTCGAACCGGTTTGACCTGAGCACCGTGGTGATCGCGTTGATCACGGGGATGCCGCCGCCCACGCTCGCCTCGAAGCGGAAGAGGACGCCCGCCTCATTCGCCGCGTCCGTCAGCTGCTCGTAGTTCGCGGCGATCGCCGCCTTGTTGGCTGTCACGACATGCTTGCCGTGCTTCAACGCCTCAATCATGAACGTCGTAGCCGGCTCGACGCCGCCTATCAGCTCCACGACGACGTCGATAGAGGGATCCTGAAAGACCTCCATGCGATCCGGCGTGAAGAGCGACCGGTCAGGGCTGACAGGACGGGGGCGGTCAATATCTATCTCGATGATCTTCGCGACCTTTAAATCCAAGCCCGTCTTTGCCGCGATGGCGTCGTGATTGATCTCGATCCCCTGATACGTCCCGACGCCGATATTGCCGAAACCCATGATGGCGATGTGTACTGTCTTCATTGTAGCGAGCCTCCTTCTCCACCGGTGCGGCGGCCTTACGCCGTCACCCTGTCTATTACAAGCTGAGCGATCTGAACCGTGTTTGTCGCGGCGCCCTTGCGGATATTGTCCGCGACGCACCAGAGATTCAGGCCGTTCTCAATCGAAAAATCGCGCCGCACGCGGCCGACATAAACCTCGTCCGTCCCCGCCGCGGAGCGCGCCAACGGATAGACGTTGTTCGCCGGGTCGTCCTGCAGGACAAGCCCCGGGGAGCTCGCGAAGAGCTTCTTGACATCCTCCACCTCAAACGGCGTCTTCAGCTCTATATTGATGGATTCGCTGTGCGAGTCGAAGACCGGCACGCGCACCGTCGTCGCCGTCACCGCGATGTTATCGTCGCCGAGTATCTTGTGCGTCTCGTCGATCATCTTCATCTCTTCCTTTGTATAACCGTTTTCTTCGAAAACGTCGATATGAGGCAGGCAGTTGCCCGCGATCGGGTGCGGGTAAGCGACGCACAGATCGTTTCCCTTCATGCCCTCCGCCAACTCGTGGGTCCCCTTGACCCCGGAGCCGGAAACAGCCTGATATGTCGAGTAAACGACGCGCTTCAGCCCGTATTTGTCCTGTAGCGGCTTCAGCACCACCATAGCCTGTATCGTCGAGCAGTTCGGGTTTGCGATGATCATCTTCTTGTCGAACGCCGTGAGCGCGTCCTGCGGATTGACCTCCGGCACGACGAGCGGGACGTCCGGGTCCATGCGCCACTGGCTGCTGTTGTCCACGACGAGGATGCCGTGCGCCGTCGCGATGGGCGCCAGATGCTCGGAAGGGCCGCCGCCGGCGGAAAAGAGCGCGATGTCGATGTCCTTGCCGTCAAACGACTGATCCGTGATGCCCTCGACCCGGTACTCCCGGCCGTCGAACTTGACGACGTCTCCGTCCTCTTCCGGGGCGGCGAGCATATAGACCTTGTCATAAGGGAATTTTCTTTCTTCAAGAACTTTCAGGAACGTCGTCCCGACCATTCCTGTCGCGCCTACGATAGCGATGTTCGGTTTTCTGCTCATCTTTCTTTTCCTCCGCTTCAATCTCAACACACAGAATAAACGATATAATAACATACTGTCCCGACGGTCAAACATCGGAACAATAAATTGATTATTTACCCGATACAGAGTACAATTCATTGTATTATAACAGTAATGTGCGGGAGATTCAAGGAGAGAGAATGGGAGTTGTTACAGTGAAATTCGGCGGTTCGTCCGTCGCGGACGCGGAGCAGATCCGCAAGACAAAGGACATCGTCATGAGCGATCCCGGCCGCCGCTACGTGGTCGTTTCCGGCCCCGGGAAGCGGTCGAAAGAGGACGAAAAGATCACCGACCTCCTCTATACCTACCAAAAGCTCGCCGCGGGCGGCAAAGGGAGCGACGCGGCCGCGGTATTCTCCATCATTGAGGAGCGCTTCATCGGGCTGAAAGAAGAGCTTGGCGCCAGCGTGGACATAGAGTCCGCCCTCGCGAAAGTGGCGGCCGATCTGACGGCCGGCGCGGACGCCGACTACGCAGCCAGCCGGGGCGAGTTTCTCAACGCGCAGCTGATCGCCGCTTTCTACGGCTACGACTTTGTGGACGCGGCGGGCCTCGTGCTCTTCGACTCGGACGGGGCATTCCTCGCGGAAGAGACGAACACGGCGCTCGCGGCGGAGCTCGCGAAGCATGAACGCGCCGTCGTGCCGGGCTTCTACGGCACGACGCCCGACGGCAGCCCCAAGACATTCTCACGCGGCGGTAGCGACGTCACGGGCGCGCTCGTCGCGCGCGCCGTACGCGCCGACGTCTACGAGAACTGGACGGATGTATCCGGCTTCCTCATGGCCGACCCGCGCATCGTGGAAAACCCGCGCCCCGTCCCCGTGATTTCCTATCGCGAACAGAGGGAGCTGTCCTCTATGGGCGCGTCCGTGCTGCATGAGGACGCGGTGACGCCGGCGCGTATCGCCGGTATCCCGATCAACATCAGGAATACGAACGCGCCGGGCGACGCCGGAACGATGATCGTCTCAGGCGACGCGCCGGAAGCGGCGCGCGCGGGCGTACGGGGGATTTCGGGGCGGAAAGGCTATACGGCCTTGCGCGTATACAAGAACGCTGCGGGCGGCGGCGCGCGTCTCCTGACGCCGATCATCGACGCCGCGACGCGGCACGGGGCCGCGCCGGATTTCGCGCTGTCGGCCGTAGACGCCGCGACGCTGTATTTTGCGTCAGGGACAGACGCCACGTCATTGGACGCAGCTTTGGAAGAAGGGCTCGCGGTGGTACGCGCGGATGAAACATCCACGACGGAGGGAGTCGCCCTCATCGCGGTGGTCGGGAGCGGCGTAGGCGCCGATCCCGGAACAGCGGCAAAGGTCGCCGGCGCGCTGGCGGAAGCGGGTATCACATCCTACGGAGCGTGCTTCAGCGTCAGCGAAACAAACATCGTCGTCGGCGTGGCGGACAAGGACTACGAAGCGGTTTTGAGGGCCATCTACGCGAAGCTCGCCTATTTGTAGCCCACCTCAATATACCTTGAATAGACATACCTTGTCTTGCCCTTGTACTCGAACGTGTACCAGCCGAAGGACTTGCCGGTGATCTTGAACTCCTGCCCCCGCTTCATGTGGCCGACTATCGCTGCCCGGTTCATGTGCGCCGACGGATAGCCCCGGACGTAGACCGAGGCCGCGCGCGCCACCTTGCCGTACTTGGCCTTCTCCTTCCAGTGCGCGTAGTACGTGACGTTTCTCCACGCCTTCGTCTGTGCGCTGACCTTCTTGCCGCCGGACTTCTTCGTGTACCAGCCTCTGAAGCTGTAGCCTTTGCGCGCGGGCGTGCTGAGCTTGCCTAGCTTCGAGCCCTTCTTTATGCTCTTCACGAACTTCGCCTTGCCTGACGCCTTGCCGCCGTTTGCGTTGAACGTGACCTTTACCTTAGCGCCGGATGGCTTCGCCACGCTTTTCCCGCCGCCCTTGCCTCCTGACGGCTTGCCTGTGGCGCCCTTGCCGCCGCCGTCATTACCGTCGTCGTCCTCGGGCCTGTCTATGGTGAAGCCCGCCTCCCCCTGGCTTGCCAGGTAGCGGTCTTCAAAGTGGTCCTCGAAGTAGGCTATGAGGGCGTACTCCCCGTTTGGCAGCGTGTCGACGAATGGGCCGAACAGGTTCACCACGAGGCTGCCATACGATATGACGCCGGCATCCCTG
>JAISAI010000137.1 GCA_031266795.1 Eubacteriales Family XIII. Incertae Sedis bacterium
ATGACGACGATAGCGAAGGGCGCGGACGACCCGGGGCGCGTCTCCTACTGCCTGGGCCGGATCGACGAGGCGTCGAAGCACCTGCTGTCCATCATAAACGACATCCTCGATATGTCGAAGATCGAGGCCGACAAGTTTGAGATGAAGCCCGTGCGCTTCCACCTCTCCGACCTGATAGAAAACGTCGCGAACATCATATCCGTGCGCGCCGAGGCCAAAGGCCAGAGCTTCGCCGTCTCGGTCGCGGACGGGATGCCGGAGACGTTCGTCGGTGACGACAACCGCGTCGCGCAGGTGCTCGTCAACATACTGAGCAACGCCGTGAAATTCACGGACGACGGCGGCGCTATAGGGCTTGCGGTCACGGGCGAAGCGCGCTATGGCGGCGGCTACTTCGTGAAAGCGGCCGTGAGCGACGACGGCATAGGCATCAGCGAGGAACAGCAGAAGGAACTGTTCGAGGCCTTCAAGCAGGCCGACGCCGGCACGACGCGAAAGTACGGCGGCACGGGGCTCGGGCTCGCTCTCTCAAGCCGCATAGTGGAGCAGATGGGCGGAACTATTACGCTGGCGTCGACGCTCGGCGAGGGCTCGACGTTCAGCATAGGGTTCCCGCTCGAGATAGCGCGCGCGGGAACGGGCGAGGATGCGGGAAGCCCGGACGGCGACGGCGGCCGCAACGGGGAGGGCCGCGAGCGCGGCGCCGCCGGGAAGACGCCGGGCGATGAAAGCGGCGACGGCGGCGGGCCGCGCTTCGACGGCAAGACCATACTCATAGCCGAGGACGTCGATCTGAACAGGGAGATCGTCACGACGATGCTTGAGGACACGGGCGTACGCATTGACGAGGCGGCGAACGGCGCGGAGGCGGTGCGCATGTATTCGGCCGACCCCGCGCGCTACGACCTCATACTCATGGACATACAGATGCCCGAGCTTGACGGCTTCGGCGCGGCGAAGGCGATACGCGGCGTGGCGGCGGACGCCGGCTCGGAGGGGCCGCCCATCCTCGCGATGTCGGCGAACGCGTTCAAGGAGGACGTCGAGAAGTCGCTCGCCTCAGGCATGAACGAGCACCTGTCGAAGCCGGTCGACTACGGCATACTCATCGACGCCTTAGGCCGGTATTTGCGATCTTAAAGACTTATTTAAGGAAAATCACCTACTATAATAGACATTGGGTACGGGAGCATACGACTCAAAATCCATACCAAGTATGTGTGAATAGGAAAGAGGAATGAAGATGGAATACAAAGATTTTTTCAACAACGCGGACAATCCGGGGAACGAAGCGGGGACGGATCGGACGCCCGACGGCTACGCGCAGCAACAGAGCGCCGAGGCGCAGAGCGCCGAGTGGCAGGGAGTCGAGGCGCAGAGCGTCGAGGCGCAAAGCGCCGAATGGCAGGGGGCCGGATCTGATTGGGCCGCGCCGGATCAGGCGCAGACTCCGACAGGGCCGGAGCGCCCGCGCGTATACGGCAACGTCAACGGGCAGGCGTACTACGGAGCGTCCGGCGCGTATTACCAGCAAGGCGACGCGCCGCCATCCGGGCCCACGCCTTCTCCCTACGCCGATCCCTCCAGCGTGTTTGGCGCCAAAAGGGCGGACGAGCCGGGACAGGACGGCGCGGGCGCCTCGTATATGTATGCAGACAACCCGTCCCACTCCGGCGGATCAGGCGCCCCGCCGGCGGGCGCGGCCGCGGCCGCGGCGTCTACGGGCTCTTCGAACGCCCCGCCACTCGACGGCAGGCGCTTCAGCATACTCATCGTCGTCATCATCATAGCCATGCTCGCGTCCGGCATCACGGGCGGCATCATAGGCTCGAACATAAGAGGGAACGCTACTCCCCCGTCAGTCGTTGGCGCCGCCGGCAGCGAGGACATCAACATCCTCGCGAACTCCGACCTGAACACGACGGAGGCCGTCGCGCAGAAAGTGCTCGACTCCGTCGTCGGCATCACGTCGACCATGACGGTTGAGGGCGGCAGCTACTTCGGATTCGACCTCGGCAGCCAAGAGAGCGGGGGCGTCGGCACGGGCATCATCGTGGACGCTTCGGGCTACATCCTCACGAACAGCCACGTCGTGCTTGACGGCGCGGCCGAGAAGATCGAAGTCCTCCTGTCCGACGGCTCCACGGTCCCGGGCAATTTGCTCTGGAACGACAGCTCCGTCGACCTTGCCATCCTCAAGGCGGACGCCACGGGCAAGACGCTGAAGCCGGCCGAGCTCGGCGACTCGGACAAGGTCAGGATAGGCTCCTACGTGGCGGCCATCGGCAACCCGCTCGGTCTCGACTTCAACGGCAGCGTCACGCAGGGCGTGGTCAGCGGCCTCGGGCGCTCCATCACGGCGTCGGACGGGACAAAATCCACGACGATGGAAGGGCTCATCCAGGTGGACGCGGCCATCAACAGCGGCAACAGCGGCGGCCCGCTCCTCGACAAGCAGGGCCAGGTCATAGGCGTGAATACGGCCAAGGCGCAGGCCGAGGGCATGGGTTTTGCCATCCCGATCAAT
This sequence comes from Eubacteriales Family XIII. Incertae Sedis bacterium, assembly GCA_031266795.1. Taxonomy (GTDB): domain Bacteria; phylum Bacillota; class Clostridia; order Peptostreptococcales; family Anaerovoracaceae; genus JAIRPC01. The sequence continues at coordinate 2,528 of JAISAI010000137.1, forward strand.
ACGGCGAAGCCCATCGTTGATAAAGTAATAAAAACGGGCGGCTTTGAGCGCGTCTATATGGGAGTCAGTGCGGCGGATGCTAGCGTCATAGCGGAGCAGTATCCTGATCTCGGCATAGCCACGGACGAGAAGGGCGCTTTCATCACGGCGATAAGCGGCGACTCGCCGGCTGACAACGCGGGCCTCAAGATGAAGGACATCATCACGGCCGTCAACGACAAGGCTATCGAGTCGAGCGCCGATCTTATCAAGACTTTGCTGAACTATTCGGCGGGCGATACGGTCAAGGTGACTTACAAGCGCGACGGCGTTGCGGCGTCGGTCGACGTGATATTGGCTAACCAGGCGGATGTCTACGGGGAGTGGAACAACGGTAACGCCGGTACGGAGAACGGTGGCGGCAGCGGGCAGAGTCCTTTGAATCCCGGCAGCGGTAGCGGGGAGAGCCCCGCCGATCCGTTCGGCGGCGGCGGTGATCCTTTTGGGGATTGGTGATCGAGGATTGGTATACTGATTTACTATTTATAGCTGACACTGCGGATGGAGGGAAACTCACTCCGTGCGCCGTGCTCCTCGCCGGAGTTTTCTAACACTCACTCACAGACTTTGGACTGCCACTTTCCTCCCAGCTTCGCTGGGAGAAAGCTGGCAGTTAGCCAAAGTCTTTTGTTTGTTTCGTGTTGAAAACTAATCGGCTCGTCGCAATGCGCACTCCGTGAGCTTCCCGCCATCCGCTCACTATGTTATCGTAATATTTTGCGTCTCTTGTATGTTAGCAGCGCTACTAAGATTGCGGCGGATGCTATCAGCAGTATTGTCCATAGCATTGGGTTTGCTTCGTCTCCTGTTTTTGCCGCCCCGCTTTCATTGCCATCGCCTGGCGCTCTGTCTACGCTGCCGCTTTCGTCGGCGTCTTTGTTGGCCGACGCTTTGTTGCCTCCTAACCCTTTTATGGCTGTCGGGGTGGTTTTGCTTACTCCGCTTGGGGTTGTAATGACTGGCGCCGCGTTTACTTGCATCGTGCCGGCGAAGCGCCAGCCATCGAATTCTGGCCAGTCTCCCTCTGTTCCCTCGTATATCTCGTAGTTGCCGTACGTCCCCGCCTTTACGTAGATCGGATAGACCCCTGCGGGATCGCCTTGGTTGTAGGTCGTCCTTATCTGTGGCTCGTCTATCGGGAACTCGCTTTTGTGAGCCTCGAAGTCGAATGGGTTGTTGGCGGGAATAGGCGAGCCGTCTTTTTGCTTGCCGTCATAGTTTATCGTGAGCCGCCCGTACGACGCGCGCTGCGGGATGTCGTCGCCTACCGTTATCGCCGCGTGCGTGGCGTTTGGCACTAACGGGCGCGGCCTTATGATAGCGGCGCGCGTGATCTCTGTGGGATATTTCCCGTTCGCCGAAAATATGAGGTCGGCCACGTCATTGCTGACGTCCGTCTCGCCCGGAGGGAGGCCCTCCTCCCATATGCCGTCTCCGTCTTTGACGTCTACGCTCTTGGATAGGGGCAGCCCTATCTTCGATGGGTCGAACCAGAACTTCAGTACCTCGACGTCGGTCAACGCGCTCGGCGTGGTATACGTCACTCTATGCGGATTTCCGTCGTAATATACGTCGTAGCCTTCTACCTCGATATTGATTGTCTCGTATTCTGGTTCCGGCGGCTCATACGCGTACAGCGCAGTGTAGACCTTGTCCGCGTAGACGGGCGCGGCGGATATGGCGGAGATGCTTATTGTCGTGTTTGAGGGATTGCCCGCAACCGTCCAACCTATGAACTTGAAGTCTTTTTCGACGTCTATGTTGTCTTTCTCGAAATACGAATTTGTAAACACAGGCTCAGGGACCGTGTCCTCTGTCATAATGCCGCCGAGGCTCGTGCTTTTCTTAACGGGGTAGCTCGTCATGGGAATAGTCTTGTACTTCCCTTCCGATCCCAGGTCGAAACTCACAGTATAGTATGTTTCACTGTCTGAAATACCCTGTGGCGTGTATGCGTACTGGGCGATGTAGCGCTTCACTTCATTGACCGGAGCCTCCATATTCACGGCCGGCGACCAACCGACAAACGTGAAGTCATCGTTGATCGTGTCGACCGTAGGCACGGCGAAGCCATTCACGTCTCCGAGCGCCTTACCTTTTTCGACTGAAATCGCCGTCGATGTAGTGCCGTCCGAAAGCTTGCCGTATACGCCGCCCGAGTCAAATATGACGGCGTAATAATGATCGGCGAGAATCGGTGGCATGATGTGGTATACCGCTTTGTAAATCGTGGGGCCGTCTATGGGAGTGTTTAATATAACACCGTTGCCTATCGTAGTCGGCCAATTATCGGCGAGAGCCCAACCCCCGAACTCAATTTGCGTGTAGCCGTCGCTCTTTATATTGACTCCCGGAACGGAAATCGCTCCGGCAGATAGGGACGAGCCCGTAATAACCGAATATACGACATTCGATTCCCCTGAGTCCGACCAATCACTTTTAGCTATGTTGCCGTAGACGCCGCCCGCGTCAAATGTGACTCCGTAGTAATAATCAACAAGAGGCTGCGACGGCGTGCCAGTGTAGATTGCCGTATAAGTGATGGCGTTAGTCACGGGCTCATCGGATATATTGTCGATTATCTCATTTGTTGAATCGCTTTCATTCGCCCAACCCATAAAAGCATAGTCTGTATCCCTCACCTGAATCGCCGGAACTGAAATACCTATCGCCCCAAGGGATGAGTTCATCGGTACCTGATATACAGCTTGCGTCCTGCCTATACTGCCGGGGCTGATCGTTCCCCAATCCCCCGCGTCAAACGTGACCGGCAGATTCTTTATCCACACGGCCCACATATGATGCAGGTCGTCATTTGGATCGCCCGAATCAGCGGATGCGGCGGACTTGATCTCAGCGCCCCCGGGATATACCGTCTTGCCTTCGGCGCCAATCGCGGAGCCCGTCACCCAGCCTCCGAAGCGATAGCCTACCGGCTCAGGCGTCGGGCTGTACGCGCTATAACTTACGATCGGAAAATCATCCTCCGGCGCCACATACTGCTTCAAATTGCCGGGGTCGGTGATCGCGGCGCCGCTGCTGTCCACGGAGTCAGCCGGATAGTTGATGTGGTACACGTAGACTACGACCGTCGGCACCTTCTCATAGATCGCCGTCAACACAGTATTCTTCGTTACCGTTATCATCTCTCCAGGATAGTGCATGTGCTTCTCCCTGTCCATCCAGCCGATGAACGTAGTGTCTTGCGGCGGCACTAAGCTGCCGCTGGACGTATAGGGGAGGGCTATCGCCGGCCCTGTCGGCTCGAGTACGCGCGCGCTGACCCCGCGCTGGTATGTACGCGTGTCCACAGGCGGCGTGCCCGTCGCGCCGCCCGACGTGTACGTGACGCTATACTTCTGCGGCGTCCAGTCCGCGTATACGGACAGGTTCGCGGTCACGGGGAGCTCCGCCGAAAGCGGCGTCTTTTCGCCCGGGCCTAAGGGTATGACCCAGCCGAGGAACTCGCCCTTGCCGGGATAGGTCTGTCCTACTGTGTAGCTGACGCTGACTCCTGCGGCGGCGAGCGCCGCTTCCGGGTCGCCGACGTATTCGTTCTGCGCACGCGTATACGTTCCGATGAGGGACGCGTTCGCGAGGCCGTCATATACGGATACCGTGAACGGGTCTTGCTTCCACTTGGCGTAGAGGATGAGGTTTGAGTCGGGCATCGTCTCTGTCGCAAAGTCAAACAGGGACGTGTAGTCGGCGTCCGTGTACCAACCGTCGAACGCGTAGGTCGCGCCGCTGCCCGTCCGCGTGGGATCCTGCGGCTTCTTTGCGGCGAGCCGCGTACCGGGCAGTATCCCCGTGAGGTTCGTCACGGAAGTGCCGCCCTGTGAACCGAATGCTATATTATATCCGATACGGTCGTAGAACAGGTATTGGTCTGAGAGCTTTGTCGTCGACGACACGGCCACATAGGAGCTGCCCGACTTCTGCAAAGCGTTCGACGTCAGAGCCTTCATCCCCTTGATCTCCTTCAAAGCGAACGGCGATCCGCTGCTAAAAACGGACTGCGAATAGCTGTCGTCCTGCACGTAATACTTGCCGTTGTACAGCACGGCGCCCGGTATGTTGCCGTCCACGGATTCAAACATATAATGGAGATTGATGTCCATGCCCGACGTCAGCCACGCCGCCGTCAGCGTCTGGGACGTGCCGCTGCCCGGGAACAGGTCTTCCGATATGGTGGTGACGCGTGAGACGAACACCGTACTCACGCCCGTCGCCTTCCATCCCTGAAAATTCAGGTTGCTGACCGTCGCGGTGAATTGCGCGAGGGGCCGCACGGGCCACACCGCCGATACGTCCTGCTCATACTTCGCCGTGAAGCTGTACCTGTTCGCGTTCGTATAGGTCGAGCTCTCGATCTTCATCGTGGCGTTCAAGGTGCCGCTCGTCGCGCTGTTGTAAGGCGTGAACGAAAACGTATACACCGTGCGCTTGTAATAGACGTTGAGCACGGTCGTGCCGTTGCCGAGCACGTTTTCGCTCGTAGACGCGGCGAAACCGTAGGCGCTCCATGCCGGTTGGGGCGCGGACGCCTTGACATATGACTCCGCATTCGCAATCGGGCCATTCATAGATGATCCCGCCGTCGCCTGCAGCGTGAACTTGTTGACGTATTCGTAGTTGGCCGTATCCGTGCCGGCGTCGCCGGCGATGTTCTTCTTCTCGCGCCACACGACGACCGTGTAATTGACCGGTTGTGCCGTCCATACGGCGTAGAGCGTTCTATCTTTCTCTATATCAGTATTAAAGTCGAAAGCGATGCCGCCTTCAGTGGTTGACCAGTGATCGAATTTGTAGCCATCGCGCTTCGGCGTTTCCGGCATTTTCGCATCTTCGCCATTAGGTATCGACTGGAACGGAACCTGACTGCCCTCCGATACGAAGTATACGAACCAATTGCCGTCCGTCAGCGTCGGTGACAGCGTTATATCTGCATTTACGGCGGTAGTATCGAAATCGAAAGTGACGATAGTGCCGTTATCATTTATCAGCCAGCCGCCCGCCGTATCGAAGTGCTTGCCGTCCGGCGCCGTGAACAGGCTCATCTCCCCATCCGTTGGCGCTGTCACCTCTTCGCCCGGCTCGACGAGCTTTGTCAGGAAGGGGTCGCCGAAGCCGTTCAGGAAGGTGACTAAGTATCCGTCCGTAAAGCGCGCGAACAGGTTGACGTTTTTCGTGACGGCCGTGCCGAATATGAACGGGCTGTCGTCCGGCGCGTTGAACTCGTACCAGCCCATGAATTTCTTGGGGCCGTCGTTCCCTAAGTACGCGACAGCCCCGGGGTTTTTCGTCGTATCGTCGTCGTATACCATCCATTGGGTGAGGGCGGTATACTCGATCGACACCGGTTTATCGGTCGGAGTGACGCCGTCCTGCGTCACGGAAAGTTGAAAAAACGAAATCTTATATCTATCCGGAAGATCCGCGCCATATCCCGCGCCTTGAAACGATGCCGCGACGATCGCGACGACGCAGACGATGGCTATGATGAGTGAGGCTCGGCGAGCTGCTCTGCCTCGATGTATGTTTATTCCCCACATAATTGTGGCCCCCTTGCTCCAAACGCCCGAATCCCGGTCTGTCGATCCCCCGATCGTAGCCGGGAGTCCGGACGCACGCGCTTTTACAAGCGCTTCCTACATTATATTCTTACTTATATATTACCACCAAATGGGTATAGTTAAACATACCTGACAAGTTATTTTTCTTACACGCGCGTTAGCCCCTTGACATAGGCTGTGGCATGATGTATAAGAAAGGCGTGTGCACGCGCGCGGCCACCGCGGCGCGGGCGCTTTTACAGCTGAATAATATGTCGTCGGTTGTGTGAACGCGTAGAGGGATTGCCGATCAATCCTGTTCGCGTCATAGGAACCCGGTGGGAATCCGGGACTGCAAACCACAACTGTAACCGCGGACGAAGGCGCGGTACGCCACCGTAGCCCATGGCTATGGGAAGGCGCGCCTGAGAACGAAGCGGGAGTCAGGAGACTTGCCGGCGGGATCCTACAGAAGTATTCTTGGGTTTATGGAAGGATCTATGTATGTCACGTGAGCCACGCGTACGCGGCCCCCAAAAGACAGAATCGCGACCCGGGAGGGCCGCGTTTTTTTTCGTGATTCGATGTGAGGTGAAAGGAGCAATGGGATGGAATTGACAAGAAGAAGAGGGCTCGCGCGCCTGCTCGCGGCGATCGTCGTGACCGTGCTGATCGTGACGCTGGCGCCCGTACAGGCGCACGCGCAGGAGACCGTTTCGTTCAGGCTGATAGGCGCGACGCTTTCAAGCGGCGATACCGTACGACAGACGTGGATTCCGACGACGTCGTATAACCTCACGTCTAATATGACGGCGGCGGATTTGGTACGAACCGCGCTCGCGAGAGCGGGAATGTCTGTGGTTTTCACAGAAACGAGTTTCGGTTCCTATATTTCATCCGTACGGGCGCCGTCTGTGCTCGGCGGCTATACTCTTGCGGAGTTTAGCAATGGATCAAGTAGCGGCTGGATGTTCATTGTGAACAATAAAGACCCAGGGGCAGGTATAAGCGATACCTATCTCTCGCCAGGTGTTAGAGTCATACTTTTTTATGAAAACGATTTTAATAAGATCTACGGCGGCCCTCCTGATTATGCTCTTCATGTTCCCGACTTCAGCGGAGTACCGGACGTAGCGCCCACGGCCGGCGGTAGCGGAGGTTTATTGAACCAGCCGGCCGCGGACACGCGCATCCCCTTATCGTCCGTCACGCTGACGGCCGAGGACAAGACGTGGACGGGGTCGCGCATACGCTCCGGCTTCAAGGTCATGGCGAAGTATTCGCAGAACGGCAATGTCTACACGAAGTCGCTGAAGGCGGGCACAGACTACGACATCAGTTCGTCCGGCTCAAACAAGGCGATAGGCAAGGGGACGGTACGCCTGTCGGGCAAGGGCTCGTTCACGGGTGAGAAAGATGTGACGTTCAGGATCATGCCGAAGAAGGTCGCCAAGCCCACGGTGAAGGCCGGCAAGGGGCAGATACAGGTGACGTGGAAGAAGGGGCCGTCGGCCGCGAAGATCACGACATACCAAGTGAGGTACCGGGTAAAGGGCGCGACGTCGTGGACGGTGAAGCCCGCGACGTCGGGAAAGGCCTCGCTGACCGTGAAGAAGCTGAAGAAGGGCAAGTATTATCAGGTGCAGGTGCGCGCGTACAAGCAGAGCTATTACGGAGCATGGAGCGCTCTGAATGTGAGCGCGAAGAAGGTAAGCTGACGGGCGGCGCGCGGATCGCTGATGCAGTGCGCGGCGCGGGATAAGGTAGAAGGGGCTGGCGCCCCATCGCCTCAATCCCGCGCTGCGCGGAGGAAAGACTCATGACACACACGACACAGACGGCTATACGCAGAGCGGCTACGCTCATCCTCGTTATCCTGTTTGTCTTCGCGCAGGCGGCGGCGTTCGAGGCTTTCGCGGCGGATGCTTCGCCAAATCAGGCTCGGGCTAAGGCGCTCTCTTACATGGAGAAGAACACCTCGCCCGCACTCGGCGGCGAATGGAGCGTCTTCACGCTCGCCCGCAGCGGCGCCGTGGACAAGAACGACAAATGGGTGAAGAGCTATCTCAAGGATCTTGACAAGAACATATCGAGCATAAGCTCGAGGACAGACGCGGAGCGCGTGACGCTCGCGCTCACGGCGCTCGGGATAGACGCTTCGGCGTACAAGGGCAAGGATCTGACGTCAAAATTCAAGGCCTACGACGCGAAGGCGTCGATGAGCTCGAAGATATTCGGCCTTATTGCGCTCGACGCAAAGCCCTATAGCGGGAAGCGCGACGCCTACGTACGCGGTATCGTAGCGGCGCAGCAGAGCGGCGGCGGATGGAACTATGCGGGGGACGACAGGGCGAAAGCCGACGTGGACGTCACGGCTATGGCCGTCTGCGCGCTCGCCGTGCATAAGGACTCCAAGGCTGCGGCCTCGGCGGTGAAAAAGGGCCTTACGTGGCTGAAGTCCGCTCAGGACGCTAAGAGCGGCGGTTTCAAAAGCTCGAGCGGCAAGCTCAGCACGTGCAGCACGGCGCAGGCCGTGATCGCGATATGCGCGGCGGGCAAGGATCCGGCCGGCTCTTCGTGGACGGTCGCCGGCAAGAACCCGCTCACGGCGCTGCTGACATACTACCACGCGAAAAGCGGCTATTTCGGCGAAACCAGCGCGAACAAAAACGGCATGGCGACGGAGCAGGCGGCGAGGGCGCTCGTAGCCTACGCGAAAGGCGGCAAGTCGATCTACGATATGTAGGTTACTACTGAACGGTCACGCTATTTTTGCGCATTCCGGGACCCAAGACAAATTTTGGCTTCCTCACGTACCTCTGAGTACGCTCCGGGGAGCCAAAATCCGCCTTGGACCCGGACTGCATCAAAACTATCGCGACCGTTGAGTAGTTTCGATTAAACTCTTGAGCAGTGACTTTTTACATAATCATTTTATATAATCGTAACCTTATCAATTTACTACCGGCCATAGAACATGTTATACTTATTAATAGCGCGCTCATGTACGTGGGCGTTTGTGTGACTGTCCGGCGGAAAAGGAGTGTAGATGAAAGCAACGTACCTTTCAAGGGAGAATGACGACGTAACATTCGATATTGCGTTCGACGCGCAGGAGTTTGAGGACGCCCAAATCGAGGTATACAAGCGGACGAAGGGCAAGTTCCATGTGGACGGGTTCCGGCCCGGCAAGGCGCCACGCAGGATCATCGAACAGCGCTACGGGGAGGGCGTTTTCATGGAGGAGGCCATCGACGAACTGCTGAACGGTTCGTACCCGAAAGCGCTGAGGGAGCTCGGCGTCGAGCCGGTGGACCAGCCGCGCGTCGAGTTTTCGAAGGTCGCGAAAGGCGAGTCATTCACGGCTACGGTCACGGTGGCCACGCCGCCGGAGTTCGAGGTGAAGGACTACGAGGGCGTCCTGATACAGGACGTGAAATATTACGTCACGGACGAGGATGTGGACGAGCATCTCGAGGGCGTACGGAAGTCGAGGGCGCGCCTCGTCGATAAGGACGGCGCGGCGGCTGACGGCGATACCGTAAATATCGACTATGCGGGGACGAAGGACGGCGTACCGTTTGACGGCGGCTCGGCGGAGGGGCAGAGCCTCAATCTCGGTTCGGGCTCGTTCATACCCGGCTTCGAGGAGCAGCTCATCGGCGCGGCGGCGGGTGACGAGCGGGAGGTGCATGTGACGTTCCCCGAGGAGTACCACGCCGAGGAGCTCGCGGGCAAGGACGTCGTGTTTGCCGTCAAGGTGAACAGCGTCAAGGCTGAGGATCTGCCGGAGCTCGACGACGAGTTCGCGTCGGAGGTCAGCGATTTTGAGACGCTGGGTGAGTACAAGGGCGATATAAGGAAACATCTTGAGGAACAGAACGAAAAGCGCGCCGAGGCGGAGAAGAAAAACGCGGCGCTTGAGGCCGTGTATGAGGCGAACGACATCGATATACCCGAGGTGATGATAGAGAACGAAAAGGATGCCATGCTCGATGAGTTCATCTCGCGCCTGCGGCAGCAGGGCATGGACTTCGAGCAGTATATGAAGTACATGGACAAGGAAGTGAAAGACTTCCGCGACGGGCAGACGGAGGGCGCGAAGAAGCGCGTGAAGATGAGGCTCATCATCAAGGCGATCGCGAAAGAAGAGGATTTCGAGGCGTCGGACGCCGAGGTGGACGAGGAGCTCGGCAAGATGGCCGAGATGTACGGCATGGAGGCCGACAAGCTGGGGGAGACGCTCGGCTGGGAGCAGCTCGACATGATGAAGGACGACATAAGGAACCGCAAGGCCGTAGACTACATCTACGAGTCGGCCGTGGTGGAAGGGTAGGATAGCATACAATGGCGTTGATACCAACAGTAATAGAGCAGACGGGGCAGGGCGAGCGGGCATTTGACATCTACTCCCGCCTGCTTAAAGACAGGATCATCTTCCTCGGGGAGGCGATAGACGACCATATAGCGAGCCTCGTCGTCGCGCAGCTCCTCTTTCTCGAGGCCGAGGACGGCGAAAAAGATATAAATATGTATATAAACAGCCCGGGGGGGCAGGTTTCCGCCGGTCTCGCGATATATGATACTATGCAGTACATACGGCCCGACGTGTCGACCATCTGCATCGGCATGGCCGCGAGCATGGGCTCGTTCCTCCTCGCCGCGGGCGCGCAGGGCAAGCGTTTTTCGCTGCCAAACGCGGAGATACTCATACATCAGCCGCTCGGCGGCGTGCAGGGCCAGGCGGAGGACATAAAGATCCACGCCGAGCACATCGTGAAGACGCGCGAAAAGCTGAACAGGATACTCGCGGAGCGCACGGGCCAGACGCTCGACCGCATAGCGATAGACACGGACAGGGACAATTTCATGACGGCAGCGCAGGCCAAGGACTACGGGCTTGTGGACAAGGTAATCGAATCGAAGTAACGGGGTAAAACGATGGCAAACAACGACGATGGCAAACAACTCAGGTGCTCGTTCTGCGGCAAGCCGCAGGATCAGGTCAGGCGGCTCATAGCCGGCTCGGACGTCTACATATGCGACGAGTGCGTGGGCCTGTGCAATGAGATCATACGCGATGAGCTTGAAGCGGCGGGCAGGATGGGGCCGAACGTAGCCGGCGGTTACTACGGGGGGCCGGACGGCATGTACGTGCCGAAGCCGAAAGAGATATACGACATGCTGTCCGACTACGTCATAGACCAGGACGAGGCAAAGAAGATACTTTCCGTGGCTGTCTACAACCATTACAAGAGGGTACTGTACGACGATTCGAGCGACGGTATAGAGATACAGAAGAGCAATATCGTCATGATGGGGCCGACGGGCTCGGGCAAGACGCTGCTCGCGCAGACGCTCGCGAAGATATTCAACGTGCCGTTCGCCATAGCCGACGCCACGGCGCTGACGGAGGCGGGCTATGTCGGCGAGGACGTCGAAAACATCTTGCTGAAGCTCATACAGGCGGCGGACGGCAACATAGAGCAGGCCCAGAAGGGCATCATCTACGTCGACGAGATAGACAAGATAGCGAAAAAGACGGACAATGTCTCCATCACGCGCGATGTGAGCGGCGAGGGCGTGCAACAGGCGCTCCTTAAGATCATCGAGGGCTCCGTGGCGAATGTGCCTCCGCAGGGCGGGCGCAAGCACCCGCACATGGATTTCATCCCGTTCGACACGACGAACGTGCTGTTCATCTGCGGCGGGGCGTTCGACGGCCTTGACAAGATCATCCGGCGCAGGCTCGGGGAGAAGACCATAGGGTTCAATTCCTACGACAAGAACGCCGTCATCGCGCAGGACAGGCGGGACCGCGAGGAAGCGGCGAAGAACGACGCGGAGATACTAAAGCACGTCCAGTCCGAGGATCTGCTCAGGTACGGGCTCATCCCCGAGTTTATCGGCAGGCTGCCCGTCATGTGCACGCTGCACGAGCTCGGCAAGGACGCCCTCGTCCGCATCATCAGCGAGCCGAAAAACTCGCTCATGAAGCAGTACAAGAAGCTGTTCATGCTCGACAATGTGGAGCTCGAGTTTGAGGGCGGCGCCGTCGTGCGGCTCGCGGAGAAAGCCATAGAGCGCAAGACGGGCGCGCGCGGGCTGCGCAGCATCATAGAGCACGTCATGACGGACATCATGTACGAGATACCTTCGCGCAGCGACATAAAGAGGGTCGTCATCACGGAGGGCGCCATCGACAAGGGAGAGGGGCCGACGCTCGTACTGACGGACATGAAATCCCGCAAGCAGGTCGGCGCCGCCTCGTCGATGGCGGGAAAAGACGTTTCATAGGAGTATAACGAATTGGCAGATAAAAATAATACGGAAAAAGGCGGGCAGGCGGAAGAAAAGCGTGAGGATATAGAGGCCGCGCTTCCGGAGGGTACCGGCGGGGAGAGGCGAAACGAGCCGCTCGATATAGACAAGATTTTCGAGGAGCTCTCCGAAGGGGCGCAGGATGAATACGGCGCCGGCTTGAAGGTGATGCCGCTCATACCCTTGCGCGGGCTCACGGTATTCCCCTATATGGTACTGCACTTCGACATAGGCCGCGAGAAGTCAGTGAGCGCGCTCGAAAAGGCGATGGTGCGCGACCAGATCGTGTTTCTCTCCGTCCAGAGGGACGCCGAGACGGATCTTCCGACGAAGGACGACCTACACGATGTCGGCTGCGTCGTGAAGATCAAGCAGATGCTGAAGCTCCCGGGCGACTCTATCAGGGTGCTCGTCGAGGGGGTGAGCCGCGGCATCATAGATGGGATGGTGCAGGAAGTCCCGTTTTTCAAGGCCCTCATCCGGCAGATCGACGAGATCGACTACGACCCGATGCCGAGCGGCGTCGAGGCGCTCATGCGCACGGTGCTCGACAATTTTGACGAATACATAGAGGTGAGCGGCAAGCTGCCACACGATATTTTCGCGTCCGTGGCGTCCGTCGGGCAGCCCGGCAGGCTCTCAGACGTCATCACGTCGCACTTAGACGTGCGCATCGAATCCAAGCAGCGCGTGCTCGAGGCCTTTGACCCCGAGGAGCGCCTGAACATCCTGAACGAGATACTCACGAAGGAGATCGAAATCCTCAAGATCGAGCGGGATATAAAGGAAAAGGTCCACAGCAAGATAAACAAAAACCAGAAGGAGTATTATCTGCGCGAGCAGCTCCGCACGATACAGGAGGAGCTCGGCGAGGACGAGCTCATAGAGGACGAGATCAAAAACTGGCTTGAAGAGCTCAAAAAGCTCAATCTTACGGAAAAGATTCACAACAAGATAGAGAAGGAGATCAAGCGCCTTTCGAAGCTGCAGCCGTCGTCCGCCGAGGGCGGCGTCATACGCACGTACGTCGAGTGGGTGTTCCAGCTGCCGTGGAACAACTACTCCGCAGGCGACATCGACATACAGGGCGCGGAGAAGATATTAGACGAGGATCACTACGGCCTCGACAAGGTGAAGGAACGCATCATAGAGTACCTGTCGGTAATGGAGCTTGTCGAGACGATGAAGGCGCCCATACTCTGCCTTGTGGGCCCGCCCGGCGTCGGCAAGACGTCGATCGCGAAGTCGATCGCGCGCGCCGTGGGCAGGGAGTTTGTCCGCATGTCGCTCGGAGGCGTGAGGGACGAGGCCGAGATACGGGGGCATCGGCGCACGTATATCGGCGCCATACCGGGGCGCGTCATCAACGGCATGAAGGAGGCGGGGGCGATGGATCCCGTATTCCTCTTCGACGAGGTGGACAAGATCGGCAACGATTTCCGGGGAGACCCGGCGTCGGCCCTGCTCGAGGTGCTCGACCCGGAGCAAAACAAGGAATTCACGGATCACTACCTCGAGTTCGCTTTCGATCTGTCGAAAGTGCTCTTTATCACGACGGCGAACACGCTCGACACGATACCGCGCCCCTTACTCGACCGCATGGAAGTGATCGAGGTGCCGGGCTACACGGAAGAGGAGAAGGTCAAGATCGCGGAACGCTATCTCATCCCGAAGCAGATGAAGGAGCACGGCGTCGCGGACGAGAACGTGAAACTTTCGGAGGGCGCGATCCGCGACATCATCAATTTCTATACGCGCGAATCCGGCGTGCGCAGCCTCGAACGCGAGATAGCGGGCGTGTGCCGCAAGGCGGCGAAGCGCGTCGTGATGGACAGGGCGGGCAAAAAAGCGACGAGCATCCGCGTCACGGGCTCCAACATCGGGAAATTCCTCGGCAAGAAGAGATTCCGTTACGACGTTATCGAAAGCGAACAGGTCGTGGGTACGACGACGGGGCTTGCGTGGACGATCGTGGGCGGGACGACGTTGTCCATCGAAACGACGCATCTCGCGGGCTCGGGCCAGCTCGTCCTCACGGGCCAGCTCGGCGACGTCATGAAGGAGAGCGCCCGCGCGGGCGTCAGCTACATCCGCTCCATATCGGACGACCTCGGCGTGAGGAAGGACTTTTACAAGACATACGACCTTCATATACACATACCGGAGGGCGCAACGCCGAAGGACGGGCCTTCGGCCGGCGTGACGATGTGCGTCGCGATGATCTCCTGCCTCACGGGCATACCGGCGCGTCAGGACGTGGCGATGACGGGGGAAATCACGCTGAGGGGCGCGATACTTCCCGTGGGCGGCGTGAGGGAAAAGGTGCTCGCCGCACACAGGGCCGGCATACGCAAGGTGCTGCTGCCGAGAGGGAACGAGCGCGACATCGACGAGATACCGGCCGCCGTGCGCAGGCATATGGAGTTCGTGCTCATAGCGCACGCGAACGACGCCCTGCCGCACGTGCTGACGCGTTTGCCAAAGAAACGCCGCGCGGGCGGCGCTGCGGAGGGAACGGGCGCGAAGAAAAAACAGCGTTCCGGCGGCGCGGCACAGAGCGCGGGCCCGGTTCTGGGCTCGGGTTCTACGCTGAGCGCCGATGCGGGCGGGGCCGGGAAGACGCGATGAAAATAAACGCGGCGGAGCTTCTCGCGGTAGCCGTACAGGCATCGCAATACCCGCGCGAGGGCCCGCCGGAGATCGCGTTCGCGGGAAGATCGAACGTAGGCAAGAGCTCGCTGCTGAACCTGCTGACGGGGCGCAAAGCGCTCGCGAGGGTGAGCGGCAGCCCGGGCAAGACGCGGACGATCAACTTTTACGGCGTGAACGGCGACACATTCCGCATAGTGGATCTGCCCGGCTACGGATACGCGAAGGTATCGAAGTCCGTGTCGGCCACCTGGGGCGATATGACGGAAAAATACCTGCTGAACCGGACGACGCTTCGCAAGATCGTCCTGCTCTGCGACATCAGGCGCGAGCCGTCGGCGCAGGACGTGCAAATGTACGAATGGATGAGGCACTACGGCATGGACGGGCTCATCGCCTGCACGAAGGCGGATAAGGTAAAGCGGAGCGCGCTCGGGCGCAGCGTAGACGCCGTCCGTTCCGGCCTCGGCGCGGGGCCTGACGCGAAGGTCGTCCCCGTTTCCGCGCTGAAAAAGACAGGAGTCGGCGAGCTTCTCGCGGAAATAGGAAAGGTAATAGACACGCATGAGAGAGATAAGCGATAAATACCAGCTGGACGACGTCATCATCACGCGCGAGCAGATAGAAGACCGCGCCGCGGAGATAGGCCGCAACATCACGCGCGACTACGAGGGGCGCGAGGTCGTGTTCGTCGGCGTGCTGCGCGGCGCCGTCATGTGGCTCAGCGAGGTCATAAAGTCCGTCGATCTCGATACGACGCTCGACTTCATGGTGGTGTCGAGCTACGGCGATTCCACGAAGACGAGCGGCGTCGTGCGTATCGTCAAGGACGTGGCCGAGGATATGAAGGGCCGGCACGTCATACTCGTCGAGGACATAGTGGACACGGGCAGGACGCTGAGCTACATCAAAGCGCACATAGCGGGCAAGGGCGCGGCGTCCGTGAGCACGTGCACGCTGCTCGACAAACCGAGCCGGCACGAGATAAACATGGACATAGAATACGTCGGGTTCACCGTAGGTGATGAGTTCATCGTCGGCTACGGCCTCGATCTGGCGCAGCGATACAGGAATCTACCGTACATCACATCGGTGAGCGCCAAGGATTGACGGCGCGGTCGAGAAGGAAACAGGAGGCAAAACATGGGTTATAAAGCAGGCATAGGGGTATCGAACAAACATCTTCACCTGAGCGACGAGCATCTCGCGGCGCTGTTCGGGGAAGGGCACGCGCTCACGCCGAAGAAGCAGCTCGTGCAGCCCGGACAGTTTGCGGCCGAGGAGACGGTCGACGTCGTCGGGCCGAAAGGGTCCATCAAGGGCCTGAGGGTCATCGGCCCCACGAGGCCGCAGACGCAGGTCGAGCTCGCCGTGACGGACGCGAGAGGCGTAGGCCTCACGCCGCCCGTCGTCGAGTCGGGCCATCTGAAAGGGACGCCCGGCGCGAAACTTATCGGGCCTATGGGCGAGGTCGATCTCGACGAGGGCGTCATGGTCGCGCTCAGGCACATACACCTGAATCCGGCCCAGGCCGAGGAAGCCGGGCTGAAAGACCAAGACGTGGTGGACGTCGTCACGCACGGCTTGCGCCCGCTCATATTCAATGACGTCGTCATACGCTCGGGGCCGGCCCATGAGCGGGAATTCCACATAGACACGGACGAGGCCAACGCCGCCGGCCTGACAAACGGCGACGAGGCTGAGATCATAGGTAAAGAGTAGTGCGGCGGATGTATCGGAGAGGTTGAGGCGACATGGCAAACAAGAACAAGAGGACAAAGGCTCGCAGGGAGAAGGAGACGAAGGAAGCTCAGCACAAGAAAGTCGTTGAGAAGCCGATATACAAACGGCCGTGGATATGGATCGCGCTCGCGGCCTTAGTCATAGCCATCGTCGTCCCGAGCGCGTATCAGTACTATCAGCAGCTGCAGGACGAGAAGGCGGCGGCCGCGGCGGAAGCCGAAGCCAAGGAGGCTTTGGAGCCTGACATCTGGGCGAGCGTGCTCACGCCCCTCGCGGAGATAGGCGTCGAGGAGTCCGCTGTGACGGACAAGTCGTTTGACATCGTAGCGTCGGAAGAAGGCGGCGAATACAATTACGCCACTATCACGGTGACGACCGACGTCCGTACCCTTGTGGCTGCGGCCACATACTACCGGTTCGAGACCGGCGACGACGACTCGGCCAGCGCGGCGGCGCTTGAGAGCGCGAGCGGCTCGTGGATGTGTATGCAGATAACGAACGAGGACGGCTCCCACATATACTGGACTGTATCCAACCAAGGCGTCGAAAACGCCACGCAGGCGGCGGTATACGCCGAAGACGGAACGCAAACATACCAGCCCCTGTACGACTACGAGACTGACGAGCCCGTGCCGGGCTCGACTACGGGAGCAGCCGTAGAAACCGCGCCGGAAACTACGGGAGGGGCCGTCACGGATGAGGAGGCCGCTCCGGAAGCTACGGGAGAGGCCGTCACGGACGCGCCCGCGGAGGATACGACGGCGCCGGCCGCTGACACAAGCGAAGAGGAGGCCGCCGAATGAGCAGATACAAGGAATGGCTGAAGCTACAGGATAAGCAGACGGACAAATCCTTCCCCGCGTTTTGGGAGAAGTACTGCGACGCGGAGAAGAAGATATACGCGGACATACTGAAACACCCGGACGAGCCCGTGGAGGGCGCGTTCGCGGAGCTCGTGTCGAAGTACGACGTGGATCCCGTCCTCTTCATGGGATTTCTCGACGGCGTCAACGACAGCATAGAGGATGCAATCGAGGATTTCGATGCCGTAGAGGACGATACCGCGCTCAGGATCAAGATAGACGCGCCGAAGCTGTATTATAACATGCAGGCCGCCGACGCCGAGCATCTCTACAATCTGCCCGAGTGGGACGACCTACTCACCGAGGAAGAACGCGAAACGATCGTCAAGGAATACAAGCGCTCGCGCACGATCCGCGTCGAGAAAAAACCGGGAAGGAACGACCCCTGCCCCTGCGGCAGCGGAAAAAAATACAAGAAGTGCTGCGGCAAGGCGATAGAGCCATTGCAATAATATTCAGAATGTTGTATCATAACATCGTTTGCGCTCATACGCGTTGTTTTCAGGGAAAGCAAACGGACGCGCATCGTCATCATAGGTCAATATTATATTTCACAGTGCGGCGGTGTTATTACCGGCACAGAGACGAAAGGAAGGAATGGTATGAGTATTAAAGTAGGGATCAACGGTTTCGGCAGGATAGGGCGCAACGCTTTCAAAGCGGCGATCCAGAAGGGGGCCGATTTTGATATAGTGGCGATCAACGACGTGACCGACCCGAAAACGCTCGCGCACCTGCTCAGGTTTGACAGCATATTCGGCGCCTTCGACGGGACGGTCGAAGCCAAGGAAGACGCGATAGTCGTGAACGGCAAGGAGATCAGGATCACGGCCGTGCGCAATCCTGCGGAGCTGCCGTGGAAGGAGCTCGGCGTGGACGTCGTCCTCGAATCAACGGGGCTCTTCACGAAGAAACCCGACGCGGAGAAGCATCTGCAGGCCGGGGCGAAGAAGGTCATCATATCGGCGCCCGCCACGGACGAGGACATCACGGTAGTCATGGGCGTCAACGAAGAGAAGTACGAGCCCGCGAACCATCACATACTTTCGAACGCGTCGTGTACGACGAACTGCCTCGCGCCCATAGCGAAGATCGTAGATAAGAACTGGGGCATCGTCGAGGGCCTCATGACGACGGTGCACTCGTATACGAACGACCAGAAGATACTCGACCAGCCCCACAAGGATCTGCGCAGGGCAAGGGCGGCGGCGATGGCGATCATCCCGACGACGACAGGCGCGGCCAAGGCCGTGGCGCTCGTGCTGCCGCAGCTCAAGGGCAAGCTGAACGGCATGTCCATGCGCGTGCCGACGCCCGCCGTCTCCGTCGTGGACGTCGTGTTCAGGCTCGACATGGAAGCCGACAGGGAGCAGGTCAACGATGTGCTGAAAGAAGCCTCCGAGGGCGAGATGAAAGGCATACTCGGCTTCTCCGACGACCCGCTCGTATCCGTGGACTACAAAGGCGACGCGCGCTCGTCCATCGTCGACGGCCTGTCAACGATGTTCGTCGACAGCAAGTTTGTGAAGATAGTGTCGTGGTACGACAACGAGTGGGGCTACTCCAACAGGGCGATCGACCTCATGGAATACGTGATCTCCAAGGGCCTGTAGATAATTAAAGAGTTAAATCGAAACTACTCAACGGTCGCGACGCAAAGGAGTCAGGTACATGAAAAAGACGGTAAGAGACATCGACGTCACGGGGAAGAGAGCGCTGGTACGATGCGATTTCAACGTCCCCATCGACGAAGAAGGGAATATTACCGACGACACGCGGATCATGGGCGCACTGCCCACGATCCGTTATCTTTTGGAGCACGGCGCGGCCGTCATACTCATGTCTCATCTCGGGCGCCCCAAAGGCGAGCCGAAGCCTGAGTTCAGCCTCGCGCCCGTCGCCGCCGCGCTCTCGCGGGCGCTTGACGCGGACGTCTGGTTCAAGAGCGTCCCGTCCGTCGTGGACGACGACGTGAGGGCGAAGGCCGCAGGGCTGAAACCCGGCGAGGTCATGCTGCTCGAAAATACGCGCTACGTAGCGGGAGAGACGAAGAACGACGGCGCGTTCGCGAAAGAGCTCGCCTCGCTCGCGGACGTGTTTGTAGGCGACGCGTTCGGCTCGGCGCACCGCGCGCACAGCTCGACGGCGGGCGTGGCCGACTACCTCCCGGCCGTCATGGGCTTTCTCGTGGAGAGGGAAGTCAAGTACCTCGGCGACGCGCTGTCAGACCCAAAGCGGCCGTTCGTCGCCATACTCGGCGGAGCGAAAGTCGCCGACAAGATACCCGTCATAGAGAGCCTGCTCACGAAGGCCGACACGCTCATCATAGGCGGCGGCATGGCGTATACGTTTTTTAAGGCAAAGGGCTACGAGATAGGCGC
>JAISAI010000138.1 GCA_031266795.1 Eubacteriales Family XIII. Incertae Sedis bacterium
AGCTGCGCGACATCCGCAAGGAGAAGAAGCAAAAAGCCTTTGCGAAGGTGTTCGACAATTATATCAAGAAGACGGTACACGGAGGAAATCAGCGTTGAAAATCGGCAAAATACTGACAATATCCAATATGAGCGTAGCGATACTGCTTGAGACCTTCGAGGTCGCCGTGCGCGACACGGTGTGGGCGGAGAGCGAGGGGCGCCACGTCTTCCTCGAGATCGCGAACGTGAACGGCAGCATCGCCAACGCCATCCCGCTCAGCTCGATCTACGGACTGAAAAAGGGCCTCGACGTGCACCTGCGTCCGGGCGGCCTGCAGATAGAGTATTCCGACAACGTGCTCGGCCACGTGTTCGGCTCGTTCGGCGGGCTCATAGACGGCGGGACGATAGAAAACCCGAAGACGAAGAACATCTACGAGAAAAACCTCTCGATGGCCGAGATCAACATCAGCGGCGACATGCTGCTGACGGGCATCAAGGCGCTCGACTTCTTCGCGCCCATGCAGAAGGGCTTCAAGATGGGCCTGCTCGGCGGCGCGGGCATAGGCAAGACCGTGCTTATAAAGGAGCTCATCAACAACGTGTACAAGGGCTGGGGCTCGAACTCCGTCTTTGTAGGCATAGGCGAGCGTTCGCGCGAGGGCCGCGAACTCATAGACGATATGCTCGAATCCGACCTGCTCGGCAAGATAGGCATCGTCTTCGGCCAGATGGGCGAGCCGGCCGTATCCCGTTCGCGCGCGGCGCAGAGCGGCCTGACGGTGGCCGAGTACCTGCGCGACGAGCAGCATCAGGACGTCCTGCTCTTCGTGGACAACATATATAGGTTCCTGCAGGCGAACAGCGAGATTTCCGCCGAGCTCGGCAACATACCGATAGAGAGCGGCTACTCCACGACGCTGCTGACGGAGATCAGCGAGGTCATGGAGCGCATCAACTCGACGGACACGGGCTCCATCACGTCGTTCCAGGCCATATACATCCCGGCGGACGACATGACGGACCTGGCCGTGAACGCCATCATGACGCACATGGACGGTCAGGTGGTGCTGAGCCGCAAGATCGCGGAGAAGGGCATCTACCCGGCCGTGGACGTATTCAACACGACGAGCAAGCTCGTCTCCGTCGACCGCGTGGGCGAGCGGCACTTCTCGCTCGTCGAGCGCTCCGTCGCGAGCTTCGCGCGCTATCAGGAGCTCGAGGAGGTCGTCGCCGTGCTCGGCATAGACGAGCTGAGCGAGGAGGACAACCACACATTCTTCCGCTCGCGGAAGCTGCGCAACTACTTCACGCAGCCCATGTTCGTATCGGAGCAGTACACGGGCCTCCCCGGCCAGTACGTCAAGGTAGGGGACGTGCTGAACGACGTGGAGGACATCCTCGACGGCAAGTTCGACCATGCGGACGAGGACGAGTTTTACTACATCGGGGCCATAGCAAGGTGAATGGAGGGCAGTATGGCACAGATGACCGTTGACGATCTGCCCACCGCCGACCTGCGCACGTACGCGGAGACGGGCGGAGGCAGGATACAGGCTCAGATATCGAGCATCAGGGACGGCCTGCAATTTTATAAAGGCATCAATATCATCCGGGTGCGCGGGAAGCAGTCGCGTCTGCTCATCATGGAGGATTACCTGCCCGTCATCGGCGAGATAGACGGGGAGATAGATCTGATAGGCAAGGGCTTCTTCCATCATTTGAAAGACTTGCACGGCTTCTTCAGCCATGCGCACAACGTCTTTTTCCTGCTGCTGAAGGACAGCAGCGCGCAAAAACAGCCGGACAAGGATGCGGGCGAGGGGGAAGCTGCGAATGGATAGCGTCTGGAACGCGGTCATAGACCTACGCCCGGTCATCCTCGTCTCCGTCCTTGCCGGGGCGATACTGCTCGTCGTCGCGTACGCGTTTTCCGAGGACCTCGATTGGACGCGCCGGCGCATGAAGATATTCGGCGCCTTCTTCGGCCTGCGCGCGGGCGACGCGCTGTGGCTTTCCGCGGGTCTGCTGAGGATATCGTTCGTCGTCGCGATCGTCGCGTTCTGCGTGCGCATGGAGATGATACACATGGTGTTCTACGCCGCGACAGCTGGTCTCAGCGTCATATTCACGACGGGTGTGAAAAACTCGCTGCTCGATCTCGTGAACACGGTCGTGGCCTACGCGGCGCTCACGGTGCTGAACATCATATTCGGATACTACCGGGACGTGAACGGCGACCCTTATCTCTTGGCTATTTACTGCCTGCTCGGCGTCTTCGTGGCGCTGTACCTGCTGTACTTCTATATACGCGGCATAGGCGAGCTCATGCTCCACAAGATAGCGAGCGGGGGCCTCGGCTCTGACGATGCGCGTGGCGGTACGCGTGATGGTGCGCGTGACGATACGGACGCAAAAGGGGAGAATACATGACAAGCAATCCGTCAAATTTCAAGCTGTGGCTACAGCGCTACATGTTCAAGCCGGGGCGGCCCGTCATGACGATCGTGCCGCTGCTCATACTCGCGGCCGTCATCTTGGCTATCGTTTTTATCACGACGCGGCTCGGTACCTATAGCATAGACGAACCCGTCTACCGCTTTGAAAACGGCCTCCGCTACGACTACACAGGCACGACGGAGATCAAGCGCGGCGACGAGGATGAGGCGATATACCTGACGAGTGGCGACGACAGCGTCCTGCTCGGGGACGCGCCCCTCTACTTTGGGGACAACGCGGGGGCCATACTGCTGCCGCAGCAGATGATCTACGTCGACCCCGCCACGCTGCGCACGGGGCGCACGGGCTACAACACGCTCGTCCGCGTGGACGGCGCGGGGAAGGGCACGGCCCTCGTGAACAACGACGAGGTCGGCGTCGACAAGGGGTTTTTCTATGACGGAAGCAACACCTATGTATTCCTCGAACCCGTCACGGTCTTGTGGGATGGGCAGACGGTCGATCTGCCGCCCCTGTCCTACGCCATCGTGTACTACAACCTGCGCATAGAGCTGTACTCGGCGGACGGCGAGACCATCGTCGTAGAGCAGACGGGCGACGCGCGCGTGCAGGCCGAGCCGGCGGACAGAACATTCAGGATAGACCTTGGCACAGATGTTTTGACGACGGGCAAGGGGGAGTCGCTACTGATCACGCGTCCGGATTTGCTCGAATATCTGTCATGAGATGTAGGCAATGGAGACTGATGCAGATGGATAACAACAACGATAAACGTAGGGGAAAAGATAAGGTGAAGGGGCCGCTCGCAAAGATATTCATGCTTGCGGGCGTGAGCGTCGCGGCGCTCGTATTCGCCCTCCTGTTCCAGTTCCTGCCCATAGGGTATCTGAGCTTCAACGCCATAGGCTTCACGGACGGCCAGGTCACGCAGAACGTGAAGGCGGGGAAGGGCGCCGAGGCCGTGCGGCCCGCCGCCTTCGCCTCGGCGGCCCCGCTCTTCGAGCGCGCGGGCGCGATCTTTGGCGGCGAGGACAAGCGCCGTATCGAAGCGAACTACCCGCTGTTCACGGACGACGCGGCTGCGCTCATGATGATCGATGACAGCGGCACGCTCATCACGGACGAATTTGAGGAGGTCCCCACCTACCGCTATCTCTACGTCAGCGACGGCCACACGTACAACGCGGACCGCCAACAGGCCGACATCTACACGTTCATACTGCTCTCGGAGCCGAACGGCGTGTACCTGAACGTGCAGGAAGCGCATATCGCCGGCAGGGCGATACCGATGAACAGCGTCGTGTACTTCTCCGAGGACGCCATCGCGTACTACGCCTATTCGCGTGACGACGGCCTGTTCCACTTTGGCCGCATCACGGGGCTCGGCGAGAAGGACGACATCGGCTTTCGCACGGACACGTACAACTACCACGACTTCCTGAGATCCCTCGGCCTGTTGGCCGCAAAGCCGGCCGCGAAGCCCGTGATGCAGCCGGTAATAGACGAGCCCGAGGCGATCATAGCGCCGCCGCAGGCGGCGGCGCCGACGCCCTCAAGGCCGAGGCCTGCCGCCGAGGGCGAGTCGGCCCCTCCGGCCGCTGCCGCGCCGGCCTCCGCTGACAAGCCGAAACCGGCGGATCCCCCGTTGCCCGAGGTGGAGGCGGCCCGCTTGCTCAGGCCGAACGTCCACCTTTCGCACGTGCAGTGCATACTCGAGGTCGGCAAGACGACGGGCTCGGCCACGACGCGCCTGTCCGTCAACGACCGTTCGGGCGTCATCACGACGGACGTGACCGCCTACCTGTATCAGGGCGCGACGCAGCTGTACGCGCACACGATGCCGAGGCCGTCGTTCCTCGGCGCGGCGGACCGCGTCTACGAGGACCTGACATTTGAAAATCTGCAGGAGGGCGTGGAATATAGGCTGTACGGGACCTACTCCTACACGGACAATGACGGCATAGTGCAAAACGTCGTCTTCGATGAGCAGGTATTCATATTCCAGAGGCAGTACGAGGCGCCTCCCGGACCCGTACTCCCGCCGGGCTACGTGAAACCAGTCGTCACAGTTGGCGACTCCTCCACGCGCGAATACTACTTCGTCAACACGCACCAGGACGTCTACGACCCCGCGGGCCGCATACGCGGCGGCGTGCAGTATTCCGTCTACCGGCTGAGCGACAGCGACTCGAAGGTCTACATGCGCAGGTCACAGAGTGGCACGCGCGACGTCCGCATAGGCTTCCTGCCGCCGAACGAAAGCTATCGCGTGGACGCCTACTACATCTACAGGAACGAGTACGAGGAGCAGATGCGCGTCACGCTCGGTTCGTGGTACGTGAACACGCTGCCTATACCCTCAAACGCAGCGCCCATCACGCTGAAGTTCAGCAACGGCGACATATTCAGCAAGAAGATACAGCTCGAGGGCTTCTATGCGGACATCGCGGATTCCAACCCCCTCTTGCTCGAGGCCGCGAGCCGTATCGGCGTTAATGTCAGCGGCGGCGGCATTACCGAAAAGGAGTTTTTCGTAAACAATCAGGGGCTTACGAGCATTAAGAATGGGATCCCGACGACGTTTGAGACGGCGAGCACGCTGAAATCATTTACAAGCCAAGACTACACCCTCGTATGCTACGACCCCTTCGGCTCGCCCTTGCCGCTCGCCGCTCCCTATACAGGCACGACGCGGACCTGCAGCGAAAAGCCGCGCGCCGACGTCAATGTCAACGTGAGCGCCGGCAAGACCACCTTCACGATCCGCATCATCAATCCGGACGGCGTCAGCATAGACGACTGCAAGGTGCAGTTTTACGAGATGGAAGGCGGAGTCGAGAATCCCAATCCTGTGGCGGCGCGGGCGATTTCGGGGGGCTCTATTGAACCGGCGGCGGCCGAGTACGCCCTCAGCCCGGGCGCGCTGACCACGACGCTGAGCATCGCGAACTTCAAGCTTGACAAAGCCTATATCGTCAAAATCACGGGCGACTTCGACATAGGCGACGGACGCAACGGCGCTGTCAATATGCTGGACGACGAGCTGATCGCCCAGAAGCAGTTCATGGCGACCTCGCTCAGTTCCCTCGGTAGCGTCGCTTTCAACACGAAGGCTACCGACAGGACTGACTCGTCCGTCGTCCTGAACGAAAACGTGAATACCTACGCGACCCAGCAGATCACGCGCGATCTGTTGCACGAAGCGACCTTCAACATATACAAGGCCGAAGACCTCGCGGCGAATCCTGGCATCGCGCCGGCCCGCTCCGTCACGATCAACAAGGCCTCGGACGGGGCGCTCTTTGACGAGCTGCTGAACGGCGTGTACGCGACCCCCGCGGCCCTATCGCTTACCGGGCTCGAATCCAATACCGAGTACCGCATAGGGATCACGGCGAAGGTGAAGATCGTCGACGACGAATACCCCATCCCGACGATAAACGACGTAGATACTTTCCAGACGAAGCGCCTCACGCCCGTCGCCAGTATCAAGAACGGCGACCTGCTATCCACGGCGGACACGATATACCTCTTCGATCTGGAGATCGTGGACCCGGACGACGCGATCAAGAGCGACGTCTCTATGGTGATCCGCAACGCGAGCAACATCCCCGTATTCGCCGACACGATAAAGACGAATACAAAGCTGGACTACACCATCCCAAATCTCGATACGGGCATAGACTACACGATCTATTTTACGGCGGCGGAATACAACGACGCCTTCAACGACAACGACTACACATCCTACCGCACGGGTGTGCGTCTGCATACCTTGCCAAAGGGCCTCGGCGCGGAGGAGAGCGATTATAGCTTTGAGGATAGCCAGTACCTGAACGGCGACGGCTTCCCGAACTGCTACGTCGTCAATACGACAGAAACCATTTCGGGCCGTATCACGCTGCGCGGCATGGACGCCATCACAGGCAATGCCGGCGAGCTGAACGTCAAGCTGCGTTCGGAGGTATTCGACAGCGGAACCAATCTTTATAGCAATCCCGCGTACACGCTGAAGCTCTACAGCCGCCCCGGCTATGGGGAATACACCTCGAACGGCGCGGTGACATACCAATTCGCCACGCATTCGGCTATCATGCAGGACGACCGGCAGGTGAAGCTCAAGATGTATTTGGAGTTTCACGCCGAGCTGTGGGTGACTTTCCAAGGCCGCGAGATCATGCTCGACGAGGTCTACTTTGATACGGACGGGCCAATGTACACCATATCGCATACCTATCAATTGCGCTGGCTGTATGGCGTTCGCGCGCTGACGGACGACGGCGAGCTATACACTCCGGGCGCGCAGGGGCGCTATGGGCGCTACTTGGTGACGGAGAACCTCGAGCAATTTATATTGGGCGGGGAACCCGCGGCGGCCAATCTGACGAGCCCCGGCGCATGGAAGCAGTACGGTATTACTACTACACACCCCAACAACGACGGTACCGGAAACAACGCCGCCTTCCAAGGGCTCATCGACTTCCAGGGGCACAGCGTTTCCTTCAATCTGCACACGGGCAGCACGGCCGACCCGGTGGTCACGGAGCGCTTTTTCATCACGAACATAGGATTCCAGGGCGAGGTCCGCAACATGGTGGGCTACACGGACATCACGGGCGAGAACCCGATGGTGAGCAAGTCGCTCATCTCCACAAACCGAGGCCGTATTTCAAACGTGCAGGTGCACACGAACGCCACATCGGGCTCGGGCATCACGGACGCCGGCGTCACGCCGCTGTACCACAATGACTACGGCCTGCTCGCGCGCTACAACTACCCGGGCGGCGTCATAGAGAACTTCACGGTCGACCTCGGCGACGGCATATACGGGCGCGCGTCCTTCGGCGGCCTCGTCTACTACAATCAAGGCATTATCCGCAACGGCTACGTCTACGGCTCTGATAAAAACGACCCGGCCCGGCATGGCCGCATCGAAGTGCCTATCGTACCGGGCAACGCCAGTACATCCTTCACGGTCACGAACGTCGGCGGCGTGGCGGGATACAACACGGCGACGGGACGCGTCGAAAACGTCTACAGCCTTGCCGACATCTACGTGAACGTGTACAACACGTCGAACAGGCCGGTCTCGACAGCCAATATCGGCACTATCGTCGGCCGAAACGAAGGAGGCAATATCCGAAACTGCTATTCGGTAGGCGAGGTCTACTACAATACGCTCACCGACCCCACATTCAAGCCGGGCATCGACCTGCGGTACGGCCCGGGCGTGGGCGGCCAGAGCGCCTCCGCGCGCACGAGCGTCGCCTATCTGCCCGGCGACCCGACGCGCATATACAGCGCGGCCTACAACACGCAGGTCAACCGCGACACTTTACGCGACAGCATCTGGCAGGGCAAGATGCTCGGCTCGGCGTTCGCTACGCAGAAATCCGTGGCGGCGGGCTTTTTCCCGCAGCTGAATATGACGTACAACATGCCGCAGCAGCCCTTCCTGCCGCTACCCGAGATCCCTACCGCAACGGACATCGAGTTCAGCAGCGTCTTTGTCGAGGAACAGCAGCAGAAAGAAGCCGTCGCCCTCGTGACCCTGAAAAACCCGAACTACTATATCATCACCGGCTTCACTGTGCCCGGCCTGACTGCTGAGGTGGTCGCCGGCTCGCAGATAGACGTGGACAAGGTCTCGCGCGTGCAGGTGAGGCTGAGCAATCCACAGAGCTATAAGTCTTCCTACGACATCACCGCATTCAGCTATCGGCTGCTGAACAGCTATTATGATATCCCAAAATCCCTGAGCCCGTACTTCCCGGTCGACGCGGAGTTCTACAAGCCCATCGGCGACGCGATTGCCTGGCGGGAGGCCTTCTCACCTTCGTCTCCGTACCGCGACCTGACGGCAAACTACCGGCTGACGGCCGACATTGACCTCACACAGCTGGCGCCATCGGAACGGCAGCTCGGGATTGAGATAACTTCAGACAGAAATAACAAAGAGGTATTCAAGGGGCGTTTGGACGGCGGCTACTACAACTCGAAGTACGAGCTGCAGGGCATGTACAAGATCTCCGGCTTCACTGAAGGCGGTGCGTCCGCCTACAATAGAAGCCTCGTCGGGACGCTATGGGGCGGCGCGCTGAGCAATTTCATCGTGGACGGCATCAAGCTGAACACGCCTGACCAGGGCTATGTGGGCCTTGTGGGCTATACCTACGGGGGCGCGGCGATCGACAATGTGCATATCATCGGCGATTCCCAGATACAGGGCAATTACTACGTCGGCGGCCTCGTGGGGCAACAGAATTTCTGCGACATTACGAACTGCTCGACTACAGATCTGAAAATACGTGACGGGAACTCCTTCAACCTCGTAGCGGGCGGCATTGCCGGCTACATGGGCAACGCCTCGACCATATTCAACAGCTATGTCTTCGGCCTCGACATTGAGGAGGGCAAAGCCGAGCTCATGCGCGGCGTCGGAGGCGTCGTAGGCCGCTTTGAGAGCGGCGAGATAGCCAACGTCTACGCGCAGGGCCAGATCGTCGCGAAGAGCATCGACTCGAATATCGGCGGCCTCATCGGCTACCGCCCGGACAACGACAAGATACTCGAAAACTGCTGGGCCGACGTCGACGTCAGAGGCCGCAAGAGCAACCTCGGCGGCCTTATCGGCAGCAACGGCTCGCTCACGGACTTTAGCGATCTGCACGCCTTGGTCCTAGGCGACGTCACGAGCTCACTCGAATATATCGCTGACAAGACGGACCGCCCCGCGCGCCGCGTCGCCGGCACGAGCGGCGGCAACAACGACACGAACGGCAACAACGGGCCGATCTCGGGCGCGTTCGCCTACACGGAGCAGTTCATCAACAACCTGCCCTATGATTCGTCGTGGAGCCAATCGGACCACAGCCTCTGGGGGCCGGGCCGCGACGGCGCGACTATGGCTACGCCTGACGACCTGAGATCAAAACAGTATTACATCATGCGCATCCATATGGGCGACGAATTTGTGTACGACGGCGATGAGTTCAAGGAAGGGAAGGCGGGCTTTGGCGGTGTGGAAAACAGCTATCTGCCGCTGCTGCGCCATACGGACGGCGGCCTGCTCTACGGCCAGACGCCGTATCAGCCGGGCGGCCATACCTACCTCTTTGATATATCGGACGCGTCGTATGACGATAACGCCGCGACTTATGAGGTCACGATGGATGTGTCGCACCCTGCGGGCGCGAAGATCAAGGGCCTTGTCGTAGAGGACATTGCCATTCCGACTTGGGAATACGACGCTGCCTTTGACGTCTCGATGTTGGGCGTCGACGGTACGGATTCGCGGATCGTATTTAGGTTCACAGAGGATTGGATCGAGCGGTTCGTGGACTCCTACGCCATCACGGATGTGATTCTCGACGACGGCGACGATACGCGGGAGAGTGTTTCGGCGCAGATCGTATTCGGCCCCGCGGATACGCCCTATCTGTATATCGACAGCGTAGGCGAGTGGTTGACTGAGATGGCGCCGGCGCGTCACGGCCAGTCTACGGAGAATATCCGTATCATGACTGACCTGAATTTCTCTTCTTATAACGGTACGGATACATTGAAGAACAGCATCAACGTCAAGGTGAACAGGCTGCGCGGCAGATCGGCCGTAGCGCCGACCGTCGTAAGTGGGCTCGACCTGGCATTCGCGGGCACGGGCATGGGCTTCGTGAATAACGCGAACGCCCTCCTGCAAGACCTCAAATTTGAGAATATCAAGATCAGCCAGACCCCGGCCGGCGGCGAACGCACGGGCATCGTATCGCAGGCGACGGGCACGGTCATGAATCTGCAATTCGAAAACGTGGAACTGAACATGAACGGCGCGAGCAGTGTCGGCATGATAGGCTGGTTCCGGGGAATAGCGTCTGACGTCACGATGAATGGCATCAAGGTCAGCGCCATGCGCAGGGATAGGCAGAACTATTACAGCAGCCCAAATACAAAGAATCTTCCGGTTCAAGCCGGCGCCGAATACGTGGGGGGCTTCATCGGCTACGCCATTGACAGCACGATCGACAATGTCACGCTTTCGGGGGACACGTCGGGCGCCCTCGGCGAAAACGACCTCCATCTGAACACAAACCCGAACCGCATACGCGGACGCTACATGGTCGGCGGCATTGGGGGCGCACTCGATGCTACGCGCATCAGCAACTGCTCCGTCGAATACGCCTCGGTCTATAGCGAGACCTATAACACGGGCGCCGTCACGACCACACCGGAATCCTACGTCGGCGGCGTGGTGGGCTACGCGACCATCGTGGGGGATTCCCCGAGAAACCAGCACCACACGGTCAGCCATACGCGCGTCATCGCGGAGGGCAACCGCGCCGGGGGCGTCTTTGGCCAGGGCTGTAGCTACAGCCTGACGAACGCGCCTACGACGGTGACGGATGTCGTCATCGTCGCGGCAGGCGACTACGCGGGCGGCTTCACGGGGACCAACTACACGACCTCGACGCAGACCATCATGACGAATGTGAAGGTCTTCTCGCGCAGGTACGTAGGCGGCGTGGGCGGGACCAACACGTACAATCTCGAGGCGGCCGTGCGCGACTCCGTCGTATCCACCATATACGATCCCAACCTCTACAGTGTGGCGAGCGGCGTCAAGGCGGTGACCGGAGGCGGGCTCGCGTCGATCTATCCCGACACGGACCGTATGGACAGCGTGAAGCCCACGTACAACAGATACATCGGGGGCATCGGGGGCGCAGGCTTCGCCGGCTATGACAGCACGGTCGTGAACACGACGGTCGGCGCCGTGGGCGCGGACTACGTGGGCGGCGCCATAGGCTACCACGATAGCAACGACTCCGACAGGCAGATCGAGGTCCTCGATACAAAGGTATTCGGGCGTTCATATGTGGGCGGCGTCGCGGGCGCTCTCTACCGGTCAGTTGTCCATAGGAACATCACGAACGCCAATGTTTCGGGTTCGGGCATATACGTGGGCGGCATCGTCGGCTACATGCAGCCGGAGCAGGCCCTGTGGGGCTCGTCCCTCTCGCAGGTCCGCGAAAACATCTTCGCGGGCAAGGTGGAGGGCGGCGACTATGTGGGCGGCGTAGTCGGCTACGTGAGCGGCAACCTCTACCCGATCAAGTCGAACATCACCTATGTCTACTACAACGGTACGTCGATGACGTACTATAGCACCGTGGCGGCCATTACCCAAGACCGCGACAACCACGTGATCGGCAATGTCTGGGTGAAGGGGAATCCCGAGGGCGGCGGCGCGGGTACGAACACGGGCTCGCTGCTCTACAACTTAGACAAGAGCATATCTTTGGCCCGCGTGGAGCCGATGGGCAACCGCATCTGGGAGTACAGCGTGCTGAAGACCGGTAACGACGCGTTATACGCGAAGGATATTTCAGGCAGCGCCATCGGCGGCTACGCGTACAACTACGGGTCGCGCGACGGATCAACGGATGCGATCGATATGCCCCAGTTGGAACGCGAGGAACCCCTCTACTCGACGAGCAACCTGCTGTTGACGCGGGATCACTATCTGATGAAGTACAACACCACCGTGGATACCCGGCTGCGTAAATACAATACAACCTCTGCAAATGTGGGCGACACCCAGTATGGGATGTCGAGGGAGCAGATGGCGTCGGAGAGCAATTATGTGAGGCAAATATGGCGGAATACCTCGGATTTGAGCGTGTTCTGGTATAGCGGCTTCATGGACGGCTTCCTGCCCTACTCGACGACCAACATGCGGTTCCCCTATATGAGCGGCACGACCCCTTATGCAAATGGCGGGTGGCGCACGCAGGCATTCTTCTCCGAGGGCAAGGCTCCGGACGGTACGTATAATAGCGTTGTGCACTCACCCCTGTTGAGTTCGGGCTTCTGGATCACCGCGGCGGATGGTACGGCCTATCTGCAGAGCGGCATACCCGCGACGCCGCGTAGCTTTTACTATTACCAGAATAGCAACAATCGTTTCGACTTCACTTACACCGGCGGCATCAAGATGCCGGAAAATCCTTCTACGATGGCGACATTCTCCCTCATGAGTATGCCGACGCCCATCCCCGAGCCGCAGGTCTACGCCTCGGCTGCGGACAAGCTGAACATCGAGTTCACGGGCTACAGCCCGGACGACTATCTGCGCATCTTTGACGCGAAGGGCGAGATGGAGCTGACGACCTATGCGGCCATAGACCGCGACGTCTATACGCTGAGCTACGACTTCAAGACGCCGCTCATCATCGTGACGGGCAACAAGACGGGCGCCTTGCAGACGGAGGTGAATCCTGACGATCTGCGGCGCACGGTCATGACGTGGGATGACGACTACTACTACATCGCGGCCGAGGGCGTCTACGCCGGCAAGGGCGGGGAAGCCCCGCTGCTGCCGGGCGCGTTTGTGAACATAAAGAAGGGCGAGGCCATAGCCGAGGACGGCGCGGTGTACAGCCTCACGCCGGCGGCTATAGTGGCGCGGCCCGCCCCGGTAGAGGGCACGGACTTCGCGGACGGGGTGGCCATGGACGCGGAGGCGACGCCGCTGTACCACTTCGATCTGAACGGGGCGCCGATCGACGTATTCAAGAACTACTCGCTGACGGGCGACAGCCTACGCCAGCCCGCGCGGCTGCTCGTGAAGGACGGCGTCATGGCGGCCATAGACCCGAACATGCCGGCCGCGCCGGACGGCGTGATACTCGACACGGAGCCGGATGAGAACGATC
Source organism: Eubacteriales Family XIII. Incertae Sedis bacterium (assembly GCA_031266795.1). Classification (GTDB taxonomy): domain Bacteria; phylum Bacillota; class Clostridia; order Peptostreptococcales; family Anaerovoracaceae; genus JAIRPC01. The sequence goes on from JAISAI010000138.1 coordinate 13,154, forward strand.
CGGACGGCGTGCGCGAGATCATGGCCGTGCTTGACGACGGCGGCATGATAGCGGATCTCAAGGAGCCCATCACGCTGCCCGAGGGCTTCGACAATACGGGCATAGCGGAGCTGTCGGATACGCTGTCTACCGACCTGCCGATCGCGCTCGTGCGCTACAAGACGGGCCGGGCCACCGCGTTCAACTACCTGACGGGCGAGGAGATAGGCCTCGCGCAGAGCCGGGGCGGCGTGGGCGCGGGCGGCATAGCCGACTACGCGCAGAAGCTGCTCGGCGTCCAGCGCGCCTCGTTGCTCGCGGGCATATCGGGCGGCTATCAGGATCTGAAGGGCTATGAGAACATGCTCGACGCGGGTACGCTGACGGGAAGCGCCCTCGGCAATGCATCGGGCGCGGCAGTCGAGGCGAATGCCGAGGCGACGCCGACGGCCGGCGCGCTGAGCGTGAACGGCGATGTGGCCGTGAACGCTGCCGAAGGCAAGCCGCCGTCTGAGGACGGCGCTGTGGGCGCGGCGGGCGAAATGGCGGCCGACGGAGCCAAGGCCGAGAGCGGGAAACGGAGCGATGTGGACGAGGCCGCTGTACAGGCCGCAGGAGGCGAGGCCGCTTCGGGCGGCGCGCCGGCTGCGGGCGTTGGCGGAGATTCCGGCCCGGCTGAAATCACGCCGATGGAGGATGCCGCAGCCGAAACGGGCGGCGCGCCCGGCGACGCCGGGAAACCCGGCGCTAAGGACGACGCGGAGGAAGCGGGGCCTGCGGGCGGCGTGGATAACGCGGAGGGCGGGAAGGGCGGCGACCTGTCGCGGCCCGCGCTGAAGCGTGGGCTCGTGAGCATGTACAACTTCGAGAAGGGTGCGTACGAGGTGTTCGGCGAGGAGGATCTGCTGACGGCGGAAGCGCCGGAGCCGATCGCCACGCTCGACTACGCGGACGCAGCACAGGCGGAAGCGCTGAAGGAACTGGCGGCGCAGGGTTACAAGGAACCGTTCAACAGGGGCCTGCTCGTTCTGATCGTCGTGTTCGGCTCCATCGCGGCCTTGCTCGTGTATCTATACCTGCGCAAGCGCCGTCTGACGCGCGCGGCTCAGAGGCGGTAAGGACGGGTCAGGCTATATTACACTAAAGTGGTAGGAACGTGGTGAGAAAATGGCGCAAGGAGGAGAAATCGGGCGATGCGATACGAGGCGGTAAAGAATTTGAGGAAGGGCATGCTGCTCGGCCGGGATCTGTACGACGACAAGTACAAGCTTTTTCTGCGCGAGGGGGCGAAGCTGTCGAACGGCCAGATCGAGGGCATTCGTAGGCAGGGCTTTGCCGGCGTCTACATTCTCGACGTGTACTCGAACGATATCGTGGTCGATCCCATCGTAGCGGATACGGAATACATAGCCGCCGCGCGGGCCGTGACGGAATACACGAACAAGGCGATGGCTTCGGTAGGGGGCGCGGACGCGCTCTCGACGGAAGGCGACTACCGGAAGGTGATCGAGCCCGTGCTTGAAACGCTGCGCGGCAAGCAGGTCCTGCTCATGGAGAACATCGACATGAAGCCGTTCGCGCGCTACGAGTTTTGCCACGCCGCGATGGTCATGATCCTGTCCATAGCGATAGGCGTCAAGCTGAAGATGGCGGACGGGCAGCTCATAGACCTCGGCTCGGCGGCGCTGCTCCACGACATAGGCACGGCCTTCCTGCCCGAGGATATACTGAACCGCCCCGGACGCCTGACGGACGAGGAATTCGACCTCGTGAAGGGCCACGTCAGAAAGGGCTACGACTATATGGTGAACAATCTGTCGCTGTCCGAGGCGGCGTCGGCCGGCGCCATGCAGCACCACGAGAACTACGACGGCACGGGCTATCCTGACGGCCTGCGCCGCAAGAATATATCCCTCTACGGCCGCATCATAGCCGTGGCGGACGTGTACGACGCGCTCGTGTCGAAGCGCGCGTTCCGCGCGGCGATGTATCCGATGCAGGCAGTGGAGATAGTGCAGCAGCAGTCGGACAGAAAGTTCGACCCGGACGTGGTGAAAGCGCTCGAGAGCGTAGTAGCGCCGTTCCCTCCCGGCACGACGGTGCGGCTAAAGACAGGCGAGGCCTGCATAGTGAAGAAGAACTACGCGGACGACCTCTGGCGCCCACAGCTATGGCAATACGACGAAAGGGGCAAATCAGGCCAAATAATAGACCTACACCAAGACAAAGCCTACGAAAACACCCGAATCATAAAGATGCTGGATATCTGAAAAGATACCTAACCTTAGGTTTTATTGAGCACTCGCCTCATTTGTCATCCGAAAGTTTACTGAGGGTTTCCTGTTTTTAAAGGAAAAACGGTAGGAAACGGGGATACCCCCTGTGAATATATGGGTGTGGCCAGTGCAATAAAAACCCCCTGGATGTGTTGATTTCAAGGGATTTCGCCACTGTTTTATGGTCGAGGTGACTGGATTTGAACCAGCGGCCCCTACGTCCCGAACGTAGTACTCTACCAAACTGAGCTACACCTCGATGAGCCTGCGCCGCAAGACGCAATACATATTATACTGGACGCGCGCCCTTAGTGCAAGGACTTTGCGGAACGCTTGCGCCGTGAAGCCGCGGCCTGTATAATGAGGCCATACATAGCTACGATATAAAATGTATATGGGAAAGGGAGGCAGACTATGGGTAAAAAAATACTTGTGCTTGGCACGGGCGCGCAGGGCTCCACTGTGGCTCAGCGTATGGATGAAGAGCCGAACGTGGATGAGATCGTGTGCGCCGACTACGACATGAAGGCTGTGGAATCCCTCGTGGGGATATTGAAAAAAGCGAAGGGCGCGCAGGTCGACGCGCACGATTTTGACGCCGTCGCCGCGCTCGCTAAGGGCTGCGATCTCGTCGTGAACGCGCTTCCGCTCGAATTTGGCAAGAACGTCATAGAGGCCGCGCTCGCCGCGAAAGCGAACTATCAGGACTTCGCGGCGCCCGAGGGGCTCGTCGAGGACGAGGAGGATTCTTGGCTCGCGGGCATCAAATACGTGCTCTCTGAGTACGACCCCAAATTCAAGGCTATAGGCAGGCTTGCCGTCATGGGCACGGGCTCCGCTCCGGGGCTTATCTGCGTCGCGTCGCGTGTCGCCGTGAGGTATCTCGACTCGTGCACGGATCTCTACAACAATGTGTACGAGGGCGTCGAGGTGAAGCGTTTCCAGCCCTACTGGTGGTCGCCCGTGACCGCGCTCTCCGATATGAGCGAGGACGCCTACGCGTTCATCGATGGGAAGATAGTGCGCACCCCCGCGTTCGGCTTGCCGATATATCGCAGCTACGACTATGTCGGCTACGAGGTCCGCATGGTCGAGCACGCGCACGACGAGCCCGTCTACTACGGCCTGCACGCCGACTCCCACTTCAAGGGCGTCAAGAACGCCTACTTCAAGTACGGCGGCGTCGGCATAGACTTCGCGGAGCCTTTGCACCGGGCGGGCCTGCTCTCCCACGACGAAGAGGACGTGAACGGCCGCAAGGCCGTCCCGTTTGACGTGGTGCTCGCCCATCTTCCCAATCCGCCGAAAACGCGCGAGGAGGTCGGCGAGATCATCTCGGAGGGCGTCGTCTCGGATACGGGGGCGATGGTCGTCGAGGCCTATGGCAAAAAGGGCGGCAAGGACATGCGGATCGAGGTGCACGTATACGCCCCCGGGCTCGTCGAGTCGTACGAGAAGTCCGGCATCTCCGCCGAAATGTACATAACGGGGCAGGGCGGGGCGCTGTTCACGAAGCTCTTCGCCAACGACAAATACGACCAGACGGGATTCATCACATCGGATATGCTCACGGATGGCGAGGCCGACTATTATTTCAAGTCCGCGGCCGAGCTCGGGATCACGCTTGACGTCAAGGAAGTCTACATCTGAAACAGCGACTGAAACAGCGGCGCTCCGGCAGCGCGATAAAAGCGGAACTATCCCCTGATTCACCGGGGGATAGTTTTTTCCGGCCTCCAATAATAGGGGCTGAACCGTTTGTGAAGATTGGCTGAATTTATTGTAGTTTACCTGAAAAACGAAAATTATCCCCCATTATGGATTGACTAAACGGCCCAGACGCTGTAATATTTCTGTAACAAAAGGAGTTAGGCGGAGAATGGCAAATAAAAAACTTTCACCACAGGACGCGGAAGCGGGGCGTGCGCGCAGCGCGAGGGTAGGCGGGCGCCGCCCGAATACCCAGCGTCCGACCGAAAAATCCATGACGCTCTATACCATGTCCGGCAAAAGGACGACGATAGAGGAAAGGGACAGCACTTCAGAGGAGGAGAGGATGGCCGAAGTCAGGGCCAGGCTCTTCACACTTTTTGACGACGATGCGGAGAAGGAACGCGAGTACGCGGAGCAGAACGGGCTTAAAAACCGCGCCACGGGCACGTTTCAGAAGATAAGAAGCATCATAGACGACAGCGAAGAGGCATATGACGACAAAGCGGGCGCGCGCGATCCTGCGGCTGCCGCTACGGAGAACAGGGCAAGCGAAAGCCGCGACGCGGAACGGAGAAAGCCGGTCATTCCCGAGCAGAGGCGTCGGCGGGACGAGAACACCGAGCAGAGGCGTCGGCGGGACGAGAACACCGAGCAGAAGCGGCGGAGGGACGAGAACACCGAGCAGAAGCGCCGGCGGGACGAAAACGCCGAGCGGGAGCGGCCAAGCAAGAAGCGCATAGAGCAGGAGCGGCGCGTCAGGCCGGTCAACCCCGTGCGGGCCATGGACACCGGGGGCTTCGAGCGGCCGGAGGCCAGGAGACGCGAAGCCGATCGCGCCGAGGCTCCGCCAAGGAAGGAAAGACCGTCGGACATGCCCGATGAATCGTTCAGGCTCGGAGACCTTTTCAAGGACAAGGAGCCGGACATATTCAACAGATGGGAGCAGGACGACGAGACGGAAAGGCGCATACGCGAACGCCGCGAGCGCCGCAGGGCCGAAGCCGCAAGGCGTGGACGCGGCGAGGACGACGCTTCGAAGATGAAGACAGCCGCCGCGCTCTTCATAGCGCGCGAGGGCATGAAGAACTTTTTCGGCAAGCTTTCCGGGCCGGCATTCCGCGATCAGGACCAGGAAGAGGAAGAGAGGGAAGCCGAGGAGGCGTTGCGCGAGCTTGCGAAGGCGCGCGACTACGACCGTGACGAGATGGACGCTTTGCCGCCGCGCAGCAGTGAGGCGACGGCGCGCGCTGAAGCTATAGACGACGACAGGCATAGGGCGCAAAAAACAGGCCGCAATGCGGATCGGGACATGAAAGACAGCGCCCTGTCCGCGAAAACGAAATCCCAAGGCGAGGCGGGAAAGAGAAAGCGCCCCGCCCAGGCTGCGAAAGAAGACGAGCCGCGGCGTGAAAGGCGGGCGAGGGATTTCGACGAGCAGGTCGTACCCAAGCGCTCGAAGAAACGCGAGGCCGAAGCCGCGAAGGCGGAGACGCCCGCTACGGATGGCAACACGGCGGCCATAGAAATGAAGGCCGATCGTTTTGCGGCAGGCGGCGTATCCGATATGGCCGATATGACCGACGACGAGGCCAGTTATGAGCCGTCGCTGCTCGACTATGTTTCGGGCGGCGCGCGCCCGAGCGGTGGCGCGATAGCCTGGATGGCCGGCGGCGCCGCCGGAGCGGTAGCCGTCGTGGTCATCGCCATGATGATAGTGAACAGCCATGTGGCGGAGCTGCTGCTCGGCTGAGGGGCGCCCCGTTCTTTGTATTCAAAATAAAAATGGTTTATAATTTACAGACAGGCGACTGTCTGTAAATTATATTGGAGCGCAAAACGCCGCGTAGATATGGCCGGATGCGTGGCATGGAGAAAGATGGGCTTTTTCGGCGATATATCTGAAAATATCAAAGCGGCGAGCGACAGGGACCCGGCGGCGAGGACAGCGATAGAAATCCTGCTCTGCTACCCCGGGGTGTGCGCTCTGCTGTGGCATCATCCCGCGCACTGGCTCTATGGGCATGGCGCGAAGCTCTTCGCGAGGGTCATCTCGCAGGCCACGCGCTTCTGGACGGGCATAGAGATACACCCGGGCGCCGTGATCGGCAGGCGCTGCTTCATCGACCACGGCATGGCCGTCGTCATAGGGGAGACGACGGAGATAGGCGACGACGTGACGATCTATCAGGGCGTCACGCTCGGAGGCACAGGCAAGGAAACGGGCAAGCGCCACCCGACGATAGGCGACCGCGTCGTGATAAGCAGCGGCGCGAAAGTGCTCGGGCCGTTCCGCGTCGGCGACGACTCGAAGATAGGGGCCGGCTCCGTCGTGCTCGACGAGGTGCCGCCCGGCTCGACCGTGGTCGGCGTGCCCGGCAAGGTCGTGAAAAGGGTCACGCGCGCGGGCGAGGAGCTGAACCAGATCGACCTGCCCGACCCCGTGTCGATAGAGCTCGCCGCCCTGAGAAAACGCGTGAGCCTGCTTGAGGAAAAATTGAGAAAGAGGGAAAGCGAAAGCGAATGAGAGTGTACAACACGCTGACAAACTCCAAGGAGGAGTTCAAGCCGCTCGACGAAAACGATATAAAGATATACGTCTGCGGGCCGACCGTATACAATTTTTTTCACATAGGCAACGCGCGCCCGTTCGTCGTCTTCGACACGCTGAGGCGCTACCTTGAATACCGGGGCAAGCGCGTGACCTTCGTCCAGAACTTCACGGACGTGGACGACAAGATCATCAACAAGGCCCGGGAGGACGGCGTGAGCGCGGGCGAGGTCAGCGAGAAGTACATAGACGAATACTACAAGGACGCGGCGGCCCTCGGCGTGAGGAAGGCCACGTTCCATCCCAAGGTCACGGAGAATATGGACGAGATCATCGGCTTCGTGGGCTCGCTCATAGACAAGGGCTACGCCTACGAGGCGGACGGCGACGTGTATTTCTCGACGCGCTCCTTTCAGGATTATGGAAAACTGTCGGGGCAGAATATCGACGAGCTTGAGGCGGGCGCCCGTGTGGGCGTCGATGAGAGGAAAAAGGACCCGCTCGATTTCGCGCTGTGGAAGGCCCGCAAGGACTCAGGCGAGATCGCGTGGGACAGCCCGTGGGGGCCCGGCCGCCCGGGCTGGCATATAGAGTGCTCGGCGCTGTCGAGGAAATATCTCGGCGAGACCATCGACATCCACGCGGGAGGCAGGGACCTGACCTTCCCCCACCACGAGAACGAGATAGCGCAGTCGGAGGCCGCGAACGGCAAGCCCTTCGCGAACTACTGGATGCACAACGGCTACATCACGATAGACGACAGGAAGATGTCGAAGTCGGAAGGCAATTTCTTCACGGTGCGCGACATACTAAGCGACTACGACGGCGAGGCCATACGGCTGTTCCTGCTGTCGGGGCATTACCGCAGCCCGATCAATTTCTCGCGCGGGCTCATGGAGCAGTCGAAGAGCGCGCTCGAACGCATATACAACGCGAAGCGCACGCTCGAGCATCTGTC
>JAISAI010000109.1 GCA_031266795.1 Eubacteriales Family XIII. Incertae Sedis bacterium
GACCCCGCGAGCGTCGTAGCCATAGGCGCTTCGACGGGCGGCACGGAAGCGATATTCAGCATACTCACGAAGTACGGCCCGAACATGCCCGGCTTCGTCGTCGTACAGCATATGCCGGAGGGATTCACGAAGCTGTTCGCGCAGCGGCTTGACGCCGCGTGCCATCTCGAGGTAATGGAGGCGAAGGACGGCGACGAGGCCAGGCCGGGCAGGGCGCTCATAGCCCCCGGCGGGCGGCATATGCTGCTGAGCCGGGCGGGGGCGGGCAAAGGCTATACCGTCCGCATGGAGTCCCGTTCCAAAGTGAACGGGCATATACCGTCCGTGGACGTGCTGTTCGAGTCCGTGGCCGAGGCCGCCGGGCCGGGCGCGACGGGGGTGATACTGACGGGCATGGGCGCCGACGGGGCGGCCGGATTGAAGAAGATCAGGGACGCCGGGGGCTACACGATAGGGCAGGACGAGAGGAGCTCTGTCGTATACGGGATGCCCATGGCCGCCTATGGGATGGGCTCGGTCATGATACAATTGTCCCTGTACCGGATACCGGACGAGATAGTCCGGCATATAGGCGGCCGGACGGTGGGCCGCTGAGCCCCGGGGATATACAAAAGATCGGTTACGCGCGGCGCGCGTTGTTATATGGGAATGCTGATTGCTTGGTGGACATGAATGGATCGGCGTTTCCATTACGGAAAGGAAAAGGCAATGGGTGAGAAAATCGTAAAGACTATGGATGGCAATACGGCTGCGGCGTATGTGTCGTACGCGTTCACGGATGTGGCCGCGATCTATCCGATCACGCCGTCCTCGACGATGGCGGAGGTCGTGGACGAATGGGCCGCGCACGGGAAGAAGAACATATTCGGGCAGGAGGTGCGCGTCGCGGAGATGCAGTCGGAGGCGGGCGCGGCGGGCGCGGTGCACGGCTCGCTGTCAGCCGGCGCGCTGACGACCACCTATACGGCGTCGCAGGGATTGCTGCTCATGATACCGAATATGTATAAGATAGCGGGAGAGCTGCTGCCGGGTGTATTCCACGTCAGCGCGAGGACGCTCGCAGCGCACGCCCTGTGCATATTTGGCGACCATTCGGACGTCATGTCGGCGAGGCAGACGGGATTTGCCCTGCTCGCGTCCGCGTCCGTGCAGGAGGTCATGGATCTCGGCGCCGTCGCCCACCTCGCGTCTATAAAGGCAAGGACGCCGTTCCTGCATTTCTTCGACGGCTTCCGCACGTCGCACGAGGTACAGAAGATCGAGGCGTGGGACTACGACGACCTGTCGAACATGCTCGACCATGACGCCGTGCGCGCGTTCAGGGACAGGGCGCTGAACCCGGAGCATCCCGTCATACGCGGCACGGCCCAAAACCCCGATATATTCTTTCAGGCGAGGGAAGCGGCGCAGCCTTTCTACGATAACATCCCCGGCATAGTGACGGAGTACATGGACAAGGTCAGCGAGGCGACGGGACGCTCGTACAAGCCGTTCGACTACGTCGGCGCGCCCGACGCGGAGCATGTCGTCGTCGCGATGGGCTCCGTGTGCGAGACGATAGAGGAGACGATAGAAAACGCCATACCGGGCGGGAAGATAGGGCTCGTGAAGTGCCGGCTCTACCGCCCGTTCGTGGCTTCGTTCTTCACGGACGCGCTGCCGAAGACCGTGAAGAAGCTCACGGTGCTCGACCGCACGAAGGAGCCGGGCGCGCCGGGCGACCCGCTCTACCTTGACATAAAGGCGACGCTCGCTGATGCGCAGGACGCGCCCAAGGTCTACGCGGGGCGCTACGGCCTCGGCTCGAAGGATACGACGCCGGGCATGATAGCCGCCGTGTATGACAACATGAAGAAGGACGCGCCGAAGGACCATTTCACGATAGGCATCAACGACGACGTGACGCATACGTCCCTCGATTACGACGAGAGCGTATCGAGCGAGCCCGAGGGCACGATCAAGTGCAAGTTTTGGGGGCTCGGCGCCGACGGCACGGTCGGGGCGAACAAGACGGCGATCAAGATCATCGGCGACCATACTGACAGGTACGCGCAGGGCTACTTCGCCTACGACTCGAAGAAGTCGGGCGGCGTCACGATCTCGCACCTGCGCTTCGGCGAGAAGCCGATCCGTTCCACGTACCTCATCAACAGCGCCGATTACGTAGGCTGCCACAATCAGTCATACGTCTATCAGTACGACATGCTGAAGGATCTGAAGGACGGCGGCGTGTTCATGCTGAACACGGTGTGGGCGAAGGATGAGATAGCGCAGAGGCTGCCCGCGTCCGTCAAGAGGGCGCTCGCGGCGAAGCGCGCGAAGTTCTACTACATGAACGCGTACAAGATCGCGGAGGACATCGGGCTCGGCGGCAGGATCAACATGGTGCTGCAGGCCGCGTTCTTCAAGCTGACGGGCGTCATCCCGGTCGGCGACGCCGTGGGCTACCTGAAGGACGGCGTCGTCGCGGCCTACGGCAAGAAGGGGCAGAAGATACTCGACATGAACTTCGCGGCCGTCGACGCGGGCGTGAATAATGTGGAGGAGTATGCGATTCCGGATAATTGGGCGACGGCCGAGGATGCCGCTGGGAATAAAAAAGACGTCCCGCGTTTTGTAGAGGAGGTGCTCGAGCCGATGAACCGCCAGAACGGCGATTCCGTGCCCGTCAGCAAATTCGCCGGCGAGTACGCGGACGGCACGTTCCCCTCGGGGACGGCGGCGTACGAGAAGCGCGGCGTCGCGATACACGTCCCGATCTGGAAGAAGGAGAACTGCATACAGTGCAACCAGTGTTCGTTCGTCTGCCCGCACGCCGCTATCAGGCCCGTGCTCGCGGACACAGACGAGATGAAAGGCGCGCCAGGCAGCTTTGAGGCGATCAAGGCCACGGGCAAGGGCTTTGACGAATTGCACTACCGCATACAGGTCAGCCCGCTCGACTGCCTCGGCTGCGGCAACTGCGCGGACATCTGCATCGCGAAGGAGAAGGCCCTCGTCATGACGGCCGACTGGGACGAGAGCGAAGCGGCGAACTGGGACTTTGCCGCGGGCGTGAAGATCAAGGACAAGCTCATGAACAAGCAGTCCGTCAAGGGCAGCCAGTTCGCGAAGCCGTACTTTGAGTTTTCGGGCGCGTGCGCGGGCTGCGGCGAAACGCCGTATATCAAGGTCATCACGCAGCTGTTCGGCGACCGCATGATGATAGCGAACGCGACGGGCTGTTCCTCCATATGGGGGGCGTCCGCGCCGTCGATGCCGTACTGCAAGGACGAGAACGGCAGGGGGCCGTCGTGGGCCAACTCTCTGTTCGAGGACAACGC
>JAISAI010000121.1 GCA_031266795.1 Eubacteriales Family XIII. Incertae Sedis bacterium
GCGTCGTAGGCGGGCTTGCCGCGCAGGTTGAACACCTCCGTCACTATGCCGAAGCCGTCGAGCGGCGGCACGGGCAGGAGGTTGAATATCATGAGGACGAGGTTCATCCAGACGATGTACTGGAGGATCGTGAATATGATTCCAAACGAGGCCTCGCTCACTATTTCGACGTTCCCGGCCACGTAGCCCACGTAGGCGCGCATGATCCCAGTGACGGCGAAAGCGACTATGAAGTTCAGCGTGATGCCGGCGACGTCCGTGAGCAGGTTGTCGCGCCTCGGGTGGCGGAATGCGTAGGGGTTGACCATTACGGGTTTGCCCCATCCGAATCCGATGAAGAGCAGAGCGATGAGCCCTATCGGGTCGATGTGCCTGACTGGATTGAGCGAAACGCGGCCCTGCAGCTTCGGGGTCGTGTCGCCGAGCCTGTACGCCGTCCAGGCGTGGGCCCATTCGTGCACGGTGATGCCGATGATAATGCCGGGCAGGATGAGCAATATATTCCTGAGCCATGCGCCGGGGTCGTCAAAAAGCCCGCCGCCCCGTATCATATTGATGGCGAGTATCACTATAAGTATTATTGAAAATCCATTGCCGCGAAAAAATCTGCTCATTCTGCCTCCCGATGTATGGGAACTTCTAAAAATCCTATGCACACGTATTTGCCGCGTATCTTGCCGCGTTTCTTCGGCAAAAAGCCTCGTGATACCACCAGTATCCCTGCGTTTTTTGCCTGTGAACCACGACAAGCTCCACGGCAAATACGCGCACATATGATTTTTAGAGGTTCCCTTGTGTGAGTCATGTCCTTATGTCTTAGGGAAACCCCATGGCGCTTTCCGCCCCGCTTGTAAAGCGCCAATTCCGACCCTCCGGTCGGGTTTCACATTATACAGGATACCGCACTCCCGCGGCGATGTCAACCGCGCGTGATGGAGTGCGCGTCGCTGCTCGCACCGCCTTGCCCGCCGAGGCCGCTGTCCGGGCCGCTGCCGCTTGCGCCGCCTTGCCCGCCGGGGCCGTCGTTTGAACTGCCGCCGCGCGCGGCGTCCCGCGATACCCGGTAATCTATGAACTGCCGCGCCGTGCGGCCGGAGCGCCCGCCGTGGCGGACGGCCCACGTCAGGGACGCGGCTTTGAGCTCATCCTCGCCTCCTTCGCCGCCCCCTTGCCCGGTGAGCCCCGCCTTCTCCGCGAGGGCCGTGACGATGGCGAGATACTCGTCCTTGTCGGGCGCGCTGTAGACGATCGTCAGGCCGAACCTGTCGGCGAGCGAGCGCTTCTCCTGAATGTTGTCCCTCAGGTGCACGTCGTCCTGATGCTCCCTGTCCTTCCAGACTTCCTTCACTATATTACGCCTGTTCGACGTGACGCATATCACGACGTTGCCTGGCCGCGCGCTCACGCCGCCCTCGACGACGGACTTGAACGACTTATACGCGCTCTCGCCCTCCTCGAACGAAAGGTCGTCGACGAAGAATATGAACTTCAGCCCGCGCTCCGACGCGGCGTCGAGCGCCTTCGGCAATTCGGATATGCGCGCCTTGGGTATCGCGACGAGTTTCAGCCCCCTGTCCGCGTACTCGGCGGCGAGCGCCTTCAGCGACGACGACTTCCCCGAGCCTGCGTCCCCGTACAGGAGCATGTTGCTCGCGGGAAGCCCGCGCAGCAGGAACTCCGTGTTCTCTCTGAGTTCCCCCGTCTGCCTTTCGAGGCCGATGAGGTCGTCGAACCTGATCCTATCCTTCGTCCCGACGCCCACGCCGACAAAACCGTCGTCCCAATAGTAGCTGTCGTAGGCTTCAAGGGCGCCGGCGCCGTACGAGCGGTAGTAGGACGCCAGCATGGCCGCCGAAACGAGATCGTCTTTTGCAGTCAACGCCTCGTGGACGAGCTGTCTACGCGAAACCGGGTCGAGGCCCGGCGAGGCCATGATCGACGCAATATCGTCCGTCGATCGCCCGAAGCCCCAATCGTACCTCTCCTTGATACGCGCGAGCTCGGCGGACGCGAGCCGGAGCAGCCCGGCGGATGATTCGGTCAGAAGTTCCGTCGCCGCAGCGACGCGGTCAACATCCGTCAGCCCGTACAACCCCGCGTACACGCCCTTCTCCGCGGCGCGGCTAAAGGGGTTGTCCGAAGCGCCGACGAGGGCGCATATATGGTTTTGCCAATACGTCGCGCTGATTTTCTCCGAGCCCACGCCGGAGAGCATGGCGCGCTGAAACGAGATCCACAGCGACGAGCCGGCCTTTTCGCCCGCGTTACGCAACGTGGACGCGTAGCCTACGGCCGCGTCGTCCGACACATCCGAAAAGAGTATGAATTCATCGAGAACATCCTTCTTGTACACCTGAATCGCTTCGCTTTCCCTCAGTCAAATCGCCTTCATGCATTCCCCGCGAGCGCCCTGCCCCTCGCAAATTTGCTGAGCGGCTCCGGCTCGAGCCCATACGCGCCCGCCACTTTGTCGCCGATGCGGATCAGCTCCTCTTCGCTGCCGGAAAACATCTCTATCTCAAGCTCCTGTATGGGGGCGTGGCGATCCCCGGCGATGATCTCGCCCGTGTCGAGCGACACCTCGCAGATCGTACCCTCCGAATCTATGCGGAAGCGCCTTCGCGTGAATACCGTCTCGAATATGAGGACGAGCGACTGCCCCGATATGGCTTCGAGCATCTCCTTGCCCTCCTTGCTGTCCTTGAATATGTACGGGTCAGGGGAAAGGAAACACGAATCGTCGGCCACCGGGACGCTGATCTCCTCGCGCGCGTACAGCCCCAAAACGCCCGTGTCCCGGTCGCTCCATTTCAGCGTTCCCACGAGGCGGTTTCCCTCCTTGCGTATGCGGAACGCGATGCCGTTGCGCATGAGGATGTGATCCTCCGTATCGAAGTACGCCGCCTTCATGGATATTGCGGCGGCCGAATCCTTCTCCGTTATTGACGCGAGAAACTTATCGCGCTCTATTTTCTCAAGAAGCTCTCTGCTCCCGATTTTATATTTTAGCTCTATCTCCATACGGATATTAGTTTACCATAAATCCGTACTCAATATGTTTTTATGAGTTAGTTTTGATTGCGTCCTCGAATATATCGAGCCCCGCGGCGAGCTGTTCGTCCGTCACGCAGAGCGGGCACAGGAAGCGGATGACGTTGCCGTACGTGCCGGCCGATTCGAGCAGCAGCCCCTTTGCGCAAGCGGCCTGGACTATCTTGCCGACGAGCTCCGCGTTCGGCGCTTTTTTCGCGTCCTTCACGAACTCGATGCCCATCATCGCGCCGATGCCGCGCACGTCGCCGATGACCTTGTACTTCTTCTTCCAATCGTTAAATCGCTTCATGCAGACCTTGGATATTTTCAGCGCCTTGCCGGGATAGTCGTCCCGCCGCATGATTTCAAGCACCTTCAGAGCGGACGCGCACGCCACGGCGTTGCCGCTGTATGTGCCGCCAATAGTGCCGGCCGGGACCTTGTCCATTATTGACTTGGCCGCGACGATTCCCGACAGGGGGAGCCCGCCCGCGACGGACTTCGCGAACGTCAGTATGTCCGGCGCAAACCCGGCTTCCTTGTAATACTCGGACGCGAACATGCGCCCGCTGCGCGCGAAGCCCGTCTGGACTTCGTCGACGACCATGAGTATGCCGTTCTCATCGCATACCTTGCGGACGGCCTTCACCCATTCGAGCGGCGCGGGTATGAAACCGCCTTCGCCCTGAACCGGCTCGAAGACGATCGCCGCGACGTACTTTGCGGGCGAGTGCGTCTCAAAGACCGATTTGAGCTGATCGACGTAGTAGCCTATAGCGGCCGCCCCCTTGAGCCCTCCGGGCGCGCGGTAAAGATACGGGAATTCCGCCCGGTAGACGCCGTCCGGGAACGGGCCCATGCCGGTGGCGTACGCCTTCTTCGACGTCATCGTCATCGTGAGCGCGGTCCTTCCGTGGAAGGCGCCCGTGAATACTATGATGTTCGGCCTGCCCGTCGCCCCCCTCGCGATCTTCACGGCGTTTTCATCGGCTTCGGCGCCGCTGTTCGCGAGCATGACCTGCTTCTTGCCGCCTTTGATGGGAGCGATCTTCGCGAACGCTTCCGCGTACTCTATATAGGGCTTGTGCGTCGTGATGTTCATCATCGAGTGGAAAAATTTCTGCGATTGCTTCTGCACGGCCTCGATCAGCTCCGGGTTCGAGTAGCCGATGTTCATGACGCCGACCCCGCCGATCCAGTCGAGGAACGCGTTGCCGTCGACGTCCTCGATCATCGCGCCCTCGCCGCGCTCGATCACGACGGGGTAGATTGACTTGATGGCGGCGGGCATGATCTCCGCGCGCCTCGCGAGCACTTTCGCGGCCTTGGGGCCGGGAAGCTTCGTCTTTACCATGGGAAGAGATTCTCTAAGTGACATTTCGTTACCTCCTATTGCCTACTATCCTTGTATAATGAGTTTTATAGAAACACTAATTACCCGCATCTTTGCTTTTCATTATATCACCGCCGCGCGTGGGATGGGCGCAGGCCCGCAAAGTAATACTATTGGCTTAATTCTGACAATTTCGCGCGGGTGGGCGCGGCGCCGGTTCACCCGCCACAAGGCGGACAGACACTATTACGAGCATTATTGAGTGAAAAGTCTGATAATTCTGAATTGATTAATGTAATTGTGTTGACAGGGCTTTCGAAGCGATATAGAATAGGGTATGTTGTTCATGTTTGTTATGAAAAATATTCGTATTCGTAGGCCAAGAGATAAAACCGGAAGAGAAGGAGACCCCCATGTTCGATTTGAGCAAAGACTACGCAAGCCAAGTATTCACACCCAAGGTGATGAAAGAGCTGCTGCCCGCGGACGTGTACGAATCTGTCAAGAACAGCATCGACAGCCGCACCGGAGTCGACCCCTCCTACGCGAACACCGTCGCGAACGCTATGAAGGAGTGGGCGCTCAAGCTGGGGGCGACGCACTTCACGCACTGGTTCCAGCCGATGACGGGGGTCACGGCCGAGAAACACGATTCGTTCGTCGACTTCGAGGGCGACCGGGAGCTCGTATTGGAATTTTCGGGCAAGGAGCTCGTGCGCGGCGAGCCCGACGCGTCGAGTTTCCCGTCGGGCGGCATCAGGGACACGTACGAGGCGCGCGGCTACACGACATGGGACCCCACCTCTTACGCGTTCGTCAAGGATACCATACTGTATGTGCCGACGGCGTTCGTATCGTATAGCGGAGAGGCGCTCGACAAGAAAACGCCCCTGCTGCGCTCCATGCAGGCGCTCTCGCGCGAAGGCAAGCGCATCCTCAAACTGTTCGGTTTGAACGGCGGCGTGGACGTGCTCGCGAACATAGGGGCCGAGCAGGAATATTTCCTCATAGACGAATCCATGTACGAGGCGCGCCCCGACCTCGTCTACACCGGGCGCACGCTCTACGGCGCCGCGCCGCCAAAGGGGCAGGATCTCGACGATCACTACTTCGGTGTCATCAAACCGAGGGTACTCGAATTCATGGAGGAACTCGACGAGACGCTGTGGTCG
>JAISAI010000128.1 GCA_031266795.1 Eubacteriales Family XIII. Incertae Sedis bacterium
TGTTTTCACCTCCTCTCTTTCTATTAACGGTTAGCTTTGATACTTTTACCTACCGCTTGCTAAAGGCGGTATTTCAGTAAGCCCGCGCAGACGCTTTCGCGTCTGCTTATGGGCGCACGCAGTTTAACCAACATAGCCATCCCACCCGGAGTGACTGAAATTGGGATTGCTGCATTTGCGGGTTGTAGCAGCTTGACCAGCATATCCATCCCAGTTGGAATGACTTCAATTGAATTTGGTACATTTGTTTCTTGTAGCAGCTTGACCAGCGTAACCATCCCTGCCGGCGTGATTTCAATCGGGGAGTATGCTTTCGATTATTGTAGTAGCTTGACCAGCATAACCATCCCCAATAGCGTGACTTCAATTGGTGAGCATGCTTTCAATTATTGCAGTAGCTTGACCAGCATAACCATCCCCAATAGTGTGACTTCAATTGGAGAGTATGCTTTCAATCTCTGTCCGAATTTATGGCTTCAGGTATATTCAGGCTCATACGCGCAAAGCTACGCGATAGACAACAACATTCCATACGACCTGATCGGCGATTCCGGTGGAGGCGGTGGCGGTTGGGCCGGCGGAGGCGGTGGCGTGGGCGTAGTGCCCGTAGTAACGCCGGCTCCGCAGCCCGCAAAATCCGACGCGAAGCCAGCCGCGCCGAAGAAGCTATCCGCTCCGAAGGCGACAGCAGGCAAAAAGCAGATCAAAATCACATGGAAGAAGTCGGCCACAAAGGGAGTCAGCGGCTACGAAGTCCAGTACCGCATAGTCGGAAAGAAATGGGCGACGAAAAAGATAGGCGCCAACGCCACGTCGCTCACGATCAAAAAGCTAAAGCCCGGCAAGAGCTACGAGGTACGAGTCCGCGCCGTGAAGAAGTCCGGAGGCAAGACCGCGTACGGCGCATGGTCGAAAACCATAAAGAGCGGCAGGGTAAAACGGTAGCGGAAGTACGGAACGTCACCCCGGGCAAGCGAGCGGGGCGAGCGCGTCCCGGGGTTCATAAAGTGGATTCCGGGACAGGGCAGAGGTACAGGAGCTTTAGCTCCGTCGTACCTCGCACATCGATTGGCAGCTGAGGTAAGAGTATTACATCCCACACACTACCGCAGCGCCAAAACCCAATCGGGCGGTCTACCAAATGCCGCCCGATTGTTGTTCCCATACATCAGTCAAAGATCTTTGCCTCGTGAGCTACTCCTCGATTTCAATTTCCTTGATAAGAAAATCATTGCCGTCCATCTCCTCCGTTTCGAGAGCCGCTCCGTCCAAGGACGTTTCTTTCACGGCAAACGGCCATATCTCGCGGATGTACGACGGGATGTACGACGAGCGGCTTCCGACCTGCAACGCGATGCGCGTGACCCTTGGCGGAGCCTTCCGGACAGCGGGAATACTCTCCCCGGCCTCGCCCCCGTAACTCGTGTTAAGATACTCGTCCACGGTGTCCACCACCGCCATGATAACGCTCAATTCGTGCACAGCTATTCCTCTCAAAATTCAATGCGGCTTCAGTATTGTTTCTCAGCAATAGTCTAATGGACAGTAGCGCCGCTTTCAAGCCGTACCCAAGAAATTTTCACCGCCCCTATTGCAAGCACTGCGGGAATGATATATCATACAGATAATTGAATAACGCTCAGGGGGCGCCTTACCGTTGGCTGAGACGGCGCGATGTCGCGCCGGACCCCGGAACCTGATTCGGATAATGCCGACGTAGGGATGAACGACCGTCATGTTAATACAGACGCGGACGCAAAAACAAAAGCGGGCCGCGTTTTTATATTTCCGGACGCATGGCTGATTCCCGGCGGCATACAAAACAGGTCTCCGCGCCCGGAGTCGCCCTTGACAACACACAACGGAGGATGAAATGAAAATTCGCAAAAGCAAACTCATGCTACTGATCGCGTTGATAACGGCGCTGTCCATTCTTGCAGCCGCGTGCGGAGGAAACGCCGAAGGCTCAGGCGAGTCGGATACCGGCGCGGTAGGCTCAGGCGCTGCGGACGGTCTCACGAAAGCCACGCTCATACTCGACTGGACGCCGAACACAAACCACACCGGCGTCTTCGTCGCGAAGTCGCTCGGCTATTACGAAGACGCCGGCCTCGACCTTGACATCCAGCAGGCGGCGGACGGGAATGTGGAACAGCTCATCGCGGCGGGGCAGGGTGATTTCGGCATCAGCATGCAGGAAGCCATGAACTACGCGCTGACGCAGGACGACCCGCTCCCGATCAAATCCATCGCGGCGATCATCCAGCATAACACCTCGGGATTCATATCCCTGCCGGAGGCCGGCATAGAGTCCCCGGCGGATTGGGCCGGCAAGACCTACGGCGGCTGGGGCTCCCCGTCCGAGGAGAACGTCATCGGCTATATAGCCGGGAAATACGGCGTGAGTTACGACGACATAAACTACGTCATGCTCGGGGAGGACGACATACTGACGGCGCTGAAAGGCGACATCGACTTCGCGTGGTCATACGAGGCCGTGGAAAACGTCTATCTGAAAAAGCAAGGAGAGACGTATAATTTCATTCTTGCGGCCTCGGTGGACGAGGCGCTCGATTACTATACGCCTCTGCTCATAACGAGCGATCGCATGATAGAGGAGGATCCCGAGACCGTGAGGGCGTTTCTCTACGCCACGTCGCGCGGTTACGAATACGCCATAGCGCACCCGGGCGAGTCGGCGGAGATATTACTGAAAGAAGCGCCTGAGCTCGACGAGTATGTCGTGAAGGAGGGCCAGAACTATCTGTCAGGACGCTACGCGGAGGGCGCGCCGCAGTGGGGCTGGCAGCGGGAAGAGGTCTGGAAAAGGTACGCCGACCTCATGTACCGCAACGGGGAACTGCCGAAAGAACTTGACGTGGAGTCGGCTTTCACGAATGAATTTCTTCCCGAACGCGAGGCGGCCCGTTGATAAAAACGCCGAAAAAATACGACGCGCTCTATCCCGTCGTGACTATTATCCTGCTCATCGCGGCGTGGGAGGCCATCGTGCGCGCGGCGAACGTGCCGGCCTACATCCTGCCCGCGCCGTCAGCCGTCGCGTCCGCGTTTATCTCGGACAGAGATCTCATAGCCTACCACGCGCGGGCCACGCTGCTTGAGGCCGCCGTGGGGCTCTCCCTGTCCGTCGCGATCGCCCTCGGCGTGGCCGTCCTCATGGACAACTTCGCGGCCTTTCGCAAGGCGCTTTACCCCATCCTCATCATCTCGCAGACGATACCCGTCATAGCGGTCGCCCCGATCCTCATCATCTGGTTCGGCTTCGGCTACCTCCCGAAGATTATCGTCATCGTCCTCATGTGCTTCTTCCCCATAGCCGTGAGCCTCATAGACGGATTCTCGCAGGTTGACCGCGACTTCATAAATTACTTCCGCGTCCTCAAAGCCTCGCGCGCGCAGGTCTACCGCCATCTCAAATTCCCGCACGCCCTGCCGTACTTTTTCGCGGGCCTGAAGATCGCCGTCACGTACACCGTGATGGCGGCCGTCATCGCGGAGTGGCTCGGCGGCAACGTCGGGATAGGCGTGTACATGCTGCGCGCGAAGCAGGGTTTCGCGCTCGACAGGATGTTCGCGGCGATCGTGCTCGTCGTCGCGGTCAGCCTGCTGCTCATCGCGCTGATAAACCTTGTCGCGCGCCGCGTCGTCAGGTGGAAGCCGGACGGGGAGGGGGCAGTAACATGACGGGAAGCCCCGGATACGAAACAGGGCGCGAGAGGGAAATGATGGGCGGCGAAGCCCCTGCTCTTGCGGTAAAGGGCGTGACGAAGCGCTTCGGCGACGTCCGTGTCCTTGACGGCGTTTCCGTTCATGTAATGGAGCGCGAGACCGTGTCGGTGCTCGGCCCGAGCGGCTGTGGCAAGAGCACGCTCATGAACATACTCACGGGGTTGGTCACCCCGGACAGCGGAGAGATCAGCGTGTCGGGCAGGATAGGGTACATGCAGCAAAAGGATCTGCTGCTCCCGTGGAAGACCGTCATGGACAACGTGGCGCTGCCGCGCGTCATACGCGGCGCGGACAGGCTTGCGGCGGCTGCGGACGCGTCGCCGTACTTCGGGACATTCGGGCTCGAGGGCTACGAAAGCAGCTACCCGCACGAGCTGTCCGGCGGCATGAGGCAGCGCGTGAACTTCCTGCGCACCTTCCTCACCTCCGGCGACATCATGCTCCTCGACGAGCCCTTAGGCGCGCTCGACTCCATCACGCGCGGCAGGCTGCAGCAGTGGCTGACGGACGTGAAAAAACGTGTGGACGTCACGATCATGCTCATCACCCACGACGTCGAGGAGGCCATCCTGCTCTCAGACCGCGTCTACGTGCTCAGCGGCAAGCCGGCCGTCGTCCGCGCGGAGATCGGGATAGACTTTTACCGTGAACAAAAGGAAGAGCGGCGCCTATCGCCGCAGCTCATGGATTACAAGAAGCGGATCCTCGAAAATCTGTGAGGTGAAATCTGTGACTATTCTGACTGTTTGCCTACACCTTGCAAAAGCGGCGTTTGAGGAATATACTGAAACCAGAAACAGCGTAGTTTCCGCCTCCAAGTTGCGGGCGGCGGAAAAGATATGCGGAGTTTATGGTGAGTGCTGAGGCAGAAATCAAACAAGTTCTTAACGAAAAGGTAAATCCCGTACTCGCGGAGCATTACGGCGCGGCCGAGCTCACGGGTTACGAGGACGGCGTAGTCTACGTGAGGCTGACCGGTGCGTGTTCCGCGTGCCCGTCCGCGCAGTTCACGATAGAGGATGTCGTGCGCGCCGAGGTCATGGCTGCGCTTCCCGATGTTGAGGACGTGGTGCTTGATACGAGCGTCAGCGATGAGATTCTCGATTTTGCGAGAAAAATTCTCAACAAAGAGGAAGTCGTATAGTTCATTTGATGAGTAACGGAGGAATTTAAAATGGCACTAATGACAGGCGAACAGTATATTGAGAGCTTACGCAAGCTCAACACACAGGTCTATATGTTCGGTCAGAAGATCGACAACTGGGTGGATCATCCGATCATTCGCCCGTCGATCAACTGCCTCAAGATGACCTACGATCTCGCGCAGGACCCCGCGCACGAGGACCTTATGACCGCGACGTCAAATCTCACGGGCGCGAAGATAAACAGGTTCAGCCATCTTCATCAGAGCACGGACGATCTGAGGAAAAAAGTCAAGATGCAGCGTCTGCTCGGCCAGAAGACGGCGTCGTGCTTCCAGCGCTGCGTCGGCATGGACGCTTTCAACGCGATGTATTCCACGACATACGAGATGGACAAGGCCCACGGCACCTCGTACCACGAGAGATTCAAGAAATACCTCATCTACATTCAGGACAATGACCTCGTCGTCGACGGGGCGATGACCGACCCCAAGGGCGACCGCGGCAAGAGCCAGGGCGCGCAGGTCGATCCCGATCTCTTCGTGCGTATCGTTGAGAAACGCGACGACGGCATCATCGTGCGCGGCGCGAAAGCCCACCAGACGGGCTCCATCAATTCACACGAGCACCTCATCATGCCCACCCAGGCCGTGAGCGAGGAGGACAAGCAGTACGCCGTATCGTTCGCCGTCCCAACGGACGCGGAGGGGCTGTTCATGATCTACGGACGCCAGTCCTGCGACACGCGCAAGCTCGAAAAGGACGCCGACGTGGACCTCGGCAACAAGCAGTTCGGCGGCCAGGAAGCGCTCGTTGTGTTCGACGATGTCTTCGTGCCGTGGGATCGCGTGTTCATGTGCGAGGAAGCCGGGTTTTCAAACATGCTCGTGGAGCGTTTTGCGGGATACCATCGCCAGTCATACGGCGGATGCAAAGTCGGCGTCGGCGACGTCATCATAGGCGCGGCGGCCCTCGCGGCCGATTACAACGGCGCGGCCAAGGCGTCGCACGTCAAGGATAAGATCATAGAGATGACGCATCTCAACGAGACCCTGTACTGCTGCGGCATAGCGTGTTCGGCGGAGGGCTATCCGACCGAGGCCGGCAACTACCAGATCGACCTCCTGCTCGCGAACGTGTGCAAGCAGAATGTCACGCGCTTCCCGTACGAGATAGTCAGGCTTGCGGAGGACATAGCGGGCGGGCTCATGGTCACGATGCCCTCGCAGGC
>JAISAI010000129.1 GCA_031266795.1 Eubacteriales Family XIII. Incertae Sedis bacterium
AGAGTTATGGAAAAGGAGAATCTCAATGGCAATTCATGTTATAGACGATAAATGTATCGGATGCAAACTCTGCCAGAAGGCTTGCCCGTTTGACGCGATAGATATGGACGGCAAGCTCGCCGTCATAAACGAGAAGTGTACGGTGTGTAAAGTCTGCATCCCCAAGTGCCCGGTCGACGCCATATTCGCCGACGAAAAGGAAGAAGCCGCCGATGGCGCCGCGGACTTCTCGGACTACAAGGATGTCTGGGTATACGCGGAGCAGCGCAAGGGCAATCTCATGGGCGTCGCGCTCGAGCTGATCGGCGAGGGCCGCAGGCTCGCGCGTGAAATATCGGACGACTCGAAAGTGTGGGCCGTGCTGATCGGCGACAAGATCGATCATCTCGCGCAGGAGTGTTTTGAGTACGGCGCGGACGGCGTCTACATCGTAGACGACCCGCTGCTCGGCCAGTATACGACGGACGGGTACACGAAAGTATTCACGGATACGATAAATGAATACAAGCCGGAGATCGTGCTGTTCGGGGCGACGCATATAGGGCGCGACCTCGCGCCGCGCGTCGCGGCCCGCCTGAACACGGGGCTGACGGCTGACTGCACAAGGCTCGACATCAAGGTTTCGAGCTATATAGACTACGCGAACAACAACACGACGCTCGACACGTCAGACCTCGACCCCGCGTCGGACGACAGGGGCCTGAAGCAGACCCGCCCGGCTTTCGGCGGAAATCTTATGGCGACGATAGTCACGCCGAGGACGAGGCCGCAGATGGCTACGGTCAGGCCCGGCGTCATGACGAAATGCGAGCGCGCCGAGGGCGTGAAGGGCGAGACGATCAACGTAAAGGTGAAGATCGCGAAAGAAGATATTCGCATAGAGGTCGTCGACGTGGTGAAGAGCGCAAAGGAGATCGTATCGCTGACCGACGCTGAGATCATATGCAGCGGCGGGCGCGGTCTCGGCGATCCTTCGGGCTTCGAGCTCATCGGTAAGTTTGCCGCGAAGGTCGGCGGCGTCGTCGGTTCTTCGAGGGCCGCGGTCGACGCGGGCTGGATAGACCACAGCCATCAGGTCGGTCAGACGGGCACGACGGTCAAGCCGAAGATATACTTCGCCTGCGGCATCTCGGGCGCCATACAGCATCTCGCGGGTATGCAGACGTCGGATATCATAGTGGCGATCAACAAGGATCCCGACGCTCCGATCTTCGAGGTCGCGGACTTCGGCATCGTAGGCGACCTGTACAAGGTGATCCCGGAGATCATCGAGGAATGGGACAAGGCGGAGGATCTGTATGACGCGACCATAGATCACTGCGCCGTGTGACGCCTGTTTCGCTCACATATCATATTATTACATTTTGAGAAAAACGGATGCTGATGCACCCGTTTTCTTTATTTGGGCACTCTGATTTGATATAATGAATGCGGTATATTGAGCGATACGAGGTATTGAATGGCAGACGACATCCGTTATAAACACGGAAAAAATGAAATAGACGATTTCTTCGATAGATTCGATGATATAAGCAGAAAACCCTCGAGTGCGGCCATGTCGGGTGGGCGTTCAGCGCGCCCGCGCGGAGGCGCGTCCTTTGGCGATGTGGCGCCGGGCGGCCGGGATGCGGGAGCGGCGCGCGATGCAGCGCGTGTCGCTCCCGGACAGGCAAGCCCGGCGGCGAGGCCGCAGGGCAGCCCTTCGGCACGGCCCGGCGGCAGACCGCGCAGCGCCGGCCCGATGAACAGCGCGGCGGCAAGGCCGCAGGGCAGCCCTTCGGCGCGGCCCGGCGGTAGACCGCGTAGCGCCGGCCCGATGAACAGCGCGGCGGCAAGGCCGCAGGGCAGCCCTTCGGCACGGCCCGGCGGCAGGCCGCGTAGCGCTATGCCGATGAGCGCTTCCTCAAGGCCCGACAGCCGCCCCCGCAGCGGCGCGCCGGTAGCTTCCTCCCCCCGGCCCGAAGCCGGTTCGATGAACGCTTCCGCCAAGCCAGACAGCCGCCCGCGTAGCTCCGGACAGACGGGTGACTCGCGTAGCGCGGCCCGTCCGGCCCGCTCATCCCGTACGGCCCGTTCACGGGACGCGTCGGCGCCGAGCAGGCGAAACGAACGTCCGAGTCAGGGTAAGCGCCCCTCCGCAAAACGTCGCGGCGAACCGGCTTCGGACAGGGTAGCGAGAGCCCCTCGCGAGCGTCCGTTTGAAAAGCCGCGCACGAAGGAAAGGAAGCCCGCTCGTAAGTCCTTGGCTCCGAGCAGGAAACGCAAGGAAGCCTCCGCGCCGCGGCGCGGTATGCCGGGACGCTTTGGGCGCGATCATCGCGGTGTGCGGAAGCGCAGCAAGCATCCCGTACTTAAAAGCGTCGTCACGATATTCTTCGTGCTCGTCCTCGTCGCGCTCGCTGCGGGCGTCCTTTACGTGTACGGCGCGATCAAGGACATCGATCCCCCGAACCCCAAGGATATTGAGGCCAAACTCCGCGTGTCGTCCACGATGTACGACAGCAGCGGGAAGATCATAAAAAATCTGTACCTCGGCGACGGCCAGCGGTCCATGGCCACCTATGACCAATTACCCGAAGACCTGAAAAACGCCGTCATAGCCATAGAGGACAAGACGTTCTGGACGCACCACGGATTTAATTTCGTACGCATCGCCGGCGCGGTGCGCGACAGCATCCTGAACAACACGAGCGTCAGCGGCACGAGCACGATCTCTCAGCAGCTCGCCCGCAACATCTGGCTTGAGGACAGGCGCTCCGACCGGGACATGAAGCGCAAGATACAGGAGGCGTACTACGCCGTCCAGCTCGAGAACAACCTCCCAAAGGAGGAGATTCTCACGGATTACCTGAACACCATATCGCTCGGCTACCACAGCCTCGGCGTCAGCTCGGGCGCGAAGAATTACTTCAACAAGAAGGTCGAAGACCTCGACCTCATCGAGTGCGCCGCGCTCGCCAGCCTCCCGAAATCCCCCGGCAGCCTCGCGATGATCACGACAGAGGTGAGGGGGACCGTCGAGGACGACGACCCGAGGCTGCTCCTCCGCGGCACGATGTACGACTACCTCTACAATGACGCGATCATACCCCGTCTCAACCTCGTGCTCGACAATATGCTCGATCAGGGGCTCATCACGCAGGCGGAGCACGACGTGGCGGCTGCGGACGATCTGCGTGAGCACCTGAAGCCCACGGAGACCGAGCTCGTCGGCGACGCCGAGGCTGCGTTCTTCGTCGACTGGGCCATAGGCAACGTGGCCGAAAACCTCATGAAGGAATACGGCGATAGGTTCAGTACCATAGAAGACGCCAGAGAGTACATCTACATCGGCGGTCTCGAAATACACAGCACATTCGACAGAAAGATTCAGAAGATCGTCGCCGATGAGCTTAACGACCCAGAGAATTACCCGGGCATCAGGAATATCAAAAAGGACGAAAAGGGCAACATCCTCGACGAGCAGGGCAATCTAATGCTCTACGAGTATTCCAATATAATAGGGGGCAAGGGCCGGTATACGTTTAGGAAGAATGAGGCCACGCTGAACGCGGACGGCAGTCTGACGATACACAAGGGGAGGCGTTTGAACATATACTCGACCACGGTCGGCGGCGAGCCCGATGTGAGCATCGAGTTCAAGGATATGTACACGCAGGACGACGAGGGCCGGCTCTACATCATACACGGCGGCGTCATCAACGTGCCGCAGGGCTACAAGACGATCGACGGCGACGGCAACTGCGTGATCTCCGCCGAGTTTTTCAATAAGGACGGCACGGGGCTTCCCGACGTGATAGAGATCGGTGAAAAAATCGTCGTTCCGAAGACGGGGTATACGCTGAAGCAGAAAGTCATCCAGCCGCAGGGCGCTTCCGTCATACTCAACCACGAGAACGGCCGCGTCTACGCCATCGTAGGCGGGCGGGGCGTAAAAGGCGAGATGAATTTCAACAGGGCCTTGGAGCCGAGGCAGCCCGGTTCGACGATGAAGCCGCTCGGCGCGTACGGCCCGGCGATCCAGATGAGCGCGGATAATGAGAAGATAGAGGACGGCGAGAAGTCCTTCGGCGAATATTGGTCCCCCCTCAGCATTATTAGGGATGAGAAGTTCGAGTATCAGGGCAAGGTCTGGCCGAAGAATTGGTACAGCGGATATAGGGGCTCCACGACGCTGCGCAAGTCGGTCGAGCAGTCCATGAATGTGAACGCCGTGAAGGTGCAGCTGAACGTGGGCAACGACCGGTCTGTCGATTTCCTGAAAAAAGTGGGGATAACTACGGTCGTAGAGGACGGAAACAAGAACGACCTGAACCCGGCGGCCCTCGCGCTCGGCGGCATGACGAACGGCGCCAAACCGTTTGAGATGGCGTCCGCGTACGGGGTGTTCGCGAACGGCGGCGTGCGCGCCGCGCCCATATCCTATACGGAGGTCGTCGACCGCAACGGCAACGTCGTGCTCGACGGTTCCACGGAAGAGACGAAGGCCATGGACGAGGGCACGGCTTTCATCATGAACGACATACTCCGCACGACCGTGTCAAGCGGCATCGCGGGCGCGGCTTCCGTGCAGGGCGTACCCGTCGCCGGCAAGACGGGAACGACGTCGGACAACTTCGACTCGTGGTTCGTCGGCAATACGCCGAAGCTCTCCATGGCCGTATGGCTCGGCAATGACGTCAACATAGAGCTCTCGCAGGGCTCGGCCGCAGCCGCCCGCCTGTGGAGCAAGATAATGACTCAGGTGATGGAGGGCAGGGAGGTCGGCGAGTATCCCGAAAAGCCCGACGACGTGGTGGAGGAGAGGGTCAGCGGCATGACGGACTACTTCATCGAGGGCACGAAGCCGGAATATGTTTCCTCCGGCAGCAGCAGCGCCGAGGTATGTACCGACAGCGGCTATCTCGCGACGCCGTGGTGCCCCGACACGGAGAAGAAGACATTTAGCCACGTGAACGGCGGCTCGTCAAGCAAGCCGAGATACTACTGCAACCTGCACAACACGAATCCGGGCAAATACCCGATAGACCCCAACAAGAAGTTGGACAAGGGCTTTGACCCCGACGGCGAAGAGGCCGAGGAAGAGGATAATGAGATCAATCTCGACGAGGAAGAACCGGAAGATGTCGATGATTCCGAGTCGGCTGACGACTCTGTCGAAACCGAGTAAAAAAATATCCATTAATTGATGACAAATGATGTAAATTATGAGATAATGTCACGGGGATGTGCGCGCCGTGCGGTTTTTCGCGTCGGGAAGGCGTTGGAATGCCGGTCAGAAGGCCGCTGTGCTTTATCTCATTCGCGTACGCGCTCGGTATCGGGAGCGCGTATATTTTCTCGGTAGACACACGAAATTTTCTTATCGCCTCAGCTGTGTGCGCCGCCGCGGTGGCCATTTCCGCTTTTTGCTGTCCGGGCGGGGATGCTCCCTCTTCCGGGAGAGCGGCGCCGCGCGTTCCCACATTCGCGGGCGCGGCGAACGCCGTTGCCCGCCGCCGCGTATTTCCGTTCGTTCTGCTGCTTGTGTACACTATTGGCGGCGCGTACTGCTCACACGAGCTTCAGTGGGTGGATCCCCTTGAGGAATACGCCGTGTCGCCTTACCACAATGTGGACGCGCCTGTCGCGGAGGCAGAGGGGGAGGGAAGCGCCATGGACGACGGCGGCGAACCGCCGGGGGAAGCCGCGCCCCCATCCGGGCAGCGGGCCGCGCCGGCGCTTCGGGGCCGCGTGATGAAGGTGCGCGTGAAGGAAGACGACTATCGCAGCCTGACGGTCAGGTCGGAAGGCAGGGACGTCCTCGTGAACGTGAGCGGGGTAGGGCTCGCGCCGGCCGACATCATCGGGAGGGAGATAGCGTTCACGGGCAAGGTGGAATTGCCGGCCGGCCGGAAAAACCCCGGTACGTTCGACTACGCGCTGTATCTCAAGACGCAGGACGTGCGCGTGATCGTGAAGTGCGAAGCCAAGGACGTGCGCGTCTTGCAGATGAAGGGCTCTCCCGTGTGGGGCGCGTATTCCCTGCTGTGCCGCCTCAGGTATTCGTTCCTCGAAAGCGTGCGCGCGGAGATGCCGAAGGATGAGTACGAGCTCTTCGCGGGCATGATGTTCGGCGGCTCGTCCGAGATGGACGACGAGAGCTACGATCTGTTTAGGAGGAACGGCGTGGCGCACATCCTCAGCGTCAGCGGCCTGCACGTCGCGATAGTGTACGCGTTCCTCAACATGCTGTTCGGCAGGAGGCGGACGCTGCCCGTGTACGCGGCGATTGCGGCCGCCCTCGTCTGCTACGCCGCCATGTCGGAGTTTTCACCGTCCGTCGTGCGCGCCGTCACGATGATCGGGCTGCATATCGCGTCGAAGATACTGCGCGTTCGCTACGACCTGCTCACGGGAACGTGTGCGGCCGCGCTCGTCATGCTGGTCGCGAACCCGCTCGACCTTCTGAGCGTCGGGTTCAGGCTTTCGTTCCTCGCCGTGCTGCTGCTCGCGTTCGCGGCGCCGCTCGTGGGCCGCTACTGCGGGTATCGTGACAGACGCACGGGCATGGCCCTATCGGGTAAGGAGCTTCAAGAACGGCAGGCCGGAAATTACGCCACTCAATTACCGGCCAAAATGGTGAAAGTAATGCTTCCTGTGTTCGTGATACAGTTTGGCATGGCGCCTCTTATCGCGTATGAGTTCAGCTATGTGTCGCTATCGGGGATCGTACTCAACCCGCCCGTCGTCGCTCTCGCGGGCTGGGCGCTGCCCGTCGGCGTGTGCATGCTCATATTGCACGCCGTGTCGCTCGGCGCGTCCGCCGCGTTTTCATGGGCCATGGGCGCGGCCCCGCCCGGCGGCGTAGGCGAGGGGGCCCTTCGCTCGTTCGATGCGATCCTCGGCTTCGGCTCGGGCTGCGAGGCTACGATGTCAGGATGGATCATAGGGGTCACGAAGGCGGCGGACGCGATACCCTACGGCAGCTTCAGCGTCGTCAGCCCTCCTGTGCAGCTCGTGTTCGCGTTCTACGGCGTATTGTTTTTCATGATGTCCGAAACGAGGGCGTTGCTGTTCGCGAGAAGCCGGTTCAGGCTCGTGGCGCTCACGTTCGCCTGCGTGGCCCTCGCGGCGACGGTCACGCTCGCGAGCCCCGTATGCAGACAGGACAGGAGCTCGCTCGTCTTCGTCGACGTGGGGCAGGGCGATTGCCTGCATATCAGGACGCCGGACGGCAGGAACTACTTAGTGGACGGCGGGGGCAGCGTTGACTACAACGTGGGGGAAAAGACGCTCTTGCCTTACCTTTTAAAAAACGGGGTCGGGCGCCTCGACGGGATTTTTGCCACGCATCTTCATACGGACCATTGGCGCGGCCTGTGCGAACTGTCGGAACACATGGACGTCGGGAACGTCTATATATATGAAGGGAACTCCGCGAGGGAACGTGATATTTTTGCCGGAGAAAATGCGGGCGGCGCTATGGACGCTAAGGACGCGGAACGATCTCCTGCCGATGGGGGAGAGACGGATTCGGCGGACGGGAACCGCTTCTCGGACGGCGGCGAAACGGCTATGAACGTGGGCCTGGGGAACGTGAGGTATATAGCCCAAGGCGACACGGCGACGCTCGGGGAGTCGGTCAGCCTTGACATCCTGTACCCGCCGCGCCGCGCCGCTGATGAATACGCGCGCGCGGCCGAAGACGAGGCCATGGGTAAGGGCGACGAGAACGCGAACAGCCTCATCATGAAGGTGGACTACGACGGCGTCAGCGTGCTCATGACCGGGGACGCGGGGGAGGAGGCGGAGCGGGCCTTGCTCGGCATATACGCGGGCGGCGGGGAATCGGCCGGCGATGGGAGTACCGGCGGCGGGACGGGTAGCGGGGGCGCGGCGTCCGCCCTGCGCTCCCGCATACTGAAAGTCGGGCATCACGGCAGCAAGTATTCGACGACGGATGATTTTCTCGCAGCCGTCGCGCCCGACGCGGCTGTGATACAGGTCGGCAGAAACACGTTCGGCCATCCCACGGCGGAGGTTCTTGATAAGCTGAAGAGCGATGATATAATGGTATTCAGAAACGATCTCGGGGGCGCGGTCATGTTCGCGATCCGGGACGGAAAGGTCACGTATGCCAAGGACTGCAGAGCACGCTTTCAAAACTATTGAGTCGGATCTGTCGGGGAACGCGCCGTTCGCGGCGCGGGCCGTGCTCATGTTCGGCGTGGAAGGATATTTGGTCGATCACTACGAGCGCGTCGTCAAGGACAAGTATGTATCCTCGGGCGCCGAGGCGGTAGACTGCTCGCGCGTGTACTGGAACGCGGGCGATGTTGCCGGCACGGTGTCCGATATAGTGGCGGCCTGCGATACCTTGCCGATGGTTTCGACGTGCAGGGTCGTGCTCGTCCGCGTGTCCGCGGGAGACGAAAAGTCGCTCGGCCAGGCGGATGCGAGGCCGCTCGCCGCGTACGCGGAGTCGATACCCGAGACGACCGTGCTTGTCGTCACGGCGGATTCCGCGCCGAAAAACTCGGCCCTCTACAAGGCGATCGCGGCGCATGGCCGCGTGTATGAGTTTGACCGGCTGAACCGCCCGGATTTAGTCGCCTTTATCAGAGGCAGGTTCAAGAGGGCGGGAGTCCACGCTCCCCCGGAGGTCGTGAGCGAGATCATCGGCGTGTCGGGGTATCTCGACAGAGAGCCGCGCAGCGATCTGTTTTTGCTCGGCTCCGACGTCGCGAACATCGCGGCGCACGCGCGCGGCGGTCGTGACGTCGCCGTAGGGCGCGGGGAATCGGAAGAAAGGGCGGATCACGCGGCGGCCGGGGCGAGGGGAGAAGGCGCGCCGTGCGTCGTTACCATGGCCGATGTCGTCGCCTGCATGGGTACGTCGATGGAGACGGACGTGTTCGCCATGCTCGACGCCGTCAGCGCGGGCAGGAAAGGCGACTCGATAGAGCTCCTGCGAAATATAACGGCGCGGGGAGAGAACGCGTTCGGCCTGCTCGCGTTGCTGACGGGCCAGTTCGAGATCATGCTCGGATACCGGGAGCTGAAGGATCGGCGCATCCCGATGGGCGAGATAATGAAAACCCTCGGCGTGAAGAGTGAGTTCAGGCTAAAAAAAGCCGCGGGATTTGCCGACAGGTATCGCGCGGAACGGATAGCCGAATTGCTGCACAAGCTGTATGGCGTGGAGAGGGACATCAAGTCGGGGCTGTATGGCGAACGCCTCGCGCTTACGATGTTCGTAGCCGGGATGTGAAATCGGACGCAAGGGGTCGGGCTTCGTCTCTGCGCTCAATTTTCAAACTATTATGTGTATTACGCGGGGCGAACATTTTTCTTGTTATCGAGTCCGCGCTTTGATATTATTCTGTGAGGGTGATTGGGGTCGAGCAATCCCGGTCTCCTTACCGAAAGGACAGCTTTCGGCACGGTGAGCAACAGGAGGTAAGAATATGTGCGATAAATGCGGCGCCGCCGCTCCGCGCTCTGATTTCAAGGAGCTGGAGCCGGTGCTTGAAAAGTATGCGGATGTGGAGGGGAGTCTTATCTCAATCTTACAGAAGACCCAAGACATCTACGGCTATCTTTCACTTGAAACCATCAATTACATTTCGGCCCGTACGGGCGTCGCCCCCGCAAAGATCTACGGGGTCGCCACGTTCTACACGCAGTTCAGGCTTGAGCCTATCGGCGAGTACCTCATCATGCTGTGCCACGGTACGGCGTGCCACGTGAACGGCGCCGCCCTTATCGAAGAGGCTATCACGGATCATCTCGGCATCTCCGACGGGGAGACGACGGAGGACAATAAGTTCACGCTGAACAACGTCGCCTGTCTCGGATGCTGCAGCCTCGCGCCCGTCATGATGGTGAAGGGGCCGGATGGTGACGAGACCTTCGGCAATCTCACGAAGGAGAGCGTGGTGAAGGCGATAGAGGGTATTCAGGCGAGAGCATAGAAAGGAGCCAATCATGAGAATAGTAGTAGGTCAGGGCTCCTGCGGTATAGCCTCCGGGGCCAAAAAAACAGAAGAGGAGCTCATGCGCCAGATCAAGGCGGGCGGCTTTGGGAAGGTCAAGGTCGAAAAGGCCGGCTGCGTCGGCAACTGTTACCTTGAGCCTATCGTCGACGTGTATGACGACGACAAGCGCCTTTCGGCGAGGTACGTCCATGTGAGCCCGGATAAGGTCACGGCGATAGTCGAGGAGCACGTGCGGGGCGGCAAGATCGCGAGCGACGTCCTCATTTCGAAGCAGGACGAGGAGTTCCTATCGAAACAGAAGCGCGTCGTGCTCAGGAACGCGGGGTATATCGACCCCGAGAAAATAGGCGAGTACATCGCGGCCGGCGGATACGAAGGGCTCGGTAAAGTCCTGTCGTCGATGTCGCCGGAAGACGTGATAGAGGAAATAAAAATATCGGGGCTGCGCGGCAGGGGCGGTGCGGGCTTCCCCACATGGTTCAAGTGGAACGCCGCGAAGAATAACAGGGGCGACAAGAAGTACATGGTCTGCAACGCCGACGAGGGCGACCCCGGCGCGTTCATGGATCGTTCCGTGCTTGAGGGCGACCCGCATTCGCTGCTTGAGGGAATGATGATCGGCGGCTACGCCATAGGAGCGGGCGAGGGTGTGATCTACGTGCGCGCGGAGTACCCTCTGGCGATAGCGCGCCTTGAGATAGCGATCGCTCAGGCGACTGAGAAAGGCTTTCTCGGGAAAAATATACTCGGAAGCGGCTTTGACTTCGATATCCGCATCAAGGCCGGAGCGGGCGCGTTCGTCTGCGGAGAGGAAACGGCGCTCATAGCGTCACTCGAGGGAGAGCGCGGCATGCCGAGGCTCAAGCCTCCGTTCCCCGCGGAAAAGGGTTTCTGGCAGAGGCCGACGAACATCAACAACGTGGAGACATTCGCCAACGTCCCATGGATCATCTCCGCCGGAGGCGCGGCGTTCGCCGCGATGGGCACGGATAAGTCCAAGGGGACGAAGGTGTTCGCGCTCGCGGGCAAGATCAAGAAGGGCGGCCTCGTCGAAGTGCCCATGGGCCTCCCG
Source organism: Eubacteriales Family XIII. Incertae Sedis bacterium (assembly GCA_031266795.1). GTDB lineage: Bacteria > Bacillota > Clostridia > Peptostreptococcales > Anaerovoracaceae > JAIRPC01. The sequence continues at coordinate 11,053 of JAISAI010000129.1, forward strand.
CTGAAAGACGTCATATTCGGCATCGGCGACGGCATCAAGAAGGACAAGGCGTTCAAGGCCGTGCAGATGGGAGGCCCCTCCGGCGGCTGCATACCCGCGTCGCTCGTGGACACCCCCGTCGATTACGAGAACATCACAAAGACGGGCGCCATCGTCGG
>JAISAI010000041.1 GCA_031266795.1 Eubacteriales Family XIII. Incertae Sedis bacterium
TACCGCTCGTAGACGACCTTGCCGTCCATTATCGTCAGGTTTGTCTGGGCCTCTTTGATGGATTCGTAGTCTCCGGCGCGGGCGGCGGCGAATAGGTCGCGGTCTATTACTGCTATGTCCGCGAATTTGCCGGGTTCGAGGCTGCCGAGCTCATGCGCCCGTAGAGCGCCCCACGCCGAACCTATGGTATAGCCGCGCAGAACCTCGGCCAGCGTCAATTTCTCCGCCGGGTTCCACCCGCCTTTCGGCTCGCCGTCGTCGTGCACGCGCGTGACGGCCCGGTATATCCCGGGAAAGGGATTGTTGTCCGTGACGGGGCAGTCGCTGCCGATGGATAGGCGGCCGGCGCTGAGCAAGAGGCTTTTCAGGGGCCATGTCCTTGCGGCGCGCGCCTCGCCCATCGTCACGCGGTACGGGTTTTCCGCAAATGTCCGCGTGAGGGCGAGGTGCTCGGGCTGCACGGACGGGAGCACGCCCAGATTCCCAAACCTCGGGATGTCCGCGTCCGCGACCAACTCGCAGTGCTCTATCGCGTGGCGGGAACGGCCGTCGCCGTAGCGGCGGATCGCTTCTTCGTAGCAGTCAAGAGCGAACCTGACGGAAGCGTCCCCACAGGAATGCAGCTTGACCGACAGCCCGCGCCTGTGCGCTTCGGACACGGCTTCGCGGATTTCGTCCAAGGGGAAAAGCCGCGCCCCCGTACCTCCCGCGCTATCCGAATAGGGCTCAAGCATCAGCGCCGTGTGGGCCGTGCTGACGCCGTCGAGGAATTGCTTTACATGGGCCACGCGCAGACGATCCGAGCTATATCCGCTCTGCCATGACAGTACCTCGTCCAAATCCCCGAGCAGGTCGGGCGCCGCGTGGATGCGCACGGTCAATTCCCCGGCGCGGTCCATGTCGGAATAGACGGGTATATGCCCTATATTCCCATGAAAAAACGGCATGACGTCGTTTACGGAGGTGACGCCGTAGGCCGCGGCCCTTCTCATGAATGACCTGATGAGCGCTTTCTCCCGATCGGCGTCGAACTCATACGCGTATCGCGTGACGAGCCCGCACGCGCCCTCAAGCAGTACGCCGCTCGGCCGGCCGCCTATAAGACGCACTATCTCGCCCCCGAAAGGATCCTCCGTGTGCGCGCCGATACCCGCGATCTCAAGAGCCCTGCTGTTGACCCATACGCCGTGCGCTTCGGCGTTGAGCAACATCACGGGGCGGTTCGGGAAAGCCGCGTCGAGGCTCTTGAACGTGGGGAGCCTCTTCTCGTCCCAGAAGGCGTCGTGCCATCCGAAACCTATGACCCACGTGTCTGCGGCCGCTTCGGCCGACGCCGCGACTTTTGCGACGGACTCCGCCTCGCTCCGGCAGCCCGCGAGATTCACGTGGGTGTCGAACATCCCCGCCATGAGGAGGTGCGTATGGCTGTCGTGAAATCCCGCCATGACCGTCCCGCCGTTTGCGTCGACGACGCGTACGCCGCCGCGTTCGTACTCCGCGCCGTCCCCGGGGCCGACGGACAAAATCCTGCCGCCCCCGACGGCTACATAGCCCGCGAAAGCATCATCGCGGACACCGTCAAAGACCATAGCATTTCGTATCAGCATTTCATTCTGCATGATATACTCCCCGATCAAGGCTTCACCGTCGTAGCGCTGACGCGCTCGAGGCTCAGCAGCTCGCCGTAGGTATCGGGCCTCCTGTCGCGGTGAAGCTGCAATATGTCGCGAGCCCTCTTCAGTTCGCCGAGGTCAAGCTCCGCCACAAGCGCCGTCTCCTCCGTACGCGAGGCTTCAGCTGTGATGTTACCCCACGGGTCGGAAACGAAGCTGCGGCCGAAAAACTCGATGGCGCCGCCGTCCGGCGCGTCCTCGCGCCCGACGCGGTTGCACGCGCAGACGTAAAACCCGTTGTGTATGCCGTGCCCGCGTATCGAGTCCATCCATGTTTGCGACGTATCCAAATCGGGAAAATCCGGTTCGGAGCCGATGGCCGACGGATAGAATACGAAGTCCGCGCCTTTCAGCGCGAGTATGCGGGAAGCCTCGGGGAACCACTCGTCCCAGCAGATGAGTACGCCGAACGTCGCGTACTTTGAGTGGAACACTCTGTAGGGCGAATCGCCCGGCGTGAAATAATACTTCTCCATGTACCGCGGCCCTTCCGGGATATGATGCTTCCGGTAGTTGCCGAGCGGCTCGCCGTCCGCGTCGAATACCGCGGCCGAGTTGAAGTAGACCCCGTCCATCGCGTATTCGTAATAGCAGCTCACGATGACGACGTCAAGCTCGCGCGCCAAGGCCCGCATGAGCGTGTTCGCCTGTCCGTCCGGACGTTCGGCGTGACCGTAGCAAGCGTAGTCGATGGTCTGGGGGAAATACCTGCGGGCGAACAATTCCTGCGTACAGACGACCTTCGCGCCGCGCGCCGCCATAGCGCGTATCTGTTCCTCGGCCTTTTCAAGATTTGCCTCGTAGCGTTCCGCCGCAGCGAACTGCGTCATCCCGATCTTGACTTTAGCCATTTGATTCTGTCCCATATTCCCTCTCGAGCGTATCCTGATCTTCCTGACTGAACTCGGCGTGCATTTTCATATCCGACCATTTCGACGCCTTTGCGATGTCGCGGTTCAATACGTAATACAGCACGGCGGAGGTGACCCCGCCCACGAGCCAGGCTATGTCCGCGCCGCCCGTCATCTTCGCGACCGGGCCGGCGAAGAACACGGAGTTCATAAAGGGCAACTCAACAGCTACCGTTACAAAATACGTGATCAAGGCCTTTTTGTTGAAACTGCCGTATATGCCTTTCGGGTCGAATATATCTTTCAGGCTGTATTTCCCCTTTCGCACAAAGTAGTAATCGACGAGATTTATCGACGTCCACGGGATGATGAAATACAGGATGATCGCCAAATAGTTCCCCCACTGCGTGATGATGTCGCTCGTCGCGAATATCGCGATGAGGGAACCGCACAGCACGGTGACGGACATGATGGCGATCTTCGCCTTTTTCGTCCCTCTCAGCTTCGTGAACGGCGACAAGGTCGTGACGACGGCCATGAACGCGCCGTACAGGCTCACGGTACACGAGCAAACGGCCGTGAACAGGAGGATGATGAAGATGATCGCCACGAAGGGGAAGACGAGCTTCCACGTCTCGGCGACGCCGACCGTAGCGTTCGCGCTCATCAGATCGGGCATTACAATATACAGATACGCGCCTATGACGCAGATCCAGCTGATGCCGCCGACCGCCCCGGCGTACGTATTCCAAAACGTCGCGGGTATGGAGGTGTTTTCGGGAAGATACCTCGAGTAATCCGCGACGTACGGCGCGGTGATAGCGAGGACGGATATGTAGACGCTGAGCACGAACAGGAAGTTCCCCGGCTCGACTTCGCCAAGCGCCCACTGAGCGGCGGGCAGCGGGAAGTAGACGATCATGGCGTAGGTAACGACGGCGAACAGTATCGTGCCGACCACGCAGGCGACTTTCTGCGCCTTGTGAATCAGGTCGTACCCGTAAATCGTGATCACCAAGGTCATGACCGCCGCGATGACGACCGCCACGGGCATGGGAACGTGGATCGGATTCAAAGCCTGCGCGGCGTAGTAGAGGGTCGTCGTATAGTAGCCCATGTACAGAATGATCGCCAATATGAGGGGGATCACGGCGCCCTTGACGCCGAACTGCGCCCTGCTCTGTATCATCTGGGGAATCCCGAGATGCGGCCCCTGCGCCGAATGGAAGGCCATGAACATGCCGCCGATCATGAGCCCCAGTATGATGGCGATCATGCTCCACGCCATGTTGAGGCCCATCGCGGGCGCGAAGCAGCCTGTGCCGACGAATATCACATTCAGCTCCACGCCCCACCACAGCGTGAACTGGCTGAACGGGTGGCCGTGCCGCTCGCTCGCGGGAACGTAGTCTATACTTCTCGTCTCAATTCCTCTGATCCCTTTACCCTTACTCATCGCCACGCTCCCCTCTCTTCCTCAACGCGACGCCGCCGAGGTATTCCGCTATCGCGCGGCACGCTACCCTCGCCGTGATCTCGCCGACGTCGTACTGCGGCGCGACCTCACAGACGTCAAAGGCTATGACGTTCGGGTCGAGCCCGATCTCCTTGCACGCGTCCACGAGCTCCCACGAAGTCAGCCCCGTTGGGTCGGGTGCGCACGTGCCGGGCCCGTAGGCCGGATCCAAGCAGTCGATGTCCACCGAGACATATATGCCGTCCGTCCCATCGCCCGCGATCTCGAGCGCCCTCGCTATCACGTGGTCTATGCCCGACTTCCTCACGTCGCGGCTCGTGAAGACCGTGATCCCCTGCTCTTTCGCAAACTCCCACTCCACTTTGGGGTTCAGGCATCCCCTGATCCCGATGTGCGCTATGTTTTTGCCCTCCATGATCCCGCGTTCGATGAACCTCGCGTTGTTCGTGCAGTTGCTCACCTTTTCGCCGGCGTACGTATCCGCCGTGTCCATGTGCGTGTCGAACATCACCAAGCCGAGCTTCCCGCCTTTGAAGTGCTCCATGATCCCGTTCACGGCCGGGATGGGAACGGAATGGTCGCCACCGAGAAGGATCGGCGTCGCGCCGGCCGCGAATATTTCCCCGACCGCGTTTTTGATATTCAGGTGGCTCTTCGCGACATTGCCGGGTATCATATCCGCGTCGCCCGCGTCGTACAGATTCAGGTAGTCCGCTATGTCGATGTCCAAGTCAAAGTTGTAAGTCATGAACTGCTCCGACGCCCTGCGTATAGCCTGCGGCCCGAAGCCCGTTCCGGGGCGGTAGATACAGCACATCTCAAAAGGCGCGCCCACTACGACGTGCGTCGCGCCTTTCTCTTTCAGCACGTCTTTGTCCGGCTGAATGTATTCCGACTTCATAAACGTATTCATGACGCCGCACTGCAAGTAAGTCTCTAAAAATCCCATAACTGTCCTCCTTTTGCCTCTGAGAGCCTCTTCGCATTTGCCACACAACTAAAACGAAAATTTCAAAATACAGAGCTACGCAATTTGCGTACCAACATGACAGGAACAATCGAGCCGAGAGGGGAATCGTTGAAATTCCGCGTTTTTTCCGACGCCAACACTCGCCTACAAAAATCGCGGAGTCAAAACAGTGTAAGTGAAAAATGACACCGCGCCCGGATTCATATACGGATATATAGGCTATAACAGGGGAAATTTCAACAACCTTTCAGCGGCGTAAGCCAATAATTACAGTGTCATTTGAAACTGACGCACCTTGACTCCTCGGGACGCGCTTCGGAGCGGATTCAAGGGAATCTCTAAAAACCCTATCACAGCTCCACCCCGAGACGCCTCATCTTCTGGTAGAGTAAGGGCCTCGATATGTTGAGATAGGACGCCGTGCGGGTCTTGTTCCCGTCGTGCATGATAAGAATATCGTTGATGAGCTTTCGCTCGGCTTCATTGCGTATGTGCCTGATGGGGTCGCTGTATTTCTTCAAACTTTCGAGGTCGATCCGGCTGTTGTCTATGCGCAGATTGAAGTGCGGGGGCTTCAGCGTGTCCCCTTCGACGTAGTTCATGGCGTTCTCGACGAGATTGTGCAGCTCGCGCACGTTGCCCGGCCAATCGTGCCCGCACAATTTTTCGTATACCTTGTCGTCCACGTTGAGGACGTTCTTGCCGAACTCCATATTCAATTCGATCACTTTCATCATGACGAGCTCGGGGATGTCCTCCGTCCTCTCGCGCAGCGGCGGTATCCGTATCGGAAAGACGTTCAGCCGGTGGTACAGATCCATGCGGAACTCGCCTTTGCTGACGCGGTCGAACAAGTCTTGGTTTGTCGCCGCGATGATGCGCACATCTATGGGGGTACTGTCGGCGCCGCCGATACGGTCTATCTCCTTCTCCTGAAGAGCCCGTAGCATCTTGGGCTGAAGCGATCCCGGCATGGAGCTCACCTCGTCGATGAAAAGCGTGCCCCCGTTCGCAAGCTCGAACTTCCCCTTCTTGCCGCCCTTCACGGCGCCCGTGAACGCTCCCGGCTCATACCCGAAAAACTCGGACTCAGCGAGGCTTTCGGGAAGCGCCGCCGCGTTTATCTTTATAAAACGCCCTAAGGTTCTTTTACTCAAATTGTGAATCGAGTGTGCGACGATCTCCTTTCCCGTACCCGTCTCCCCTGTGATGAGCACGGTCGAATTCGTCGTCGCCGCGCGCAGTATCTGCTGCTTGACCTCGTTCATCACAGCGGACGAGCCCACGAGATCGGCCAACGAGTAATTCGTGCGCCGGAGGCTTTTCAGCTGTTCCGCGTTCTGTTTCGCGCCGGCGTTGAGAATGTAGGTGTATTTGTCTATGAACTGTTTCAAGGAATCTATCTCCTGCAGGAGATCGTACTCGATGACGCCTATGACGCGATTGCCCTTTCTCAGCTTCATGCGGCGCGAAAAGCTGATACGGCCGTCCGCGAAGTAAAAGTCGGAATCCGCGTCCTCGTCGGAAGCGAGCAGGTTCGCCATGGTCGACGGCAGGAACACGTCCTCTATGGGCTTACCGATGGAGCCCGCGCGGTCAACCTCGATATACCCGGCGCACTGGTCGTTCATATAGATAACGTTCCCCTCCGTATCTATGACCATGAGCCCCAGTATATGCTCAAGCAAAAGTTCGTAGTCCTTTGAAATATCCATGCAGTCGTCTCCTTGTAAAGGGCGGCGGGGGTTGCTTAGGCTCTCCTCGCCGCTCTAAGCCTTAAACTCGAATATTCTGTCCCTCAGTACGGCGGCGCGCTCGAAATTCAGCGAGGCCGCGGCTTCTTTCATCTCCTTTTCGAGGCGCTTCACGTAGTCCATGCGCTCGCGGCGCGTCATCTCCTTCGCCGTGCGCGCCTCGTACCACTCGTCCTCCGCCTCGGCCACCATCGTGGCGCGCGCTACCTCGCGCACGGACTTCCGGATCGTCTGCGGCGTGACGCCGTGCTCCTCGTTGTACCTCATCTGTATCTCGCGGCGCCTGTCCGTTTCCCTGATGGCCGCCTCCATCGACGGGCTGATCCCGTCGCCGTACATGACGACCCTGCCGTCCGCGTTGCGCGCCGCCCGGCCTATCGTCTGGATGAGCGACGTCTCGCCGCGCAGGAAGCCCTGCTTGTCCGCGTCGAGTATCGCGACGAGGCTCACCTCGGGGATGTCGAGGCCCTCGCGCAGCAGATTGATGCCGACGAGCACGTCGAACACGTCCGTCCTCAGGTCGCGGATGATCTCCATGCGCTCGAATGTCTGGATGTCCGAGTGCAGGTAGCGCACGCGCACACCCGCGCCCGCGAGGTAGTCCGTGAGGCTCTCCGCCATCTTCTTTGTCAGCGTCGTGACGAGCGCCTTGCCGCCCTTCCCCGTGACCCTGCCGATCTCGCCGATGAGGTCGTCTATCTGGCCGCCCGTCGGCCTCACCTCGATCGGCGGGTCGACGAGCCCCGTCGGCCGTATCACCTGCTCCGCGCTGACGCCCCCGCTCAGCTCACGCTCCGGCGCCGCCGGCGTCGCGCTCACGAACACCGTCTGCCCCGTCAAGCCGAGGAATTCCTCATAGCGCAGCGGCCTGTTGTCGAGCGCCGACGGCAGCCGGAACCCGTACTCGACGAGCGACTCCTTGCGCGCGCGGTCGCCGTTGAACATGGCCCGCAGCTGCGGCAGCATCACGTGGCTCTCATCTATTATCGTAAGAAAATCATCCGGGAAATAATCGATAAGCGTATACGGCTTCGTGCCGGGGGGGAGTCCGGTCAGGTGGCGCGAGTAGTTTTCGATACCCTTGCACGTCCCGATCTCGCGCAGCATCTCGAGGTCGTAGCGCGTGCGCTGTTCGAGGCGCTGCAATTCAAGTATGCGGTCCCTGTCCTTATAGTAACGGATGCGCTCGTCAAGCTCCTCCTCTATCGTCTGGCACGCGCGCTCTATATTATCCTTCGACGTGACGTAGTGCGACGCGGGGAATATCGCTATATGGCTCCTCGTCGCGACGATCTCGCCCGTCGTCGGGTCGATCTCCTTGATCGACTCCACCTCGTCGCCGAACATCTCTATGCGCACCGCTCTGTCCGAGCCCGCCGGGTAGACGTCGAGCACGTCGCCGCGCAGGCGGAAATTGCCGCGGTCGAACGCGACGTCGTTGCGCGTGTACTGGATGTCCACAAGGCGCGTCAGTATCTCGCGTAGGCTCTTCTCCATGCCCGGCCTGACCGACAGAGTCTGCGTCTCGTAGTCTATCGGGCTGCCGAGGCCGTAGATGCAGCTCACGCTCGCGACGACGATGACGTCGCGCCGCTCCCCGAGCGCCGACGTCGCGCTGTGCCTGAGCTTGTCGATCTCGTCATTGATGTCCGAGTCCTTCTCGATGTACGTGTCCGTCGACGGCACGTAGGCCTCCGGCTGGTAGTAGTCGTAGTAGCTCACGAAGTATTCGACGGCGTTCTCCGGGAAGAACTCGCGGAACTCGCCGTAGAGCTGCGCCGCGAGCGTCTTGTTGTGCGAGATGACGAGCGTCGGCTTCTGCACGCGCTCGATCACGCCCGCCATCGTGAACGTCTTGCCCGAGCCCGTCGCGCCGAGCAGCGTCTGGTACTCCCGCCCCCCCTCGATACCGCGGGAAAGCGCCTCGACCGCCTTAGGCTGGTCGCCCGTCAGCGTGTATTCGGATACTATCTTGAACTTCTCCATGCGTCTATTATACATGAACGGACGCCGCCGCGAGCGGCTATTCCACGAGTCATGCCGCGCCCGCTCCCGATCCAATCCCGGGCAATCGCAAAATACCACCCAAAATCGCCTTTCGGGGAAAACGCATAGAAATCTGTCCCCATCGCTTTAAATATCGTTTAGAATGTGTGGGTACATTACAGAATCAATAGTAATGACGTCTGAAAATACTTTAAGGGGGTAATAGAAATGAATAAAAGAATGAGTAAGAAGAGAGCCCGGTCTCTCACTATGAAATGGTTTGGCGCAATCGCGCTGTCAACCCTTATGACTGTTGCGGTCATACTCCCAACGGCCGCGTTAGCGGATTCGCCCGTCAAAGAGGGCGCGGGAGCGATAGCTGTTTCCGCAACGGAGGCGGGGCTTGACCCAGCCGACGCTTCATCAAATCCTGAATCCGGCCCAAGCCAACAAGCCCAGGAGAATAACGATAGTGACGGCGCAGACGCGCCTGTTCCCGGTGGCGAAAACGCAGGGGCTCTGCCCGAAGACGGCGCGGGGGTTTCGGACGGCGACGGCGCGGGCGACGAAACCTCTGATACGGCCAAAGAGGATGAAACCGCTTCACCGCCCGTAGGCGACGACGAATCAAACGCTTCCGCGGATACCGGGAAGCAGTCCGATCCGGGCGACTCCGAAAGCGCCAAACCAAAACAGGGTGAAGATACAGCGAAGAGCAAAGACGTCCCAAGTGATCAAGCCGAAGATATGGCCGCGCCTCCGGAGGCCGGGAACGTAAACGCGCTCGGCGGCGTCTTATTGATGTCGGGGGAAGGACAGATGAGCGTGGACATCGGCGGCGTATCCTACCCCGAGATCGAGCCTCCTGAGCTTTCCGAGCTCGAACTCGACCTGCTGACGCCGCAGACAGTCACCGTAGACCTTTCCGGCCTGGCCGACGTCACGGGCAAGCAGCTGAAGATCACCGTGCCGGAGGGCCTCGCGATAGACGGCTATCCGGGCATAGGCGGCACGGACCTGCCGCCCATCATGGTGGGTTCCGTCACTTTATCGAAAGAGCCCGCGAAAGACGTTTCATACACCATTACCGCCAACTTCCAGGCACGCAACGGCGAGCTCGTCTACGATCTTGCGGACGGCTATCAGAGCGGGCAGTTCGTGTTCAAGATCGGCGCGGATCGCGCCCGTTTCTACCAGCCGCACACCGTACCAAATCCTCTCAAAATAGAACTGATGAGCGGAGAGACCACGTTGAGTGGACGCGAAATCACCACAAAACTCAAGACGACGCTAAATTACGTGAGCAACACTGGCGGATCGTGGCTTACGGACAGGTATTTCTTTAGGGCATGGTCCACGCTCGGCTCTGTAACAAATAAAACCTCGTTTGCCCCTATCGGCAGCGAAGCCCCTATCATGCCGTGTTCCACGAGTATGGTACAGGCGGGATCCGAGATCCGCGTGACAGGCAAGAAGCAGGCGCTGACTCTGGCCTATCCCGCGCAGGCGGAGCTTCTGGGCGTGCAGCTGTCTACCGACAAAGCCAAGCAGCCGAACGGCGTGATTCCTGAGGGCGCTACCGCTTACGGCGGTGATGGCACGAATGGCAATACCTCAATCGTACATGACGCCGCGGCCCAAACGGTCACGTTCTACTACGAGGGGCGCCTCATCGGAGGGACGACCACCAGTATCAGCGACGGCGTCGCCCTGCGGCTGAAATTCAATTCGGGCGCCGGCTCAACATACGGGATTCCATCGACGATTGATTTTACGGCGTATGACGGAAACACGATAACAACTAGAATGACGTCCCATTACTATCAGGTCATCGACAGTTCGTCGGACACGGGAAGGCTTTCTATTGTCACTCCCTCCGGTATTTATAAAAATACGCAAGCTACGGACATTCCGGGTCTGACCGGCCTTACAGTTGTGGGGTTCGTAAACAAGAATACAACAGAGATCACAAATCAAACGGTCAGATACACATTCCCAAAAGAACTGCGTGTCCGGGGCTTCGACGCCCCGAGCCAGCAGACGGGCTCGAGGCCCTACACGATTAAATTCAAGCTTCATGACGATGACAAGGAATACTCGGTCACAAAGAACCTCACATTAACAAAGGATAATCGTACCGGCGACGGTAATGTACGGGTCACAGCGGCGACCTTGGGAATCGCCGGGGACACAAACGCCATCCTCGAATGGGCGAGCATAAATGTCGGCAAATTTGATATCGGGTATAAAGGGTATCCCAATGCCCTTGACGTTCAGCGAGGAGAATGCATTTTCGGCAGTCCCGCGCCCGGAACGAGTGGAAATTTCACAATCGGCGTCAACGTGACGTCAGACACGATAGGAACAGATTACAGTTCCTCTACAACCGTTACTGTGCAATCGGAAGCGAAATATTACGCGGAATTTTCTTCAACTATAACCCAAAAACCCGGCGGCGGCTATTCCTATACGTCCGGGGATGAAATCGCTGTGAGGGCGCAGATTGGCAACTCGAATATATTTATGGCCGGAGCGCTGCAAAAGACGCGTGATCCGAACTTCTACATCGTATTGCCCAAGGACGTCAGCCTGAAAGCGGGAAGCGTCAAAGTGACCGGTGCGAGCACCAAAATCAAGGCAATTTCAGGGCCTGCGTCGTTTGATGCTTCAGGCCGTACGCTCATAGTCGTCAGCGTGGACGGCATCGTCGGAAGCTACAAGGATGATCTGACCACGTACGGAACCTGCTCTCTTGAATTTGTGATGATCCCTAGCGACTCCATCAAGACCGTCACGCTGAATATGTACGACCTCGTCCTCTTCGGCACAACGGATGGTTCGACGCCTAATAGGGGGGAGCCTTCTTTGCAAGTCAAGGATGAGTTTGACTTCAATAATGACGGCAGCAAGACAGATATCCTTCAAAAATACGGTACGACCTCCCTCTTCACAATAGCGTCCGAGCCGAACTTCAACATCTTCGCGGAGATAGGGCTGCCGGGCGACGGGGACCACTACACCTACGACGATGAAAACGCGGCGAAAACAACGGTGCCGTTCACAACTGTTTCTACCGCGGAGTACGTCCTGCACATCGTGAATAATACGTCTGTGGAGGCGGGCAATTTTGTCAGCTATGTCCCGGTGCCCAAGAAAGGCCTGAACTACGGAACCCATTTCCAAAGCGGGGCTTTCAAATGGTCGATGGGGCTCGCCGGGGAGCCCGGGGATCTACCCTCCGGCTACAAGCTCTCCTACACCGTCGATGACTTTACTGGATCGACCCACGACAGCGCGGACTACGTGCCTGCGGAGGAATTGGAAAACTCCCCGTCCGATTGGGCCGACGTCACGATGATAAAGATAGAGAGCACGGCGAATATCCCGGCGGAAACTGAACACACGATCAAGTTCATATACACGATAGAGGAAACTCCGGAAGCGGCAATTTCGGGCTCAGGCGATGTCAACGTCTTTCGGCCTTACTATTACATAAACGCTGAACCTTTCATCACGACATGGAAAACCGGCGCTCCCGTGGCCGCGAGCCTCTCCACGGGCGAGGTCGAGGGCCGGGTTTTTGTCGATACGAATGGGAACGGGTACGTTGACCAAGCGGAGATGGGCCTTGCGGACGTGACGGTGCGGCTACGGCTGCCGGCCGCTCCCGATGTGGGATATGACTACTCCACAGGGGCTACCGCCGGCTACACGGCCGGCAGCGATGGCGACGGCAACTACGTGCAGACGAAGACGGCCGCGGACGGGAGCTACGGGTTCCCGGGAGTGCCCGCCGGAATCTTCGGCGTACAGGTACTGAATCCTGACGGCGACCTTTACCAATTCACGGCGCAGAATGTGACGCTTGAAGGCCAGCCGGTGCAGAACGACTCCGATGTGGATCCGGCGACCGGGGTAGTCTCGGGCATCAATTCGACCGTCATAAGCAATTCCGGCAACATCTACGCGGGCCTGAAATACCGGGCCTACACTGTGAACTACGACAGCGCCGGAGGCACGGAGGTCGAAGCGCGCACCGATGTGCGCTACAACGGGGCGAATCTGATCCCCACTACGCCGGTGAAAAAGACCGGCTACGCGTTGACGCGTTGGGACGTGACCTCCGGCGGGAACGCGGCCGGCGTCGCCCAGACCGCTACCTATGGCGCCCTCGCGACTGATAACAAGCCGGCTTCTATCACGCTGACAGCGTGGTGGACGCCGAAAAAATACACCATCGTCTACGACAACGGATACAGCGAGTCGGATTCGCTGATCAAGACCGAGAGCGACAAGACGATTGTGGCGGACGCCAATACGGTGGCGCCGCCGCTCGACCCGACGCGCACGGGCTATACTTTCGGCGGATGGTCAAAGACGAAGGGCGGCGCGGCGGTTTTGGGCTACCGCAACAGCTTCACGCTGACCGGGGCCACAATAAACGACCTGTTCTCAAGCGACAGTACGACGAATACGACGCTCTACGGCGTGTGGACGGCGAAAAGCTACACGGTCGACTATGACGACGGCTACAACGCTTCGAATTCGACGATAAAGACCGAGGCCGGCAAGAACATATCCGGCACAGTGGCTCCTCCGGCCGACCCGACGCGCACGGGCTATACATTCGGCGGTTGGTCCATGACCAAGGGAGGCGCCGCGTTTGCGGCCTGCCGAAACAACTTTACCCTGAATGCGCCCTTGATAAACATCCTGTTCACAAACGACATGACAACGAATACGACGCTCTACGCTGTGTGGACGGCCAACACATACACGGTCAGGTATTACAGCAACCAGCCAGCCGGCTCCACGGGAACGGCCACGGGAGCGATGGGCAGCCTTGAAGCGGTCTACGGCCAGGACCTGACGCTGACGGCAAACGGCTATACCCTGGCCGGCTACAGCTTCAGCGGCTGGAACACGCTCGCGAACGGAAGCGGCGCGGACAACTACATGAACAGCCACACATTCTCGCCGTGGGAGCTGACGTCAGACCTGGATCTCTACGCGAAGTGGACGCCGAACATCTACATACTGGGCTTCGACGCCAACGGCGGCAGCGCGGGCACGGTGAGCATGCCCGTGATCTATGACGCGACAGTCGGGGCTCTGCCAACAGCCGGTTCAGGAGCGCCGACGCGCGGGCATTACACCTTCCAAGGCTGGGCGACGACGAACAACGCGGCAACGCCCAACTTCACGGTGATGACGAGATGGACGAAAGCGTCGAACGATACGGTCTACGCCGTCTGGAAAGAGAACGCGAAGTATACCGTGACGTACAACGCGAACGGCGGCTCAGGAGCCCCGTCGGACAGCAAAGCGTACTACGCCGGCGAGACGGCGACGGTGAAACCCGCGGACGGGCTCGCGAGGGACGGCTACACATTCCAGGGCTGGGCGGAGACCGGCGCCGGCGCCGCCAAATACAACGCGGGCTCCACATTCCTGATCACAGGCAACACGACGCTCTACGCCGTATGGCAGCAGAACGAACAGCCTGAGCAGCCTGAGCAGCCGGTCACACCCGTCACACCGGTCACGCCGCCTACCCCGCCGGCGGGCCCGACGCCCGGCCCCGGCACGGTAACCCCGACGGCGCCCGGCTATCCCGGCCCAGAGTCCACGACAACCGTCACGAACGACGCCGGCCCTGCGGGCAGAGCAAGCAACTTAGTCGTCGCGGAGAACCCGACCGCAGGGAACTACAGGAACGGGGCGGCAAGCTCGCCTCTGGCCCTGCTCAGCAGGGACGGCGAGGTGGTCTCACAGGAAGAGCTGCGGGAACTGGCCCGTGACGCGGGCATACCTCTCGTAGGCACAGGCGACAACGCCATCCCGTTAGTAGGCATAGAAGGGTACGCGTTCTGGTCACTCGTTGACCTAGCGATAGTCCTGTTCGGCGTAGTGATTGCCTTATGTAATGTCCTCGCCTACCGCCGCAGACGCTACCAGAACGAGCTAGACGGCATCTACGAAACCGGCGCCAACTTCAGGCCGCTGTTCATCCTCATACTCGCGATAGCCTTAGCAAACGCCGTGCTCTTCATGCTGACGCAGGACTTCGCGGCTACCCCGCTCGTCATGGTAGACGTCTGGACCATACCGGCGGCGGCGCTGCTCATAGCGGAGTTCGTACTGGGCCGCGCCGTGGGCAAGCGGGCGAAGTCCATGAAAGCCGTGAGCGAGGAAGTAGTCAGCCCCGTGGACGCATGGAACGTCTGATTTGAAAATGACTAAAAACGCGTGACGCGAAAATTGACAATCGCGCCACAAAGAGATATAGTGTTGGCGATGCCTATTGGCAGATAGTTTCGGGGCGGGGTGAGATTCCCCACCGGCGGTGATGGGTGTAGGCCATACGGCCAGCCACGAGTCCGCGAGCCGAGCCGTGTAACGGCGAGGTTGAACCGGTTGGATTCCGGTACCGACGGTGTACGCGCGTGAGCGCGGCGATAGTCCGGATGAAAGAAACGATCACTCGTTTTGATACGCGCCCCTTTGCTTGGCGGAGGGGCGTTTTCTTGCCTGAGATGTCCGGAAACGCCCTTCGGTAAAGAAAGAGAGAGCACTATGAACAGGAACACCGACGAAAAAATGAAGACGACGGAGACGGGCCGCGAACCGGCGACGCCGGAAGCGACCGCGGAGAAAAACCGCGGGCCCGCGAAGCCTGACAGGATGGACGCGAAGATCGAAAGCCGCAATACGGCGAAGCTCGTGAAGATGGGCATGATGCTCGCGATAGCGGTCGTGTGCTCGTTCGTGCGCTTCCCCGTGCTCCCGAGCGTACCGTTCATAGAGTACGAGCTGTCCGACCTGCCGCTGCTCATCGCCGGCCTCGCCTTCGGCACGGTCCCCGGCGTCATCCTCGTAGCCTGCTGCGTGCTCTTAGACGCGGTCATAGCCGGCGCGGGCGGCGGCCCCTACGGCATGATAATGCAGTTCATCGCG
>JAISAI010000046.1 GCA_031266795.1 Eubacteriales Family XIII. Incertae Sedis bacterium
TCAGCTTTGAGGCCGCGTGTCTTTTCCATTATTGACTTGAATGCGCCGAGGTCGTTTCCGAACGCGCGCAGGAAGCGCATGATGACGCGACCCTGAAAGTTCGTGTTGTAGACATTGCCCCACGGCAGTTCGTTGTACGCTATGTACTTGCCGATGGGTTCGATGTAGCGGCCTTCGTCGAGATACCGGAGTATGAGGATGCGCGTGTAGGGGTCGGTTGTGCCGAATCCCGCGCCGGGCCAGTCGACCGTGTGCGCGGCGCCCATGATCGTGAGCGTGAATCGCCGCCGCCGCGCGTCGTAGGGCACGCGCGTGCGCTCCGCGATCTCCGCCGGGTCGAGCGAGGCAAACGCTTCCGAATAGTATTCCAAGGGTTTGCCGGCCGCTTGGCCGAACTCGTACACCGGTTGCGTCGTGATGTCCTTCCTTATAGCCATGGCCGTCTACACGCGTCCTTCCGCGCCGGCCGCTTCGCCCGGCGTGCCCGGCGTATCGAACAGGGACGCGTCTGTGTGCGGCAGGAAGCAGGCTGCGATGAACTCGTCCATGTAGCCGGGGTGGGCGGACAGCTCTATATACGTCATGCTCCCGTGTATCTCGGCGAGCTTCGCCCGCGCGCGCCCCGACAGCAGCGTGGCGTAGGCGCCCGCGAGCGAGGTGTTGCCGATGTACTCGTACCTGTCCGGAGGGAGCGCGGGCAACATGCCTATGCTTATCGCGCTGCCTATGTCTATCGCGCTGCCGATGCCGCCCGCGATGTATACGCGCCCCAAATCGTCTGCGGCCATGCCCGTCAATTCGAGCATCGTGCGTATCGCGGAAAAGACGGAGCCTTTTGCGCGTATGAAGTTGTCTATATCCGGCTCGGTGACGACGATCTCCCGGCCTGCCGCCTCGCCGGATGTCGCCGCGACGTAGTAGCCAATACCCCACTCGTCCTTCCCCACACGCTCGCCCGAGCGGATGAATTTGCCACGCGCATCTATTATTCCACAACGGAAAAGCTCGCTGATAAAGTCTATGAAGCCCGAGCCGCAGATGCCGGCCGGGGCGGCGTCGCCTATGACGGTGAGCGCCGGCGCCATGCTTTCCTCGTCTATGGCGACGGCCTCCACCGCGCCGTCCGTCGCCCTCATGCCGCAGCTCATGTCGCCGCCCTCGAACGCGGGCCCGGCGGAGCAGGCGCACGACATGAGGAAGCCGTCCCCGGCGAGCACGATCTCGCCGTTCGTGCCGAGGTCGATGAACAGGGCGTTTTCCTTTCCATTAAATATGCCGGACGCGAGCGTGCCGGCCGTGATGTCGCCGCCCACGTAGCTGCCGACGGACGGGCAGATCGCCACCTCCGCGTCGGGGTTGACCGAGGCGCAGATGTCGGCGCCGCGGAGCTCGCCCGGCGCAAAGAACGCGGGGACGTAGGGCTCCATCCTGATATTGTTTCCGAACACGCCGAGCAGCAGGTGGATCATGGTCGTATTGCCCGCTATGGAAACGCGCGCTATGCTGCCGGGATCAACGCCCGCGGCGGCGCTTACGTTTTTGATGAGCGGGATGAGACAGTCGTCTGTGATTGCCCGCCTGAGCCTGTCCGCGCCGCCGGGCCGCGCGCTCTCGACAAGCCGGTTTATCACATCGGCGCCGTAGCGTATCTGCCCGTTGCCCGCGCTGCCTGCGGATAATATTTCCCCTGTCGAGAGGTCGGCGAGCAGGGCCGACACGGTCGTAGTGCCTATGTCGACGGCTATGCCGACGGGCCTGATCGGCGCGGCGCCCACATCTATGATCGCGCCGCCTGTGGGCGCTTTCGCGTCCTGCGCGCCGTCCGTCATTTTCGTCGCGCCGTCCGCGCTCCCGTCGTCGTCCGGCGCGCCGCCGCATATCAGGCAGTATACCGAAAAATCGTTTTCCCTCAATACTACGGGTAATTTGCGTAGGGCGTGTAGCGAGATAGCTTCAGCGCCGACGGCTGACAGAAGCCGCTCCCTGTCGGCCTCGGGGTCGTCGAGCTCCGGCGCGGTGAGCTCCGCTTTGACGCATCGGACGAGTGAGCCCGCGCCGTCGGGCGGGAACTCGCTCAGGATATACTCCGCCCTCGCGCGCGCTGCCGCGCCGCCCATATCGTCCACGCGTATCCGCGATTGCCACGCAAGGGCCGACTCGGGAACGAATATCTCGGCGTCGCTCGCGACCTCGCACTCGCAGGCGAGCCGGTAGCCCGCCGCGAAATCATCCTCAGAGATATGCCGGCCGCGCGCCGCGCCGACCTCGCCGGCGATGAGTTTCACACGGCACTTCCCGCACGTACCGCTGCCGCCGCACGGCGCGTCGATAGCCACTCCCGCCTCGCGCGCCGCCGCAAGCAAAGTGACGCCCTCGCGCGTGGCCACAGAGGATTTCTCTCCGTCAAACGTCTTAAAAACTATGAAACATTCCCGTTCCTCAAAAATCATGGCAATATTATACCACGTGTGGTAAAATATCTTCTGCCGCGCAAATATGCTAACGTGGCTCAATGGTAGAGCAGCGCATTCGTAATGCGCAGGTTGTGGGTTCGATTCCCACCGTTAGCTCCAACTGATTCGGTCTTCGGTTTTTGAACAGTCTTATTGGACGGGATAAAATCAGAAGACCTTTTCATGAAACGCCTGCCGTTCTTGCGGGGAAATAGGCGATAGTATGCGCTCAAACATTTCGGTCATCATTCCGTATCTACTGAAAAAAGATTGTACGCTCGCCTCGATCATTTCATGGCCGCCTACCTGTGAAAAGTCCACAGAAAGTCCGGCGTACTGCGCGAGGTATCCAATAAACACCCGCTGAGTCCTCCCATTTCCCTCTCTAAACGGGTGCAGTACGTTGATTTCGCTCAAATAATAGGCCAACCGTCCGGGCATTTCTTCCGGAGTTTTGCCTATAAGAAGATTTTCAGCCTTGAGCTTTTCAAAGATACTTTCGGCATATGATTCAAGATGTAGGCTCAAACAAAACGGATTGCCCTTTGAAATATCCACCGTGCGGGGCGTTCCCGCCCATGCATATACGTCCTGAAAAATAGCGCGGTGGATGTTCTTTAGGTGATTGAAGTCAAATTTGCCGCGAACGGGCTTGTCCATTATCTCCAGAATATTGAGTGCGGTGCTTCGGCGCTCGGCCTCGGACAATTTTTCTTTATCGCGAATATCAAATTTGTTTTTTAGGACAAACGATTCCGGATAACAATACTTGACGTCCCATTCGTATTCGTAGTCATGCTTATACCCTTTCATGGACGGTCCCCTTCGGCGTATATTCATCAAGAATACGATTTTTCATTTCCTTAAACGAAACCTCTCCGCGTAACACCGTTCGCATATTCTCCTTGTCAACTTCAGAAAGCGGCATACCCTCCATTGACATGGTTGCGTCAACTTCACGAATTTTTTGTTCTATATCTTTCATATCATCCCTGCTTTCTTCACTTACTTGTATTCACATTTCAACGATGATTTTTCGTATCATTCTCCGTATATTATACAACGGCGGCGGGCAAAATGACTTGTGGCTTTTTCCCGCTCAGTGATTCAAATCTCATATCCTCTTTTCATCGTGCAAAGCCCCGTTCCTTTGGTTTCGGGGTGGGTAAGCAAGGCGTCGCCAATGGACACGTGCTCGTCGCGGACAGCCCTGTGCATAAGATCGGAAAGTGTGTGTTCAAGGTCGTCTGTGTTAGGCCAGCCGAGCGACGCGGTAAGGTCGCCCTGTGGGTCAGCATCCACAAGCAAAACGCGTTTGCCCTGCATGGCAAGGCCGACGCCGAGATTTGCGCAGGTAGTAGTCTTGCCGACGCCGCCTTTTTGGTTGCAGACCGCGATAGTGCTACATCCCCTGCGGTTCATAGCGTATGTGCGTTCCGTTATAGCCCGATTGCCTGCTTCCGTATACGGATAGGCGCTACATCTCATAATCATGCAAAGCCTCATAACACGCCGGGTCATAATCCCCCTCAAGGATGTTCCCGATGATTTCGAGTTCATACGAGCCCTCGCATTCGCAATCACCTTTCTCGCGCTTTGTTTTTCTTTGGCAACTCTATGCGGAACATACGGCAATAATCCTTCTGTGCCTCGATTTCACATTCCGCGATAAGCCGGAAAAACCCCGTATCGCTCGGATTCTTGTCTCGCTGCGCCACTATGAGCGCGCCGATATACTCTGTTCGCAGTATCGGTGGGATGGACACTATCTGATAGCCTTTGTTCACAAGGATCAGGTTCATCAAAAGCCTCGCGGTGCGTCCGTTGCCATCCGTAAAAGGGTGGATGTCAACAAGCCGCCTGTGAGCGAACGCCGCCAATATGACAGGATGTAGCTTCTTGCTTTTATCGTTTAGTTCCGATACGAACCCCCTCATAAGAGCGGGGATTTCGGAAGCCTCCGGCGGCAAATATTCCGTACCGGTGATGAAAACTTGACGTATGCGGTACTTGCCCGCATTTTCGGAGTCAAGGCTGCTGTAAAAAAGTCTGTGTAGCGTCAAAACCATTTTTTCGGAAAAGGAGAGGGTTTCGGCGCGGGCGGCAGAGAGCATGAAGTCATAGGCTTTCGCGTGTCCGGTGGCCTCATAGCAATCCTTCAAGGGCTTGCCGCCCACGGTTATGCCGTCCTCGATGATGACCTTGGTTTCGCTGATGGT
>JAISAI010000088.1 GCA_031266795.1 Eubacteriales Family XIII. Incertae Sedis bacterium
CTCATAGCCGATTTTGAAAAAGGGCTGTATCCGTTCATGGACGCGCAGTACCCCGAAGTCGGAAAATCCATACGCGAGACAGGCGAGCTATCAGGTGACGCGGAGCAGACGCTACGCAAAGGCATAGAAGAATACAAAGCGGAGTTTTTAAAGGAAGAATAAAAACAATAACGTCATTGCGGGCTTGACCCGCAACCCATAGCGTGGATGCCGGATCAAGTCCGGCGTGACGGGTGCGAAAGGAAACAGAGTGGCTGGAGCCGGCAACATACAGGACATAAAAAAACGCGTCAAGAGCATTACGGGCATAGAGCACATCACGAACGCGATGAAGCTCGTCTCCGTGGCAAAGCTGCGCCGCGCCCGTTCCACCCTCGACTCGACGCGCGAGCTCTTCAACTTCGTCACGGAGTCCATAGAGGACATATTCCACAATGCCGACGAGATCCCGACAAAATACCTGCTCACGGACAAGGACGTGAAGCCGTCGTCGCCGTGCTACGTGATCATCACGAGCAACCGCGGGCTCGCCGGCAGCTTCAACGCGAACATCATCAAGCAGACGGAGATCGAGATGCGCGAGGCCGCCGGCAAAGCGAGCATCGTCGCCGTGGGCGGCAAGGGCCGCGACTACTTCAAACGGCGCGGCTACGAGATAGTCGCCGAGCACATCAGGCCCCCGGAGAACATATCGTTCGTCGACACGCACGAGATCACGCGCCCGATCATAGAGCTGTATGACGAGGGCAAGGTCGACGAAGTCGTCGTCGTCTACACCTCGTTCAAGTCGACCATAGAGCAGCGCGTCACATCCGTGCGCCTGCTGCCGATAGACATCGAGCCCGACCCCGAGGTGTCCGTCGTCGACAAATACGTGGAGTACGACCCGTCCGCGGCCGCCGTGTTCAACTACTTAGTGCCCAAGTACGCGGAGATGATGATATACCAAGCCATCGTGGAGTCGGCGACCTGCGAGCACGCGGCGCGGCACATGGCGATGGACAACGCGACGAACAACGCGCAACAGATGATCTCGGATCTGAACCTGTTCTACAATAGGGCCAGGCAGGACGCGATCACGCGTCAGATAATAGAAGTGGTGAGCGGCGCGGAAGCGCTGGAATGAGAGAGAGCGTAAGAGCTTTTACGATCCTTCGGAGGCCAAAATGAGTGAAGAAACAAAAGTGACAAAGACTGCGGTACATGATTCGGGTAATAATGACGCCGCCCGGGAGGGCGCCCCAAAGCCGGATAAAGTGGAAGGAGTCATTCATCAGATCATAGGCCCCGTCGTCGACGTGAAGTTTGACCAAGAGCATATGCCGTCCCTGCTGAACGCCGTCACGATCAAATGCCCGGACGGCGACATCGTGGCCGAGGTCGCCCAGCACATCGGCGACGACGTCGTGCGCTGCGTCGCGCTCGCCTCGACAGACGGCCTCAAACGCGGCATGAAGGCCGAGGATACGGGAGACCCGATACAGGTCCCGGTCGGAGAGGAAGTGCTCGGCCGGCTCTTCAACGTGACGGGCGATGACATAGACGGCAAAGGGCCCGTCGTCACGGCGAAGAAAATGCCCATACACCGCCCGGCCCCGTCGTTCGAGGAGCAGGACACGACGGCCCAGATATTTGAGACGGGCATCAAGGTCGTGGATCTCATCGCCCCGTATACGCGGGGCGGCAAGGTCGGCCTTTTCGGCGGCGCCGGCGTCGGCAAGACCGTGCTCATACAGGAGCTCATCAGCAATATCGCGAAGGAGCACGGCGGCGTATCCGTGTTCGCCGGCGTCGGCGAGCGCACGCGCGAGGGCAACGACCTCTACTACGAGATGACGGACTCAGGCGTCATAGAGAAGACGGTCATGGTGTTCGGGCAGATGAACGAGCCGCCGGGGGCGCGTATGCGCGTAGGCCTGACCGGACTTACGATGGCCGAGTATTTCCGCGATGAAAAAGGCCAGGACGTCCTTCTGTTTATCGACAACATATTCCGCTTCACGCAGGCGGGCTCCGAGGTCAGCGCGCTGCTCGGCCGCGTGCCGTCGTCCGTCGGGTACCAGCCCACGCTCGCAACGGAGATGGGCGCCTTGCAGGAACGTATCACCTCGACCACGTCGGGCTCGATCACGTCCGTGCAGGCCGTATACGTGCCGGCCGACGACCTGACCGACCCCGCCCCCGCGACGACGTTCGCGCACCTTGACGCGACGACGTCCCTGTCGCGCGCCATCACGGAGCTCGGCATATACCCCGCCGTCGACCCCTTGGAGTCCTCATCGCGCATCATGGATCCGAACATCATAGGCGACGAGCACTACAACACCGCGCGCGAAGTGCAGGAGGTATTGCAGAGGTACAAGGATTTACAGGATATCATAGCCATACTCGGCATGGACGAGCTCTCCGACGAGGACAAGCAGATCGTCGGGAGGGCAAGGAAGATACAGCGCTTCCTGTCGCAGCCGTTCAGCGTGGCCGAAGCCTTCACGGGCACGCCGGGCAAATACCTGCCGATAGCGGAGACCGTGCGCGGCTTCCGCGAGATACTCGACGGGAAGCACGACGAGATACCCGAAACGATGTTCCTCTACGTAGGCGGCATAGACGAAGTGGTAGAGAAGTTCAAGAAGAGCACGGAAACAGGAAACTGACGCAATAATCAATTTGTCATTCCGGCCCACGAGCCGGAATCCACACGCGCTACGGCCGAAACAGGCTCGGTATGACAGGACAACATAATGGCGAAGAGTTTTAAACTTGAGATAGTGACGCCGGAAAGCATCTTCTACAAAGGGGACGCCGAGCTCGTCATAGTGCGCACCATGGACGGCGACGAAGGCTTCATGGCCGGCCACACATGGGCGTGCAAGCTCCTGAACATAGGCGAGATATGGATACAGGAAGCCGGGCAGAGCGACTTCAAGGTAGCCGCAAGCGCCCATGGCTTCGTAGACGTGAAGAACGAAGTCATGGTATTCGTGGACGCGGCCGAGTGGCCGGGCGACATAGACCTGTCGCGCGCGCAGAATGAGAAAGAGCGCGCCGAAGCCATACTGAACCGCAGGGAGAAAGCCGTAGACCAGACGGACGAAGAGTACCTAAAAGCGAAAATATCCCTGAACAAAGCCCTGAACAGAATGAAAGTAGCAAAAGGCGGCCGCCGCGCGAAAGCGTAGGGGACGAGAGAGAGTCTATCGTGGCGTAGGAGCCCATTGAGCCGCCAATTCATAAACTGCCTGTTTTGTTATTTCCGCCGGCATCAAGCGCGTCATTGTATTCAATATAGACTGCCAATTGTGGATGCATTTTTTGCGTTTTCGGGATGATGGGATATAATACTATTATCTTCTTGGTGCAATACATAGGTGGTCTCTATGGTAAAAAAGATAGACACACGGACAGACGAAGAAAAACGTAGTTATACGATGAGCCGCATAAAGTGCAAGGCAACTACGATTGAAGTGCTGCTCCAAAAAGCCTTATGGCGCCGGGGTATACGTTATAGGAAGAATTACAGGGTCACCGGCACACCCGATATCGCAATTGTAAAGTACAAAATTGCCATCTTCTGCGATGGGGAGTTTTGGCATGGAAAGGATTGGGCGCAGAAAAAACACCGATTGAAAAACAATCGTGAATATTGGATCAACAAAATCGAACGTAACATTGAGCGGGATAAGCGCTTTACGAAAGAACTGCAAGAGCAGGGCTGGCGCGTCCTACGCTTTTGGGAGACCGATATTAAATCCGACCTTGAGGCTTGCGTAGACACTATCGTTGCACTTGTCCAGGAACTCAAAGAGGAAGATGGGTACTACGATCTCTCATATCACGGGGAACCACAAATGGCCGCAGAAAAACCGAAAGACGATTATTCACCATAGAGGCAAGGCGCTTTCTTTGCACATATGATGTAATGATAATATAATGAAAGCTGGACATGAGGGCATGACGAGAAAGGAATGGTGAACGCGATGAGCTTATATGAAAACAAAGCGGTGAACGACTGGGTGACGGAGATGGCCGGGCTGACTAAGCCCGATACTATAGTGTGGATCGACGGTTCGGAGGATGAGAAGGAGCGCCTGACGCGCGAGGCTGCGGGTTCGGGCGAGGTGCTCATGCTGAATCAGGCGGAGCTGCCGGGCTGCGTCTATCACCGGACGGCGGAGAACGACGTCGCGCGCGTCGAGCATCTGACGTTCATCTGCACATCAAAGGAGGAGGACGCGGGCCCGACGAACAACTGGATGTCGCCGGACAAGGCGTACTCGAAGCTCGGAGCGCTGTTTGACGGCTCTATGAAGGGCCGCACGATGTACGTGATCCCGTATCTCATGGGGCCGGCGGCGTCGGAGTTTTCAAAGGTCGGCATAGAGCTGACAGACAGCATCTACGTCGTGCTGAATATGCGCATCATGACGCGCATGGGCAGGGTGGCGATGGACTATCTCGGCGACAGCGCTGATTTCGTGAAGGGGCTGCACTCGAAGCTCGATCTGAATCCTGACCGCCGTTACATATGCCACTTCCCGGAGGACAACACGATATGGAGCATAGGCTCGGGCTACGGCGGCAACGTCCTGCTCGGCAAGAAGTGCTTCTCGCTGCGCATCGGCAGCTACCTCGCTAAGACGCAGGGGTGGCTCGCGGAGCATATGCTCATCCTCGGCGTCGAGGACCCGAAAGGCAATGTGGAGTACCTCGCGGCGGCGTTCCCGAGCGCCTGCGGCAAGACGAATCTCGCGATGATGATCCCGCCGGAGTATGCGCGCGACAAGGGCTACAAGGTCTGGACGGTCGGCGACGACATCGCGTGGATGCGCATCGGCGAGGACGGCAGGCTGTGGGCGGTCAACCCGGAGTTCGGCTTTTTCGGCGTCGCCCCCGGCACGAGCATGAAGAGCAATCCGAACGCCCTGCTCACGACGAAGAAAAATACGATCTTTACGAACGTCGCTCTGACGCCCGACGGCGATATCTGGTGGGAAGGCATGGGAACGGACGCTCCGGCGGAGGCCTTCGACTGGAAAGGGAATCCGTGGACGCCCGCAAGCGGCGAGAAGGCGGCTCATCCGAA
>JAISAI010000132.1 GCA_031266795.1 Eubacteriales Family XIII. Incertae Sedis bacterium
CAGAACGCCTACCGTGACGTCGGTCTTGCCGCGCGAGACGCCCGCGCGCACGGAGCGCTTCACGGCGTCCTCCGCGAACGCGTAGCGGCGCGGGAGCTTCGCGGATATATCCCCGTACCGATGGTTGACCGATCTGATCTCGACCGTCACCTGCCGCACGCCGTCCGACGCCTCGCCGCGGCCGAAGCCCGTCATACTCCGTATCACATCACTCCTCCTTCATCCATACTATACTTTGTCCATCGTCACATATTATATTGTATAATTGCAATAAACCCAATACTTATCCGCATTTAGGAGGAATAGGCTCTATGCCTTTTGACAACTTTGTAACCGGCGCCGTCGCTATGGAACTCGAGAGCGCTTTGTCCACGGGGAAGGTGGAACGCGTCTATCAGCCGGGGCGCTACGAGATACTGCTGCACGTCAACGTCCCACCCCGCGGGCCGGGCGGAGGGGACGACGCGGCGGAAGCGGACGGCGCTCCCGCCTCTTCGCCTCGCAAAAGATGCGACCTGCTCATCTCCGCACAGGGCAGCCACCCTTACCTCTATATCTCGGAAAAGCGCTCCGGCAACCCGCAGACGCCTCCGGCCTTCTGTATGCTGCTGAGGAAGCACCTGATCGGCGCGCGCATAGAGCGCGTATTCCGCGTGGGGCGTGAGCGCATCATCCGGATCGAGTTTGACGCGGCGGACGAGATAGGGCTGCGCCACAGGCGGACGCTGCTGTTCGAGATCATGGGCAAGCACAGCAATATCATGCTCTTAGACGAAAACGAAAAGGTGCTCGACGCGATCAAGAGGGTGTACGCGGATATGAGCCGCGTCAGGCAGACGCTTCCGGGGGTAGTCTACACGCCGCCGCCGCAGGGCAAGGGCGTCGGCCCGCTCATGGAGTCGGAAAACGAGACGGGCCGGCCCCTGTCGTACTACGAGGGGCTCGACGCGGACGGGCGGTATGAACCGTCGATCTTTCTCGACGGGGGCGGCCGCATGAAGGACTACTACGTGTTCGACCTCGGGATATACGGCGGGCTTGAGCGCGTCCGCTGCCCGTCGGTCAGCGCGATGCTCGAATCCTACTACGAGGAAAAGGACAGCGGCAACAGGTTGGAGCAAAAATGCGCGGGCCTCAGGCAGGCGCTCAAAGGGAGCCTCGACAAGCTCTATTTGAAGAAGCAGCGCCTGCTCGAGGACATAGAGAAAGCGAAGCGCGCCGACGCGCATCGGCTCAAGGGCGAGCTCATAACCGCGAACATCTACAAGCTGAAGCAGGGCATGAAGGAAACGGAGCTCGACAATTTCGAAGCGGGGACGGGAACGGTCAGGATAGCGCTCGACCCTTTGCTCACGCCCGCGCAGAACGCGCAGAGGTATTTCAAGAAATACGCAAAGCTCAAGACGGCGCTCACGGAAAAAGCAAAGCAGCTCGACATCGCGGAGCGCGACATCACATTCCTCGAATCGTACAAGGTCTTCATGGAAAACGCGGCCGACGACGCGGATGTCGACGGGCTGCGCGAGGAGCTGACGGAGCTCGGCTACATGAGGCGCCGCAGTGCGAAGCGCGCGAAGAGGAGCGTGAAGAAGGAGTATCTGCGCTACGAAAGCGGCGCGGGGCTCGCGATCTACGTCGGGCGCTCAGGCAGGGAGAACGACGAGCTGACGCTGAAAAAGGCGAAGCCCGACGACCTGTGGCTTCACACGAAGGATATTCCGGGCTCGCACGTCATACTGACAAAGCGCGCGGCGTCCGGCGGCCCAAAGGTCGCCTCGGCGGACGGCGTCCCCCCCGGTTTCGACGAGGGCTCCGTGCGCGAGGCCGCGCGCGTCGCCGCCTACTACAGCAAAGCGAAGCAGTCGGAGAGCGTGCCCGTCGACTACTGCCTCGTCAGGTATGTAAAGAAACCGTCGGGAGCGAAGCCGGGCATGGTGATATTCACACACAACAGGACGGTCTACGTCAAGCCCGGCCTGCCCGGAGCCTGAGGGAATCAGCGTTTCCTCAGCTCCGCGAGCTTACGCTCAAAATACTCCGGAAGCCCCGATGTGAACTCCACGTATTCGCCCGACCTTGGGTGGACGAATCCGAGGGAGCGCGCGTGCAGGTATTGGCTTTCGCCCCTCTTGCGGTTTGACGCGGCCGTGCGCGCCGGGCCGTAGAGATCGTCGCCGAGGACGGGCCTGCCTACCCGCGCGAGGTGGACGCGTATCTGGTGCGTCCGCCCCGTTTCGAGCCGCAGCGTCAGCACGGTGTATCCGCCGATGCGCTCGCTGACGCGCCAGTGCGTCACGGCGCGGCGAAAGCCGGGCGGGGGCTCGGGCGCGGCGAGCGACCCGGCCTGTCCGAACGGCAGCCGCGAATTTGGATATGCCGCCGCCCCATCCGGGCCGAGCGCCTTTTGCTTCTTTCTGTCCGCGGGATCGCGGCCTACGGGCAGGTCTATGACGCCCTCGTCGCCCTTGAACGGGCCCACGGCTATGGCCGCGTACTCGCGCGTGATGCTGTGCTCGGCGAACTGCCGCGACAGGCCCCTGTGGGCCGCGTCCGTCTTTGCGGCCACGATGAGGCCGCTCGTGTTCTTGTCTATGCGGTGGACTATGCCGGGCCTCACCTCGCCGTTGATGACGGGCAGCCCGCGCCCGCTCCTATGGGCGAGATAAAGGAGGGCGTTCACGAGCGTTCCCGTCTCATGGCCGGGAGAAGGATGGACGACCATGCCCTTGGGCTTGTCTATCACGATCACGTCGTCGTCCTCGTAAACGATGGTGATGTGGATATTCTCGGGTTTGACTTTGAGCGGAATCCTGACCGGATCCGAGAGGTGGACGGCGTCGCCGGGCTTGACCCTGTAGCTTTTTTGGAGGGGGGCTTCCCTGCCCTCGAGCGTGACGGCGCCTTCCTCTATGAGGTACTGCGCCCTGCTGCGGCTCATCTGGGGCAGGTACTCCGCGATCGCCGCGTCTATGCGCTTCCCCGCGTCCCCATCCGCGAACTCCACATCGTACTCAGAACGCTCGCCCGTTTCGATGAACAGCTCACCGTCCCTACTGTTCATACGGCATCGTCGCCCCCCGCCCCGGGGCCGCCGTCCTGATCAGTCTCTTTTACATTACTCTCATCACTACTATCGCCGTCCTTTATACTGTCCGAATAGCGCAGCATGTACAGCACGAGCAGCCCGCAGCCCGCGACGAGGCACGCGTCGGCCGTGTTGAATACGGCGAAGCCGCCGATGGAGACGAAGTCGGTGACGAAGCCCGTGCTGACGCGGTCCCACAGGTTGCCGAGCCCGCCGCCGAGCATGAGCGAGAACGCCGTCATCACCATAAAGGGGCAGCGCGCATGCTTGATGCGCCGGTACGCGACGAACATGAGTGCCACGATGACGGCCACGAGCGCGGACTGAAGCGCGATGAGCGGCGCCCTGTGCCCTTGGAACAGACTGAAGGCCACGCCGTCGTTCAGCGTGTGGAGGAGCTTCACGAACGCGTCGCCGCTCGGCACGGCGGCGCCGACCGGTATGAATATATCTACTAAATATTTCGTGGATCTGTCGGCCATGAGCACGGCGGCCGTGACCGACAGGCAGTGTATGAACGCGCGCGTACCCGTCAAAAGAGTTTCACCGTCCGTTTCGTTTCTGTTGATTGATCGTCTTGCTCGCGTCAAAATCGCCTGAGCCGACGGCGGGCTGGGCCGACGGCCCCGCGTCGTCCTTTCTTGAGGGCGCCCCCGGCAATGTGTCGGAATAGAACCTGAGCCTGTGCGCGTCGCCCTCGGGCATGAAATCCTTGCTGAGGTTCTCGAAGCGTTCGAGCTCATTTTGAAGCAGGCTCTTGTACCTCGTCTTGAATTGCTCCCACCTCCGCACCATCTCGACGGCTTCCTCCGTGATGCGTTCGACGGACTCCCTCGCCTCCCTGTGCACGCGGTCGGCGTCGAGCTCCGCGTTTCTCAGGACGATCTCCGCCCGCTTCTCCGCGCTCGACGATATGTCGGCCATAAGGGCTTTGGCCGATTCAAGCGTATCGAATATGGCGTTTTCCGAGTTGCGGTAACGCTCGATCTCGGCGTTGAGCGTGTGTGTCTTCTCGTTCAGGACATTGTTTTCCTGCATGAGCTTGTCCATGTCGAGCGTGATGAGATCGAGGAAGCTGTCCACCTCGTCTTCCTTGTAGCCCCTCACGCCCTTCGTGAACGCCTTCTTCTGAATTTCCGCCGGTGTTATCATGATCCTCTCCTATATCAACCTTATAAGAATCTCGCGTATCAGTATGAGGAATAGCACGGTAAGAAGCAGCGAGAAATCCATCGGGCCTGTATTGATTTTCGCGAGCACGGCCCTCGCCGGGCGCGTGAGCGGGTACGTGAACGAAGAGAGGCCGTTATATATTGACGTCAATGCCCTCGACGCGCTTCCCCTGTACGGATTGACGAACCAACTCAAGATGGCTTGGGCTATCAGTATCCACATCAGGATGTTTACGATAAGACTAACGCAGTAATCAAACATGACGTCACCTGTACCCCGGGCTGCTGGCTATCTCTGCCATGGGTTGCCGTCCGACGCCGCGAAGCCCGACCCCTCTTGCTCGGCATTCGTCGTAACGTCTACATTGTCGGGGAGAAAGACGAAGATGTTGTTGGCTATCTTCTGCACATTGCCTGAGAGGGCGTACGTAGCCCCGCTGAGAAAATCGAATATCTTCCGCGCCGTGTCCGTCTCGACTTTTTCGAGATTGATGATCACGGGCTTGTGGGATTTGAGGTTGTCTACGAGCTTTGTGCTGTCCTGAAAATGTTTGGGCTCGACCACGACTATTTTGAACTTCTGGGTGAGCGCCCTGAGCGTGCTGCCGGCCGACTGGCCCAACACGTTGTCCCTCTCCCTCCTGATGGAGCGCACATGGTTGTCGCTGTACAGCGGGGAAGGCTGGCTGCTGCGGGACGGGGGCGTCCATACGGGCCTGTCCCTGCCTATCGTCCGGTTTTGCTCGCCGAGGCCGTATACGGACTGCGGCTTCGGCTGTATAGGCTCTTCATCGAGATAGCTTTCCGTGAACTCATCGTCTTCAACTCCGACCAATGTTTTGAGTTTGTCGAAAAAAGCCATTAAACATATCCTCCGTTACAGCGCCGGCCCCTCTCGTGCCGGGCTACACTCCCTGCGCGTAAACCCTCGGGCCAAATATACCGGTTCCTACCCTCACTATATTCGCGCCCTCCTCGACAGCGACTTCAAAGTCATGGGTCATACCCATAGACAGGCAGTCGAAGTCAAGCCTTTCGCATTTGAACTCGCGCCCTACCGCATCATACAGCGACTGTACCTCGCTGAAATAAACGCGCGCGTCGTCCGGCTCCTTCACGGCCGGCGCGATAGTCATCAAACCCTTCATCCTTATGTTGTCGCAACGATCCAAGATGTCCGCCGCAAGCTGTCTCACATCTCCCGGGGCGACGCCCGACTTGCTCTCTTCCGCCGCAGCGTTGACCTGGAGCAACACGTCCATCGTCACACCGCTTGCGCTCGATCTGCGATCTATCTCTTCGGCAAGCCTCAAACTGTCCACCGAATGGATCATACAGACCTTATCTGTTATGTATTTTACCTTATTCCTTTGCAGATGTCCAATCATATGCCACTTTATATTGCGGTTTTTTGTTGATTCTTTTGTGAAACCCCGCAGTATATCGTATTTGGACGTTATTTCCTGGACTTTGTTCTCCCCGAAGTCGCATATACCCGCCTCAA
Source organism: Eubacteriales Family XIII. Incertae Sedis bacterium (assembly GCA_031266795.1). Classification (GTDB taxonomy): domain Bacteria; phylum Bacillota; class Clostridia; order Peptostreptococcales; family Anaerovoracaceae; genus JAIRPC01. Next base: position 5,762 of record JAISAI010000132.1, read on the forward strand.
AAGCGGCCTGTATCTCTTCCGCGCTGCGCGTTTTGGATACGGCCACAAGCCTCACGCCGCCCGCGTCGCGGCCGGATTTGGCCGCCGCGGCGGCGATGCGTTCCCTCACAGCCGCTATGTTTTCCGCTATCCCGTTATTCATATCCCTCTGCCCCCGGGTCGGCGAGCACCTCGTCGTAGTAGTCCACCGTATCCACCTGTTCACCGCCCTCGTCGTAATACACGCCTGAGGCCAATGTGCATTTGCCGTCCGTCTCCTTCAGTATCTTCACGGGGATCCACGTGTACCCGCCGCCGCGCTGCTTGACGAACACGCCGTCCGCGCCGTCCCTCTCCACTATGTTCTTGCTGTCGGCTATCAGCCCCTTGTACTCGGCGAACACTATCTCCGCGTCGGTCTTCCTCACGCGCATGAGATCCTCGTAGTACATATCCGAGCGCAGTATCACCTTCAGCATAGCGCCGTCAGGCTCGGCATAGTATACCTCGGCGTCGATCATGGCGTCCCCAAGCGACACCGTCACCGCGCTGCCCGTGGCGTAGCGCTCCGAGTCGTCCCCGGCCTTCGTCCAGTATACCATGTACCATTCGTTGTTGTTCGCGAGCTTGTAGACCGGGTCGCCCGCCGCCACGCGGTCTGTCTTCAGTGATGTGCCGACAGACGGGCAGGCGCCCATCTCGTCCCGCGAGATTGATTGCATCGTCTCGGCCGACAATGTGTTCTCATACCCGTCGGCGTAATAGCTCACGACAGCCGTCCGGTTCGCCTTGAACGAGCCCGTCATTTTCAGGGCGTCGCCCGCGCCCTCCGTGACGCCGCCGATCGCGGTGGACGTCGCGGGCCCCGCGCCCCCGTCGACGGACATGAGCTTGACGCCCTTTCTCACCTTCGTGCCCTCGGCCTCCTCGTAGCTGACCGCGCCGCTCTTTTTCGAGCCGAAAAGCGTCTCGTCGCGTACGACGAGCACCTCGGCCTTGTCGAGCACGTGCAAATCGCCGTACTCAAGCACAGCGGTGTTCTCGCTCATCCCCTCGATCTTGGGTATCGCAAAAAGATACATATACAGGCCCGCAGCCAACGCGACAAAGATGACAAGCAGCGCCTTCGTTCCTCGTTTCATACCATCTACTTTATATCCGCGCTGCGGC